>DAOUFX010000166.1:0-10748 GCA_034429675.1 Anaerolineae bacterium | reverse complement strand
CAAGCCCCCACTTCTCCCCCTTTTTATTGAGATGACACCAACTTTTGACTCCAAGGAGAATGCCCATGATGGCTTTGGAAGGACTGCGTGTGCTGGATTTGTCCCGGGTGTTGGCCGGGCCTTATGCGACGATGATTCTGGCCGACCTGGGGGCCGACGTGATCAAGATCGAGATACCCGGTGTGGGCGACGATTCGCGCAACTTCGGCCCCTATCTTCACGGCGAGAGCGCGTATTTTATGAGCCTCAACCGCAACAAGCGCAGCATGACGTTGAACCTCAAGTCGCCGCGCGGGCAGCAGATTCTCCGTGAGCTGGTCCCCCTGGTGGACGTGCTGACCGAGAACTTCCGCCCCGGCACTCTGGAGAAGCTGGGGCTGGGCTACGCGACGTTGCGCGAGCTGAACCCGCGCCTGATCTACGCGGCCACGTCAGGCTACGGGCGCAACGGGCCGTACAGCCAGCGCCCCGCCTACGACGGTGTGGTGCAGGCGATGAGCGGCGTGATGAGCATCACCGGGCAGGAGGACGGGACGCCCACGCGGGTCGGCACCTCCATCGGCGACATCATCGCGGGTATCTTCACGGCCATCGGCATCCTGAGCGCGCTGGCGGCGCGGGAGCGCACCGGGCAGGGCCAGCTGGTGGACGTGGCGATGCTCGATTGCCAGGTCGCCATTCTGGAGAATGCCATCGCGCGGTACAGCGTCACCGGTGAAATCCCGCGCCCTATCGGCAATCGCCATCCTTCCGTCGTTCCTCTCGAACCGTTCGAGACGCAAGACGGGCAATTGATGGTCGCGGTGGGCAACGACACGATCTGGGTCCGGCTGTGTGAGGCGCTGGAGCGCCCCGAACTGGGCGCGGATCCGCGCTTCAAGACCAATCCGCTGCGACACGCCAACTATGCCGAGCTGCGCCCCATCCTGGCCGAGATTTTCCGGCAGCGCACCAATGCCGGCTGGCAGGCGCTGCTCGACGCGGCAGGAATTCCCGCCAGCCCCATCAACACGATCCCCCAGGTGATGGAACATCCGCAAGTGCTGGCGCGGGAGATGCTGGTCAAACTCGTCCATCCGCTGGCCGGGGAGCTGACCATGGCCGGCATCCCGATCAAACTCAGCGAGACGCCCGGCGCAATGCGCATGCCGGCGCCCACGCTGGGCCAGCACACCGACGACCTGCTGCGTGAACTGCTCGGCTACACGGCGGAGCAGATCGCGGAACTGCGCGACGAGGGGGCGCTCTGACCCTCAAGAGTTTCAAGTTTCAAGTTGGCAAGTGGAAAGTTAAGAAGTGTTTCGGCTTCACGCGAAAAGACATTTTTAGAGATAAAGGGGGTGTGTTTTTTCGGGCGACTCTGCTCGCACGCGGGCACCCCCACCCGAAAAACACATTCCCTTTTAACCCTCCGCCGCGTCAGCGGCGGGCTATTTTTTGAGGAGTCGCCATGAGCCTGGGGCGCACCACCCGGCAATGAAAATCGTGATTCAACGGAAGAGGTAAAGGGAGCGTGTTTTTTCGTGCGGGTACCCCCGCACGAAAAACACTTCCTTTTAACCCTCCGCCGCGTCAGCGGCGGGCTATTTTTTGAGGAGGGAACAATGCAGCGTTTCACGATAGCCTGTGCGCAGTTTGCGGCAAAGCCGCTGGCGGTGCGCGAGAACATCGAGAAGGCGCTGGCCTGGACGGAGCGGGCGGCGCAGGAGACCGGCGCCCAGCTGGTGGTGCTGCCGGAGACGGTGACGACGGGGTTCACGCCGGGTTGTCCGGTTGAAGACCTGTGGGCGCTGGTGGACACCCTCCCCGGCCCGCTGACGGCGCCGGTCGCGGCGGCGGCGCGGGCGCTGAATCTCTACCTGGTCTTCCCCACCTACGAGCGCGGGCCGTCGCCGGACATCGTCTACAACAGCGCCGCGCTTTTCGGCCCTGACGGGCTGCTGGGCGTCTACCGCAAGACCCACCTGTTTCCCACCGAGCGGCGAGCCGCCGGCGGCTGGTCTACCCCCGGCATGGAGCCGGTCGTGATAAAAACACCGCTGGCGACCATCGGGCTCACCATTTGCTACGACGGCGATTTCCCCGAGCTTTATCGCTGTGAGGCGGTGCGCGGCGCGGAGGTGATCGTCCGCCCTTCGGCGTTGTTGCGCAGCTTCGAGGTCTGGGAGCTGACGAACAAGGCGCGCGCCTACGACAATCACGTCTACATCGCGGCTTGCAACGCCGTCGGCCCGGACGCCGGGGGAAACTACTACTTCGGCCACAGCATGATCGTCAGCCCGATCGCGCAGACGTTAGCGCTGGGGCGCGGCACGGAAGACATCGTCGCGGCGGAGCTCGATCCGGAGCCGCTCAAACGCATCAGCTATGGCTCCGTCAGCCCCATGATCTTCGATCACCTGGAAGATCGCAACCTGGCCGCCTACGGCGACATCCTGACCCCGGCGCGTTCCGGCTTCGAGCCGGCGCGCCGGGTTTCGCGGAAACCGTGAGGCTCTGCTGCGGGGTGTGTTTCAAGATGGGACAAAACCCGTATTTTCGTAGAGACGCAAAATTTTGCGTCTTCTTCTGTGCGGAGACTGTGCCCCGAAATCAGAATGCACCTTGCTGCGGCTTGAAATTTATACCGATGGACTAGAATTAGAGCGTGATGGGTGTGCAATACCTGTCATAACCCACACACATCTTGATGCAGGAGGTGATGGCGCAAAATTCCTCAACAAGACGCAACGAATCAAAGTCCTTCATTTATTTATCTAGTTTTCAGTTTCACGAGAGGAGTCATAGGAATGGCTACAGCATCAAAAACGCAAAGTAAAGTCCTCGGTTATTTGCCCAACGACGCCCCCCCCGTCGGCGCTATGATTGGGTTGGCCTTTCAGCATGTTTTGACCATGTTCCCCGCGACGGTTCTCGTCGCCGTTCTGACCGGCTTCGATGTGGGGATGACCTTGTTTGCCTCTGGTCTGGCAACGGTTGCTGCACTTCTGTTGTCGTCCTATGTTTCAAAAAGCTATATACCGCTTTACTACGGCTCCAGTTTCTCATACATCGCCCCGGTTGCTGCGATTACCATTACCAATATCTACCAGGTCGGAGACCCGGCGACTCGTATTCGGATCGCCCAAGGCGGCATCGTGCTCACCGGCTTGTTAAATATCGGTGTCGGGTTCCTGATTCGCTACATCGGCAAGGAGCGCCTGGACAAAATTTTGCCTCCCGAAATAACCGGCTCGGTCGCGGTGGTTATCGGCATTGCGTTGGCGTTTACGGCTTTACAGCAGGCCAGCGGTACGATTTCACTGACCGACGCCAATGGCGCACCTATGGCCGCCACCAGTTGGTGGATTGTCTCACTGGTTACATTGCTGTCCACTATCTTCTTTTCAGTCTATCTACGCGGCAAAGGTTTTATCGGAATGCTGCCGGTGCTTCTTGGAGGGATTACCGGATATGTCGTGGCATTGTTCTTCAGGCATCCGGCAGGAGCTTATATGTTTGGCAACCCGGTTGGCGGTACTCCCTTGGTGAACTTTGGCGGATTGCTAAGCGCAGACTGGATACAGGCGCCGGCCTTTTCATTCCCTATCTTCTTCAGTAAAGAAGCCGGATGGGCTCCGCTTCTGGCGATTGCGCCCATTGCCATTGCCACCATCCCCGAGAGTACGGCGCACCTTTACCAAATCAGTCTTTATGTGGATCAACTCGCGGCTGAACTTGGCCGGCCGCCTGTCAAACTCAGCCGTCTCATCGGATTGAACCTGATTTGCGACGGTTTGGGCGACACCATCAACGGTATGTTCGGCGGCTGCGCCGGTACTAACTACGGCGAAAATAACTCATTGATGGCGATTACCCGCAACTATTCCGGGCCGGTGCTCATCACAGCGGCCTGTATTGCCGCTGCATTGGGATTCATCGGAAAACTGGCGGCGCTGGTCAACACATTGCCAACCGCCGTGACCGGCGGCCTGGCTATTTATCTGTTCGGTGTGATTGGCGCTCAGGGTATCGCTCTACAAATCGCCAAGAAGGTCAACTTGTTCGATCCCCGCAAATTGGCGGTCATCGCCGCCATTCTGGTCATCGGCATCGGTGGATCTATCGGCTATACCGGTGGAATGATCCCGGTCTTCGGATTACAACTTCCCGCTATTGCAACCGCGTCAGTCTTCGGCATTTTTCTAAACGCCGTTTTCCTGATTTTCCCGGCCAAACACATTGATAAGGAATTTGAAGGAGCGCGCATCGAGGATATCGAAGTATAGGTTGCTTTTCGTGTGGGTCGCCGCGTAGCTGGAATGCGGCGGCCCTTTTACTTTCTGAAGTCTCAATATCTTATTCAAATCAGGGGGAATTTATGCAACCCTTTGAGTATTACAAACCCAAAAATTTCGACGAAGCTTTCGCGCTGTTGACCCAGCCGGATAAAAAGGTGTACCCGCTGGCGGGGGCGACGGATTTGATCCCGCACGCGCGCGATGGCGTCTGGGCGCCCGATGCCGTGGTGGACATCAAGGCGCTGCCCGGCCTGCGCGATCTCACGGTGGAAGGGTTGGCGCCCTGCTGCGGCTGCGCGCCCGGCGAATGCCTCTACGTCGGGGCGGCGCTGCGAATGAACGAGATCGCGCGCTCCGACCTCGTCAAGTCTCACTGGGATTTGCTGGCGCAGGCCGCCGCCGCGATGGGCAACGAGCAGGTGCGCAACCGCGCCACCCTCGGCGGCAACCTGGGCACCGCATCCCCCGCCGCCGACTCGGCCCCGGCGCTGCTGGCGCTCGAAGCCAGCGTGCTGGTCAAGGGCCCGCAGGGTGACCGCTCGATCCCGGCGGACAAGTTCTTCGTCGGCCCCAAACGCAATGCGCTCAAAAAGGGCGAGATCATCGCCGGTGTGCTCGTTCCCAGGCCGCCGGAAGGCAGCGTTGGCGTCTTCGACAAGCTCAGCCGCCGCAAAGCCGGCGATCTCTCCATCGTCAGCGTCGCCATTCTCGCCTCCCCTCGCCTCCCAGGAGAGGGGCCGTGGGTGAGGTGGCGCGTCGCGCTCGGCGCCGTAGCGCCCACCCCCATTCGTTCGCCCCAGGCTGAAGCTATCCTCAACGAAAGCTACGACGACGCCCACATTGACGAAGCCGCCGCGGCCGCTTACGGCTGCTGCTGCCCCATTGACGACGTCCGCGCCAGCGCCGAATACCGGCGGGCCATGGTGGTGAATATTGCACGGCGGGCCATTCGTACCGCTGTGGACAAAGTTCGGGCGTGAAACGTGAAACGTGAAACGTGAAACGTGAAACGTGAAACGTGAAACGTGATAAGCCATTCAAGGAGATTACGATGAACCATGAAATCACTCTAACCGTCAACGGTGATTCCTATACGCTCAATGTTCAGTCCCATCACACGCTGCTCAAAGTGCTGCGCGAGCAGTTGGACATCACCGGGCCGAAGGTCGGTTGCGAGAACGGCGAGTGTGGCGCGTGCACGGTCATTATGAACGGCGTCCCGGTCAGTTCTTGCCAGGTGCTTGCCCCCGAAGCCGACGGCGCGACCATCGAGACCGTCGAGGGGTTGAGCAAGGATGGGGAGCTGCATCCGCTCCAGCGCGCGTTCATTGATCACAACGCCGTCCAGTGCGGTTTTTGTACGCCGGGCATGCTGATGTCCGCCAAGGCGCTGCTCGACCGCGTCCCGCGCCCTACCGAAGACGAAATCCGCCACGCTCTCGTCGGCAACCTCTGCCGCTGCACGGGCTATGTGCGGATTGTGGAAGCGATTCAGGATGTTGCAGAAAAAAGCGCGTGAAACGTGAAGACTATTCCTATCACGTTTCACGTTTTAGCATTCGTGAAACGTGAAACGTGAAACGTGAAGTTTGTTCCTGTCACGTTTCACGTTTCGGATTTGCAAAGGAGCACGAAATGACTCAAAATACACCTAATCCCGTCGGCAAAAGCGTCCCGCGCGTGGATGCGTTTGAGAAAGTGACCGGAGCCGCCAAATACGTGGATGATATGGCTTTCGGGCCGGGGCTGCTCCACGGCAAGATCGTCCACAGCCCGGTCGCCCATGCGCTGATCAAGAAAATTGACACGAGCAAGGCGTTGGCCCTCCCCGGCGTCAAGGCGGTGGTCACGGGCCAGGACAACCCCACGCATCTGGGGTTGTATCTCAAAGATCGCTACATTTTCGCCTACGACCGCGTGCGCTACGTGGGCGAGTCGGTGGCCGGCGTGGTCGCCGTCAGCGAGGAGATTGCGGAGCAGGCGGCCCGGCTGGTCGAGGTGGAATACGAGGCGTTGCCGCCCGTCTTCGATCCTTACGCCGGCGCTCAGCCCGACGCGCCGTTGTTGCATCCCGACCTGGGCAACTACGAGCACGTCAATTTCATTTTCCCCGAACCGGGCACCAACATTTCCGAGCATTTCAAGTTGCGCAAGGGCGACGTCTCCGACGCGGTGTGGGCGCAGTGCGCCGCCATTGTCGAGGAAACCTACACGCTGCCGCAAATCCAGCACGCGCCCATCGAGACCCACATCGCCGTGGCCCGCTGGGACGTGGACGGGCAGATTACGCTGTGGGCCGCGTCTCAGTCGCCGTTTGCGCAGCGCGACATGTTGGCGCAATGCCTCGACGTGCCCCACGGCAATCTGCGCGTCGTCTCGCCCTACGT
Organism: Anaerolineae bacterium; assembly: GCA_034429675.1. GTDB lineage: Bacteria > Chloroflexota > Anaerolineae > B4-G1 > SLSP01 > JAKQHY01. The sequence goes on along the minus strand of DAOUFX010000166.1, from coordinate 4,081 downwards.
CGGCGGTGGGTTTGGCGGCAAGGCCGGCATTTCCATCGAAGCTAACGTCGTCCTGATGGCACAGGCCGTCAAGGGGCGCCCGGTCAAAGTGCGCATGACGCGCGAGGAAGAATTTGTCGCCACCAACGTGCGCCAAAATCTGGTAGGCCGGTACAAAATCGGCTGCGACGCCGACGGCAATCTGTTGGCGATGGAGCTAACTTACTACTTCGGCGGCGGCGCGTACAACGATTATGGCGTCAACATCGCACGGGCTGCCGGCTACTCCTGCACCGGCCCCTACGACGTGCCCAACGTCAAAGGCGATTCGTATTGCGTCTACACCAACCATCCCATCGGCAGCGCCATGCGCGGGTTCGGCATGCCCGAAATTCATTGGGGGCTGGAGCAGGTGATGGACAAACTCGCCGAGAAGATCGGCATGGATCCGGCGGATTTCCAGCGGCGCAACTGCGTCCGCACCGGCGATACCATCCTGACCGGGATGACCATGCCGCAGGTGGACCTGATCACGTGCATTGACAAAGTCACCCAGGCGATCGGCTGGGAGAGGCGGGCTGCCGGTTCTCGGAAATCGCCTGCGCCCAAGAAAGTTCGCGGCAAGGGCCTGGCGATTATGTGGAAGGCGCCCGCCATGCCGCCCAATCCCGGCAGCTCGGCCATCGTGCGCTTCAACGAGGATGCGACGGTTAACGTCTACGTCGGCGGGCAGGAGATCGGCCAGGGCGCTTTCACCGTGATGGCGCAGATGGCGGCGGAGGCGCTCGGTGTGCCCTACGAATGGGTGCGCGTCTCGGCCAATCCCGTGGACACGAAGTACAGCCCCTACGAATGGCAGACCGTCGCCAGCCGGCTGACCTGGTCTATGGGCAACGCGGTCAAGGCGGCGGCGGAAGAAGCGCGCGGCAAAATCCTTGCAATCGTGGCGCAGTACTGGAACGAAGACTCTGCCGATCTGGACATCAAAAACGGTGTCGTCATCTCGTACAAGTCCGAGCGTGAGCAACCTCTGCAGAAAATGGTCGTCTACGGTTTGCCCAACGATGACTTTGAAGGCTGGCAGGGCGGGCCCGTGGTGGGCAGCGGCAAATTCATGCCCACCTACGTCACCGGCCTCGACCCGGACACGGGCCAGGGGGCGCGCGCCGTCGTCCACTATACCGTGGGCGCGCAAGCCGTGGAGGTCGAGGTGGACACCGAGACGGGACAGATGGAGGTGATCAAAGTCGCCAGCGCCTACGACGTGGGCAAAGCCATCAATCCCGATCTGGTGATGACGCAAATCGAGGGTGGGGCGGTACACGGGTTGAGTTCCGCCTTCGAGGGTTTGCGCTTCGATGCGAAGGGGCGCCCGCTCAACGGCAGTTTCGTGGACTACAAGATTGCCACGGCGGTGGATGCCCCGCACGAGATTCACGGCGACATCGTGGAGACGCCGCTGGAGGATGGCCCGTGGGGCGCGCGCGGCGTCGGCGAACACGTCATGGTGCCCACGGCGCCCGCCATCGCCAATGCGCTCTATGCCGCCACCGGTATTCGTTTCCACGATTTGCCCCTCTCGGCAGAGAAAATCTTCCTGGCGTTGCACCCAGAGGGGCCGGAACTGAGTTGCGAATTGCCGGAGGTATAGCTTTTTTTCGCACTGGCAGCGCTGACGGGCGGACGACGATCCGCCCGTCAGTTTGTTTGGCGGGCAAACTGGGGCGCGTTCCAGTTTTAGTGTAAAATGAAAAGCGTCCGAAAGGATCCGGATGAAACGATCAATCTCATATCCGACCAAAAAAGGAGAAAAATGATGAGTGTCTCTGAACGTTTCCACAAACTTGGCATAGCCGCAATCCTGTGTTGCGCCCTGGCGCTGGGGTTGCTGCTGTTGTTGCCTCGTACCCCCTTGCAAGCGGCCATCAACTGTAGCTCTGTATCCGAAATTTCGCTCACCGAATGCCAGGCGCTGCTAGACCTGTATACCAGCACCGACGGGCCAAACTGGACCGACAGCGCGACCAATAATTGGAACGTCACGACCACGCCTTGCACCGACTGGAGCGGTGTGGAGTGCGAGGGGAACCACGTCATCACGCTCACTCGTACTTACGTGGGATTGAACGGCACCCTTCCCAGCACCATCGGGAATCTTTCCTATCTTCGGGTATTGTACCTTTACGGAAATTCCCTGACCGGCGCTATCCCTCCCGCGTTGGGGTCGCTCGCTGCCTTGCGGATATTGGACATGTCAAGCAACAGCTTCTCCGGGAATATTCCTGTTGACCTGGATGGCCTTACCGCTCTGGAGTCTATGTCCTTGCATCGAAACAATCTGACGGGCGCTATCCCGGATGCGTTGGGATCGTTGTCCAATCTTCAAACTCTCGCTCTCAACGACAACCAACTGACCGGCGCCATCCCTTCTGCTTTCAGCGGCCTCACGAGTCTTACTAATCTGAATCTGTCAAACAACCAATTGAGCGGCGCCATCCCTGCCGCCCTGGGGACACTCACCCGCACGGTTACTTTGCGCCTGTCCAACAATCAACTGTCCGGCAACGTCCCCCATGAACTGGGCGACATTGACTATCTCAAGTACCTGTACCTGGATCACAATCAACTGACCGGCGCGCTGCCGCCCAACTTGTTCTCTGCCAACCAGCTCGCAGAGCTTGTGGTGAACAATAATCAGCTCAATGGGGCCATCCCTGCCGAAATCGGCGGCCTTCTCAAACTCGAGAAGCTTTTCTTGAACAACAATCAGTTAACCGGCAGTATTCCGGCGGCCCTGGGGGAACTCACGCAGACTAAGACCATGAATTTGAGTTACAATCAATTGACCGGCGCCATTCCTGTCACGTTGGGCGTACTTACCGCCGTACAGACCCTGGATTTAAGCAACAATCAATTGACCGGCGCCATCCCCTCTGAACTCAGCGGTATGACGGTGTTGATGTACCTGTACCTGAACAACAACCAGTTAGCCGGCGCCATTCCGCCCAGCCTGGGTGATTTTGGCATTCTTCGGCATCTTTTCCTGAACAACAATCTGCTCACCGGCACCATTCCCTCCGAACTGGGGAATCTCGATACTCTCCTGTGGTTGAACCTGGATTCCAATGCATTGACCGGCGCCATTCCCTCCGGCCTGGGATCGCTGGCGCAACTTCAGGGGTTGCAACTGTCCCACAACCAGTTGACCGGCATGATCCCCGGTGAATTGGGTGATCTTACCAAGCTTCTGACGTTGACCGTCAGCTCCAATGCTCTGACCGGCACGCCGCCCCTCTCCATCACGCGGTTGAGTGTGTTGACCGCAACCGATTTTGGCTACAACGCGCTGTGGACGCAAGACCTCAGCGTGAGGGATTTCCTCAATGACGTGGACCCCAATTGGGCCGACACTCAAACAGTGCCTCCGGTGCTCAACAATGTCACCATCCTGGCGCCCGACTCCGTCCGGGTCAATTGGAAGCCTATCTCCTACACGCAAGACGGCGGGCACTACCAGGTTTATTATGGTCTCACATCCGGCGGCCCCTATACGCCGCTTGCGGGTACGACAAGCGACAAATCCGTCAGCAGTTATGTCGTCAATGGCTTGACGCCGGAGGCCAATTACTTCTTTGTTGTTGATACCTACACTCCCGCCAACGCCAACAATGTTAATCCACTCACCAGCACCCTCAGCAATGAGGTCAGCGCCGTCCCCACGGAGGCGAGTTTCGTCTACTTACCGCTGGTGATGCGAAACTGATTGAAAGTGGGTTGACAGCTTTCTCGTTTTGCGCTATGATGGCGAGTGTTCGATCTTATAAGGAGGTGCACAATGGTAAACAGAACGTATTTCGTCTATATCACCCAAAAAGGGGACAGCGGTCCATCTGTTTTGCCTTGTCTCAGTGCGCCTCACGCAAGGTTAGAGTGATCTAACCCCAATCAATATCAAAAGGCTGTGGGCGTCTGCGACATCCACGGCCTTTTTTATTTCCTTGACTGGCTCTGCCAATGTCTCGCGAAGGCCGTGGATTTGATCCCACGGCCTTTTGATTTTCACGTATCTTCTCAAAATTTGGGGGTGGGGGTTTGGGGGCGG
>DAOUFX010000165.1:0-5112 GCA_034429675.1 Anaerolineae bacterium | reverse complement strand
GGGGTACCCGCCCGCGCAAAACCCCCTTTATGTCTCTGATATGTAAACTGTGATTTTCATCCAACCGTTGGTGAACCGCAGGTTTATGATGAATCCCTTGAAAATAGCATTTGGCCGTTACCCTGGTCACGTCATCTGCCTGGCCCTTTGTTGGGTGCCTCCATTACTGGCGTTTGCTGCATTGGTGATCGGCGTTACGAGGATGTGGCAGAGATGTCACAGTCTTGCTATCTGTGGGTCAAGATCGAACCTCAATTCGTGCGGGTATATACTCCGAAGGCATAAACTCCGAACCCAAACCCACAGTGGAAATCCATCCCCAGTTGCGTCACTTCAACAGTGTCCCCCTCGAATTGGAAAACGAGGTAACATGGCCCTTCTCTTGGACTTACTTCATCGACATAAGAGTAGGCGCCCATACCTTCGCTTATAAGCATTCTTCCTGACATTTCTCCCGTATTGTACGAAGGCCCGCCACGGCAACACGACAAGTGGAAGTCTGCCGGCTGGAAAGGCTCCAGGGTCTTCCAGTGGGTGACTTCAAGCACACACCCACGGTCATTTGCCGCATACCAGCTATAGGTGCCGCTCCAGATGCCCTGTTCTGCCGATATGACGGGCGTCGGTTTGATAGGGGTGGGCGTCGGCGTCGCTACCTCCATAACCACTCGCGTCACCTTGACCACGCGGGTCACCTGAACCCGCTCCGTGACTACTCGCGTCACCTCGACCGGCTCCGCGATCACGCGCGTCACCTCGACGGTTACGATTTGAGCGGTGGCGGTTCCGTTCCCGGGTTGCGCCGGTGGAGCTTGAGTGCAGGCGACGATCCCAAGCATCCCGATCGTCATTATCCAGATGGCATACCAAAAAGATTTTTTAAGCATGGCGCCTCTAAATCTGTGAATGCGGATACATTTGTCTCGTGGAATCTTTGTTCGTTCTCAGCTTATTATAATGTAAATGTGTGACAATACAGGCCATTGCTCATATCACATCGCCGGACTATAATGACTCCGGTTCTGTGTCTGCGTCGGGCAATCATCACCAGATAGGGGGAACGGCACCATGGTTAGTATTCTGCAAGTCCTGGCCGGTATGGCTTTGTTTCTTTTCGGTTTGCGGATGCTCAGTGGGGGGATGGAAAAACTCACCGGTAGCCACATCCAGGAATGGTTGGACAAAATGACGCGCAATCCCCTCAGGGGGGCGTTCCTGGGCGCGGCGGCGACGGCTCTGATCCATAGCAGTGGTTTGTTGATGGTGACGATGATCGGGTTGATCAACGCCAGCCTGATGACGTTGCCCCAGGCCATCGGGGTGATGATGGGCCAGGAGATCGGGACGACGATCACGGCGCAGATTGTGGCTTTCAAAATCGGAAATTTCAATACCCTTTTCATTATCGTCGGGGTTATTCTGGTGGAATTTTTCGCCCACCGCAACTCCCAAACATACGGGGAGATTCTTCTGGGCATCGGGATTGTTTTCCTGGGGATGGAGATGATGTCCGATGCGTTGGAAACGCTGGTGGAGATTCCGCTGGTGGCGCAGTGGCTGTCCGCGATGGGACAGATTCCCCTGGCCGGAGTGCTGGCCGGCGCGGTGCTCACGGCCATCGTTCAGAGCAGCACCGCCGTCACCAGTCTGCTCGTCGCGATGGGGATGAGCGGCGCCATCGAGTTGCGCGGTGCGGTGGCGTTGTTGTTGGGCGCGAACATCGGGTCGTGTGTGATGGGCTTGATCGCTTCGTTGAGCCTCTCTCGTTCCGCCCGGCGCGCTTCGATTGCACAGATTTTGATCAACGTCGTGGGGGTCTTGCTCTTTTTGCCGTTCATCACGCCTTTTACGAACCTGATCAGCCATACCTCGACGTTGCTGCCGCGCCAGATTGCAAACGCTCATACGATCTTCAATGTGATCGTGAGCGTGATCCTGTTCCCTTTCATCAACCAGATCGCGCGGACGGTTGAATGGCTGATTCCCGACAAACCGGTGAAAGAAGACGCCACCAGGGTCACGGCTTATATTGATGAACGGGAATACCGCCTTCCTTCGGTGGCCTTGACGGAAGCGACGCGCGAGCTCTACCGCATGGGGGAGATTACGGCCCAGATGTTGGAGCATGGGCGCAAGGCGTTCCTCGAAGCGGATATGGAAGCGGCAGAGTGGGTACTGCAACAGGAACGGGAGTTTGTGGATCCGTTGCGCAAAGCGGTGGAGGACTTCGTCAACCGGCTGATGCAGGAGAATCTCAGCGTCCCGCAGCAACGGAAGTGTTTTCAGATCAAGAGCCTGGTCATTGACATCGAACGGGTGGGCGATCTGGCCGAGGATATGGCCGAGGCCGCTCAGCGAAAGGCAGCGCAACAGATCGAATTCAGCCCTTACGCCGCCGCCGACTTCGCCCGGCTGAGCGAGCACGTTCAGCACACCTATATGTGCGCTCTGCACGCCATCCGTGACAGCGACCACGCGCTGGGACATCAGGCGTGTTCTTTGGAAGACGAATTCGATAACCTGTACATGGCCGCGCGCCAGGGGCACATTGACCGTCTGCGGGACGAGATCTGCACGCCGGAGGCCGATGTGTTGTTCGTCGAAATCTTGCGCAACCTTGAACGGATCAGCGATCACGCCGACAACCTGGGGGTCAGCGTTACCCGCAACTGAGCCTGCCCTGGGATGTTTTTCCCGATGGCGCCGGCGCTGCATTGAGAGTGGCTTAAGCTGCTTTCTCGAATTTCACGCCGCACTGTCGGCAAATCTTCTGCACCACCGTTTTCCCGGACAGGGCGTTCATAACCAGCGCCCCAGACGCGGTGACCCATTGCCCGGTGAGGAAGAAGTTTTTCAGGCCGGGAAGGGTGTATCGCTGATTCAGGCCCAACATGCTGCCGATGATGCGGATGGTATCCAGAAATTCTTTGTTGGGAAAGTTGTTGTGCCCCTGTGTTCCGCCCATAAACCGCTCCCAGGTGTGCAGGGTGGTGACGTCAATGACTTCGATGTCTTCGCGCAGCCCCGGAAACTGGCTTTCGAGCAGGGCGATTACCTGGTCGGCGATCCTGTCTTTTTCGGCTTTGTAGGCGGCTTTGTCGTCGTGCAACTTCGCAAAATACGATGGCTTGCTGAACAGCTCGACTTTGATGACGCCTTTGCCGGCCGGGGCCATGCTGCTGTCAAACCCGTAGATTTGCATGTCGAGATGGTCGCAGGTATGCCCGGCGATGACTTCGGGGCCGTTCATAAACATCAGCAGCGCGGAGGGATAGGCGGACAGGTCCCGTTTCACTCCTAAAAACACAATCACGGAAAAGGGGACGTCGCTGTCTGGATTGGGTTCGCAATATCGCGAGATCTCTTCGTTGATATACCGGCCTGAGAGCATCTCCATCATGGTCTTGCGACCGTCCGCGTTGGATACGACGAAGTCGGCTCTGTGCTGAGTACCGTCCGCCAGCTCCACCCCGCAGGCGCAGTCGTTTTCGGTCAATATTTTCACGACCTTCTGGCGGTAGTGGATGGTCCCGCCCAGTTGCGTGTACCGGGCTGCCATAGCTTTGGCCATTGGCAACGATCCCCCTCTGGGCCAGCCTCGATCCCCTTTGAGGGCATAGGCGTGTTTGATGAGGTGCAGGAAGAACGGGAATTCCGGCACCGAGGAGTGTAGCAACGGAAAAGCCTTTTGGAGGAGGGGATGTTGAAAACGCGCGCCAAAGGTCGCCAGGGTGTGTTTGAAGTATTTGGCCAGCGAGAGGAAAACCGGCAGGTAGGAGAGTTTCTCCCAAAACGATCCCAACAGCATGGCGCCCATCGGATCTTCCCTCTTGAGAAGGTGTTTGATACCGGCGATGTACTCGGCGATGACGTCCGTGTCTTTCGGCGAGAGCTGCTCCAGGTGCGACTGTAATTTTTCGATGTTGCAATAGTCGTGAATCCAGGTGCCGTCCGGGAATACGGCGCTTACCATTTCTTTGGTCTCGACCATTTCACACGGCACAGCGCCCAACTCCTGCCAGAATTTGTCCACTTTCGTCCGGGAGCTGCCCGCTCCAAGGAAGTGAATGCAGCCATCGAAGACATAGCCTTTGCGAGTCCAGCCGGTACATTGCCCGCCTGGCTGGGTGTGCGCCTCGAAAATCGTGGTCGTAAAGCCGTTGCGTTGCCCGTAAATTCCAGCCGCCAACCCTCCCATTCCACTGCCGATGATGATGATGGACTTTGTCATTGTTTCCTCCCGTTTCTCAAAACATTGCTCAGAATCCCCGAGGTGATTTTCTTTTCCATCCCTTTTCCCTGAAAGATCAACAGCGCGAGTCCCTGGACAAAGGAGAAGTAGGCCGCGGCGAGCGCGACCGGATCGCCTTCCACAGCGTCTCCCGCCTCTTGCGCCTGGACGATCACCGGCACCAACCGGTCATAGTATGCCGTGAAGCGTTCTTCGATGTGCTCTCGCAGCCCCGGAATGCCTTTCCCCTGAGTCATGGCCTGCGTCACAATCAGGAAATACAGCGAGGATTCGCTCGTCAGCGCATTCTCGACGAGAATCGCCGAAAGCGTCTCGATCTTTCCCCAGGCCGTTCCGGGCGCGTCCAATGCCGTATTCAGGGCGGCCATCGAACTGTCGAGCGCAAAATCGAGAAGGTGGCGAAACACTTCCTCCTTGGAGGAGAAGTAGTGATAGACCAGGCCATAGCTCATCCCCGTCGCCTGCGAAATCTGTTTCATCGTGGCGCCGTGATAGCCGTACTCCGCGAAGACTTCCAGGGCCGCGCCGGTGATCTTTGCCAAAGCTGTGTCGCGCATCTGTTCATTCTGTGCCCGTCTGCGTGGTGACATTTTGCTCCTTGTTTTTTTTGATTGACTGATCAGTCAATGATAATCTATCATGGTTGCTTGTCAAGTGGGGCTGAGGGAGTTGGAAAGTCTACTGACTTTTGCCTTTTCCGGTTTTGATTATACTGAATGTGTTGCGCAAGGCTCGCTAATCGCAGTTCGGCGGACGAGATAAAAGCAGGTGTTTTCAATCTTGTCGCGTCAGCGGCGATTTTCGCAGCAGGCTGGAAAAAAAGAAAGAGTTTTCGCGGGCGGGGACACCCGCCCGCGAGA
>DAOUFX010000164.1:0-10294 GCA_034429675.1 Anaerolineae bacterium | reverse complement strand
GCCACGCCCACCCCGACGCTCACCCCGACCCCAACGTTGCCGCCCGGGTTGATCTTGCCCCCCACCCCGGTCAAGCCCGAAAACTGGCCGGCGCTACCCGCCGATCTGTACTTTCTACGCGATGGTCGGTTGTGGGTGTGGCTGGCCGAGGGAGGCAAAATCGAATCCATTCCCACCGTCGAGGATGCGCCGGGGTCAGGGGTCATAGACTATCGCGTCACGTCCGATAGACGTTTTGTGGCCTACGTTACCGCCGCCGGACGGCTGTATTTGTTCGACCAAAGCGCCTGGCAGCACACCTTTATTCCCACGTCCGGCCATCTCATCGGTCAAAACGGTCTGTTTTTCGACATCACTGCCGACAACCGCTACCTGATCTATAACGCCTGGGGAGTGTTGCCCACGTCCGGTAGCGACGGGGAACTCCCCGACAATGCCGCTCAGGATGCCAATACCGACTACGCGACCATTCTCGCCCTGGACATGGCCGATCTGCGAAAACAACAGATTCAACTGGGAGTGTGCAAAGGAATGGGTAAGCGCCCCTGTCGCGGCTTTATGCCGTCACAGGACGGCTCGCAAATCATCTACACGGACTGGCAAGGCGTCTGGCGCGTCCCACTCGCCAAGCCCACGCCGGAGATGCTCGTCGGCCATCAAGGTGAGGAATTGTGGGAGCCCCAGTCGCTCACGGACGACAATCAGTGGGTGTTGATAGCCTCCGGTGAGATCACCGACGGCGTCTACTCCCTGCTCAACACCACCACCCGCGAAGTCTTCATGCCGGTCAACACCACCTGTCCGGTGTCCTGTCGCGTCGAAGCGGATCTGGGCGCGAGCGCCGCCTGGGTCGCCACAGACGAAGAATGGGAAGGATGCCTCTGGAAAACCGAGACGGGAACAACGGCCAACATCGTCTACCAGTCGTGCATGCTGGACGGATGGCCGCTGCATCCGATGTCGCCGCACACGCTGCCCGACGGCTGGGTGGCGTTTATCCACCGGGGATGCGGGCCCGACTGCCCGGGGCCGGCGGCGGGCATTTACTTCCTCGGCCCCGACGAGATGGTGCGCCCCGTCGCGCTCATAGACTCAGCCGCGGGTTCGGTCCTGTGGACAGAGAATGGCGCGGCCTTCCTTTACATGGATACCTCAGGCGCTGCGCGCTACATCGGGTTAACCGATGGTTCCGGTTTCTGGGATGTGCAGGAATCGCTGGCGGGCGGCTACGATTTCCGCTGGGACAGAACCACCCTCCCGGCGAGTCCTTAACCCACCGGTTGCCATGTGCGCAATTCCCGGTATAGTCTGAGACATGGATGATCCCAGACGCTATCAACACCATGCCTGGCGCTGTGCGCGTTGGCTGATTCTGGTCATCGCGCTGCTGATCACAGCGTGCGACGCGACGCTTCCCAGCGCGCAGCTGCAAGTGACGGTGAAGTCCGACGGGGAAAGCCGGGTGCTCACCACCCAGGCGCTCACCGTGCGCGATATTCTCAACGAAGCCGGCGTCACCCTGAACGATCTGGACTACGTCACCCCGCCTGAAACCACAAAGCTCACCCAGGGGCTGCTCGTCAGCGTGATCCGCGTCGAGGAACGCAGCGAAACCTACACCGAGACGTTACCCTTTGGACGGCAGGTGATGCGCGACGCCAACATCGCCGCCGGCAAATCGCGCCTGCTGCAATCGGGTCAGTCCGGCATCCGCGAAAAGGTCTACCGCATCGTCCTCGAAAACGGCGTCGAAGTCGAGCGCACGCTGGTGCAAGACACGATCACGCAGCAACCCCGCGACGAGATGCTCCTCGTCGGCGTCAAACAGCAACTACAAACGGTCTACATCACCGGTACGTTGGCCTACATCAGCCAGCAGGATGCGTGGATCACCCGCGAGAACAATCGCCAGCGCCGCCGGTTGACCTCGTGGGGAGACCTGGACGGGCGAGTTTTCGCGCTTTCCCCCAACGGCGACCGGCTGCTCTTCACCCGCGCCATCATCACCCAGAGCGAGCACATCAACGAGCTCTGGGTCATCCGCACCGGCGAAGCCGATCCCAATCCGCTCCCACTCAGCCTCAACGACCTGCTGTGGGCGGATTGGGCGCCGGACAGTACGCTCAAGAATGCCCGCCTCGCCTGGACCACGGCGGAACCCAGCGAACGCGCCCCGGGCTGGCGCGGGCGGAACGACCTGTGGACGGGTACGCTGACCGATCGCAACGTCCTGACCTCACGGCGCGAAGTGCTGGAGGCAGAATCCGGTGGAGGGTACGGCTGGTGGGGGACTCGCTACGTTTGGGATCCGCAGGGAAAACGGCTGGCCTTCAGCCGTCCGGAAAGTGTAGGCGTTGTCACCCTCAATCAGGCAAAGTCCATCACACTGCTCACTTTTCCGGCCTACCGTACCTACAGCAGCTGGGCCTGGAACCCCGGCCTGGCCTGGGATCCCGATGGGAATTTCATCGCCACGACGGTTCATGGCTTAATGCCGGGCGGCAAAGAGCCGGAAGAAAGCCCGGTCTTCGATTTGTGGCTCATCGAAGCGACGGGGGCGTACAGCGCGGAGATCGCCTCGGAAGTGGGGATGTGGTCTGCGCCCGGCTTTAGCCACAGCGGGGATACCTTGCTGTTTGGCCGGGCCGCCGTGCCGTATCAGAGCGATACCAGCGCCCACCGGCTGTGTCTCATTGACCGGGATGGTTCCAACGCGCACTGTATCTACCCGGAAGGCGAGAATCCCGGCGTCGAAACGCCCAGCTGGCAATGGGGACCGGACGATCAAACGCTGGCCTTTATTCAATACGGTGACATCTATATGGCCTCGTTCGCAGAAGAGGCCGTCCAGCCCTTTACCGACGAAGGCACAGTGACGCTGTTAACATGGAAATAGGCCGCACACTGCACACACTTTAAATTTCTCTTGACGGTTCAGGCGTTATCAGATAGAATAGAGTCAATAATACTGTGGCAGGCGGGGCCAACCAACCACTCTCTCAACATACGCGCGAAAAAATCAGGAGATAAAAATATGGCGCAGAAAAAGCAAGAGGTTAAAACCCCAAAGGTTCAGACTGCTACAAAACCGCCGGCAGCGGCGGAAAAACCGGCGGCCCCCCAGGCCGACGCAGCAGCTCTCGCAAGCCCCCAAATGGCAGAGGCCGTCAATTCACAACCGCAAATGCTCCGCCGTATGCCTGGCGCGCAGCAGCAAGCGATGATGATGCAAATGGGCCAGATGGTGGGCAATCAACAGGCGCAGCGCCTCGTCGCCAGCGCCAATCAGTCGTCCGCCTCCCCCGAAGTACAACGCGAGCCCAAGAAATCCACTCAGGAAGTTGTGATGGACAGGGTACGCCAGTACGACACCTACATCAAGGAAGCCAGCGAAAAGTATGGCATTTCGATGGACAAAATTCGCGCCATCATCGCCACCGAATCCGCCGGCAAGCCAGAAGCTTCCAGCGGCGCGGCCTTCGGACTGATGCAGATCACCAAGGGCACCTGGCAAGGCACGCAGAAGAACTACCCCGAACTGAAGGACTACGATTTCACCGAGGCCAACTGGAAGGACCCGCGCATCAACATTATGATGGGCACCGCTGTCTTCAAGTCGAAGATGAAGGCCGTCGGCATCCAGGCCACCGACGCGGGCTCCGCCGAACTGGCGGTGATCGCCTACAACGCCGGCGAGGGCACCGTCAAAGCGGCCATCACCAACGCCCGCAACGCCGGCAGCAAAAACCCCACAGCGGAATGCTTGCAGCCGGAATACCTCAAGCCCGCGATCAGGAAGACCGGCATCTACTCGTACTACCTCACCGGCAACGGCAAGAAGAACAACCCCTACGTCAACGAGACCAAGCCGTATGAAGAGGAAGCCGCTATCCAGGCCGCCGTAGACCTCAAGTACAAAGAGGTCTCCGGGTATCCCAGCACGGTGCGAAAATACCTGGCCATCCAACAGGCCGACGCCAACACAGCCGCCAATACCGGCGCCACCGCCACCGAGACGCCGGCTCCCAAGCAGAACAGCAGCGAACCGAAGGCTCAAGTCTACAAAGTGCAGCCGGGCGAGGGTCTGGACGCCATCGCGCAAAAACTGGGCGTGACGGTAGCGGCGCTCAAACAGGCCAATCAGGATAAGCTCAAGCAATGGAAAACCAAGAAGGGCGTCATCGAAGGCTTCAACTCCGGAGAGCTCATCCGCGTGCCGGCCTCCTCCACCCGCTCGGAGACCCAGGTCAAGACTCAGGAAAAGCTGCCGGCCAAAGATAACGGCGGCGGTGACAAAACCGGCGTCAACATTTGGGACATGATCAAGCAGGGCGGAGACATGGTCAAGAGCGGCATCGGAAAGGTGGGAGACTTCGCCAAGAGCATCTGGCAGGGAATCTTTGGCGGCGGCGGCGAAAAGAAGCCCGCGCCCGGCGGGACAACGACCGAAAAGCCGGCAGCCGAAGAGCAAGGGTCCTGGTCGTTGACGGCGAAAGAACAAAAGGAGCTGGCGGAGCTGATGGCCCAGCTGCGGTTGACCTCGGTGCAGATTGCTCGCGCTCGCGAGATCATTGCGAAGGTCTCGGACGCCAAGGTCAAGGGTGATTTTTACCAGGCGTTGCAGAGCAAGGTCGTCTACGCCAACCAACGCGACAACGCGACGGTGGTCGGCGGCAAGAATCAGGGGGATGTAATGTGCAACCTCACCTCCCTGGCGATGGCCCTGCAATACCTCGGCATCCCCAATCCCTACCCTGACATGCAATTTGAAGACGCCCTGGAAAAGATTCGCCAGGACAAAAAGCTGCCGGCGCGCACCACAGCGGACGGCTGGGGCGGCGTCGCCAAAGAAGTCGGCGCAAGCTACAAGATGATCGAAGGCGGCGGCGGGAAAGCGAATACCAAGAAATGGTACCAGGATAACGTGCTCTCCCAACTGCGCGGCGGCGCGGCCATTATGATGAGCATCCAGGGACACATCGTGCGGATGCAAGATGTCACCGACGCCGGACTGGTCATTGACGATCCCTACGGCAAAGTGGATCTGAAAGCGCGCCAGGACAAGGGCTACGAGGGCGGATGGAAAGAGTACAACAAACGCCCCGGCGGCGGCGGCCCGAAGGAGAACGCCGGCGAAGACAACGTCTGGCCCTGGGACCACGTGGAAAAATACCCAATGCGTTGGATCGCAGCCATCAAACGCGCCTGAGTTGATTCGACCAACAACAAAAAGCCCCTCTGAGATCGTTCAGAGGGGCTTTTTTTATTTTTCGCTGATCAGTGTATAATGTCACAGTTCACAGCCGGAAAGGAACCTATGGCAAAAACCTACGTAGCTCTGGATTTGGAAACAACCGGTCTCGACCCAATGCGCGACGCCATTATCGAAATCGGCGCATTGCGGTTTGAAGACGAACAACGCATCGAAACCTTCTCCACTTTTGTCAATCCGGGGCGCGCGATCCCTCTTTTTGTGACAGAGCTGACCGGCATCACCGATGCTCACGTGCAAGGCGCGCCGAGCCTACGCCAGGCCACCCGCGAACTCTCCCAATTCGTCGGGCGCGATGCCGTCGTCGGCCACAATATCGGCTTCGACCTGTCGTTCCTGCAACAACACGGCGTGTTGCCCGGCCATCCCCACATTGACACCTTCGCGCTGGCCGGAATCCTGGTTCCCCACGCGGGACGATACAGTCTCGCCAACCTCGTCCGTGAGCTGGCCATTGATCTGCCGGAACAAACGCACCGCGCACTGGACGATGCGGTCATGGCTCACGCGCTCTTCATCGCCCTGCTGCAACGGGCGGCGCAATTGCCGCAACAAACGCTGCGCGAACTGGAGCAGTTGGGAGCGCGGATCAACTGGACGGCAGGGCACTTCTTCCGCGACGCGCAATACCAACGACAGCGCCAGGGATTTTCGGGCGGCATCGGGGCGCAGCTGGCTGCCCGTCGTGGCGGCGACGCCGCCGGACCGCTCTTCGTCACCGAAGAAGACGACGAAGCCTTTGAACCGCTGCAACCACGCAAAGAACCGCTGCCGCTCGATCTGGAAGCGCTCACGGCAATGTTGGAACCGGATGGGCCGCTGGCCGCGGCCTTCCCCGACTACGAGTACCGCTCCCAACAGGTCGAAATGCTCCAGGCCGTCGCGCAGGCTTTCAACGACGGGCAACATCTGCTCGTCGAAGCCGGCACCGGCACCGGCAAGTCCATTGCTTATCTGCTGCCCGCCATCGAATGGGCGGTGCAAAATGGGCAACGGGTGGTCGTATCCACCAACACCATCAACCTGCAGGAACAACTGGCGCACAAAGACCTGCCGGGACTGCGCAAAAACCTCTACGATTTCCGTTCGCATATCCTCAAGGGACGCTCGCACTACCTGTGCCGCCACCAGTTCCAGGCCTTGCGCCGGCGCGGTCCTTCGACCGACGCCGAGATGCAAGTGCTGGCCAAAGTACTGCTGTGGCTGCCCAACACGCTCGACGGCGACGCCGACGGGCTGTTTCTCCCCACCGCCGAAGAACATGCCATCTGGCACAACCTCTCTGCCGCCAACGAAGCGTGCGATCCGGAGCATTGCCGCTTCTACCAGGGCGATGGCTGCTTCTTCTATCGCGCGCGCGCCAAAGCCGAGGGCGCGCACGTCCTCATCGTAAACCACGCCCTGCTCCTGGCCGACGTCATCACCGAAAACCGCGTGCTGCCCGACTACGATCTGTTGATCATAGATGAAGCGCACCATCTGGAGCGGGCGACGACGGATGCGCTGCGCTACACGGTCAGCGGCGTCATCCTCAACCGCGCCTGCGACGAACTGCTGCGCTCGGCCCGCGGCTTCCCCGGCGTGCTGGACGAATTGATGGGGCTGGCCGAGTCTATGCCGCAAAAGGCCCAGATGTTGCTACACGAAGCCGTCATCCGCCTGCAAGACGCCGGCGAGCGCGTTCAGCGCCAGCTGGACCTGCTCTTTACTGAAATTGAAATGTTTATGAACGATCACGCCGACGCCAACACTCCCTACGGCGCGCGCCTGCGCATCACGCCTGGGTTGCGCGAACAAGGGCGCTGGATGGAGATTGCGCGTCTGTGGGCGCAAGTAGCGCCGCATCTGGCGCTGGTGGTCGAAGGATTGGAACATCTCGCCAAAGGCGTGGAAGAGTTGACCGTGGAGATGGCGGAAATGGAGACGGTGCAACTGCGAATGGTCAGCATCACCCGCCGCCTGGCCGAGGCGCAGGCGCAACTCGCCAGCATGATCGCCGAACCGCTAAAAAACGCCGTCTACTGGTTGGAAACGCGCAACAATTACCCTGTCACGCTCAATGCCGTCCCCCTGCACATCGGCGGTCTCGTTCGCGAGCACCTGCTGAATAAAAAACGATCGGTCATTATGACGTCGGCCACAATGCGGGTGGCCGAAAGCTTCGATTATATGCGTGAGCGTCTGAGCGCCGAGGCAGCGCGCGAGCTGGCCGTGGGATCACCGTTCGACTATCACTCCGCGGCGCTGCTCTATATCACCACCGACGTCCCGGAGCCGCGCGACGCCGGACACCAGCAGATTATGAACCAGACGCTGCTGGAGCTCTTCAAAGCGACGCAGGGCCGCGCACTGGCCCTCTTTACCTCATACAGCCAACTCAAATCGGCAGTGGATGCCATCACCGGGCCGCTGGCGCGCGAAGGGATTTCCGTCTACGCTCAGGGCAGCGGTAGTTCGCGCGCGCAACTGTTGGAAAGCTTCCGTAAGGGCGACAAAGCCGTACTGTTGGGCACGCGCTCGTTCTGGGAGGGTGTGGATGTGCCCGGCGAGGCGCTCTCTTGCCTGGTTATCACCAAACTGCCGTTCGACGTGCCCGACGATCCGCTGATCGCCGCCCGCTCCGAGGCTTACGAAGACCCCTTCAACGAATATATGGTCCCGGAAGCGATATTGCGCTTCACCCAGGGATTTGGGCGGCTCATCCGCACGGCGGCGGATATGGGCATTGCGGTCGTTCTCGACCAGCGCATCGTCACCAAACGCTATGGATCGCGGTTCCTGGAGTCCCTGCCGGACCCGCTCATCCATCGCGGCACGCGCAAAGACCTGCCAGACATCGCCGCGCGCTGGCTCGACGGGAAACCCCTGCCGGTCGCCGCCGCAGACCCCGATTCCGACGAACCGTGGGGCGTCCCCCCACCCGAAGAACCGCCGTGGTTTTGGGGCGCATAGCCCGGATCAAAGATGACTACGGACTTTCAACTTTTTGACTTTCGACTTTCGACTATTTTCTGAGGAGAAATCCATGCGTATTGTTGTTGATGCATTCGGTTCGGACGACTGTCCCGGGCCAGACGTAGAAGGCGCCGTGATGGCCGCGCGCGCCTGGGGCGACGAAATCATCCTGGTCGGCCCCGAAGATCGCACCCGCGCCGAGCTGGCCAAACACGACACTGCGGGCCTTTCCATTCAAATTGTCCACGCGCCCGAAGTGCTCTCGATGGAAGATCATTCGGAAGAAGTGCGCAACAAACCAGATTCGTCAATCCGGGTGGGCATGCGATTGGTCAAGGAAGGGCAAGCCGACGCCTTCGTCTCGGCCGGCAACACCATTGCGTGCCTTTCCGGCGCGATCTTCGAACTGCGCCGGATTCGGGGCATCCGGCGCCCGGCGTTATGCACGCTTTACCCGGCGGCGCTCAAGCCCTATGTCTTTCTGGATATGGGCGCTACGGCGGATCCCAAGCCCGAATACCTGCTACAGTTCGCAGAAATGGGCGCCATCTATGCCGAAAAAGCGCTGAACATCAACCGGCCACGGGTTGGCTTGCTGGCCAACGGCGAGGAAGAAGAAAAAGGCACAATGGTTCTACGCGACACCTTTGCCGTTTTCAAGCAAAGCGACCTGAATTTTGTGGGCAACGTCGAACCCAAAGACGCTGCGAAGGGCCAGTGCGATGTGTTGGTCACCGACGGGTTCACCGGCAACATTATGCTCAAGACCACCGAAGCGGTCGCTTCCTTCATCGTGCGGCTGCTCAAGCAACACCTGTGGAACGGAGTGCTCGCGAAGTTGGCGTTGCTGCTGATAGCGCCGGGATTGATCGTAGCGCTGCCGGGACTCCTGCTGTTATCGCCGCAACTAAAGAAAGTCGTCAAACGGCTGGACTATGCCGAACACGGCGGGGGATTGCTGTTGGGAGTGAACGGCGTCGTGATCGTGGGTCACGGGCGTTCCAACGCTAAAGCGATCAAGAATGCCGTGCGACAGGCGCGCGAAGCAGTCGCCGGCAACCTCATCCCCATCATCCAGGCCAGAATGAACGCCAAACAGCAGAGTGACAAAGAATGACAGAGCGGGCCGCTAATCGTGTGCGCGTCGTAATCACCGGCATGGGCGTGATGACACCCTTAGGGCTGACGGTGCGCGAAACCTGGGAAAACGTGCTCGCCGGCAAATCAGGCGTAGCGCCCATTCAACGGTTCGACGCCGCTGCGCTCCCGGTGCAAATTGCAGGGGAAGTCAAGAATTTTGATCCGGCGGTCTACATGCCGGCCAAAGAGGCCCGCCGTATGGCGCGCTGTTCGCAACTGGCGGTAGCGGCTGCCGTCGAGGCACTCAAGGATGCCGGGCTACCCACCCCCCTCCCGAATGCAGAGCAAGCCGGCACCGCCGTCGGCGTAGGCATGGGCGGGTTGGATTGGGCCATTGAGAATTCCCGCAAGTTCTGGCGCCAGGGACTACAAGGCGCCAGCCCTTTCTCGTTAGTTTCCTCGCTGCCCAATATGCCGTCTTATCACGTCAGCCTGCTGACGGGCGCGCTGGGGCCGGTGGTCAACCCGGTTGCGGCGTGCGCCACCAGCTCGCAGGCCATCGGCGAGGCTGCCGAACTGATCCGCCGCGGGCGCGCCGATCTGATGGTGGCCGGCGGAGCCGAGGGATTGGTCATTGACGTCGCCATCGCCGGCTTTACGGTGATGGGCGCGCTCTCACAACGCAACGCCGAACCGGAACGGGCCAGTCGCCCCTTCGACAAAGATCGCGACGGGCTTGTTTTCGCCGAGGGCGCGGGAATCGTGATCCTGGAACGGCTTGAGTGTGCACTGGCGCGCGGAGCCCGAATCTACGCCGAAGTATTAGGCTATGCAACCTCAACCGATGCGTACCACATCGCGCGACCGGACCCGGAGGCGCGGGGGGTGCAACGCGCCATTCGTTGGGCCTTGCAGGACGCCGGCGCTGCGCCGGAAACCATAGACTACATCAACGCTCACGGCACCGCGACGCCGATCAACGACGCC
>DAOUFX010000163.1:0-14042 GCA_034429675.1 Anaerolineae bacterium | reverse complement strand
GCTTCGGAATCACTCCGAAGCCCGCGCTTTTTTGTGCGTGCAGCTCTCAGCGCAGCAGCAGCGGCAGCAGCAGCCGGCGGCTGTACACGGGGGGCGCTTCGTACAGCGCCGCGATCAGGTCGCCGTCGGTGGTGTCGCCGGAGAGTTCCCAGAAGAATACGCCGCCCAGGTTCTGGCTGCGTTTGTAGGTCATTTTTCCGGCGAGGGTGGCCGGCGTGTCGTAGCTCCACCATTGACCGTCGCAATAGGCGTAGGCCGTGCCGGCAACCGCGCCGGTCGCGGGGCAGTTGACGGCCAGAACCTTGTAGTCTTCGTTGCCCGCCTCATAAGTGCCCGGCGCGGCGCCGCTGGCCGGCTGGTTCAGCCCGCCGTTCACGTCGCTGACGCCGGTCCACCCGCGTCCGTAGAACCCGACGCCCAGCAGCAGTTTGCTTGCCGGCACGCCTTCTTGTTGGTAGAGCTGGATGGCGTAGTCGCCGTAGAAGTTGGCCTGCGGGATGCCTTCGTAGGAGTACAGCGGCGAATGCGGGGCGGTCGGCCCCTGGGCGTCCCACGTGCCGAAGAAATCGTAGGTCATCACGTTGTACCAGTCCACGTATTGGGCCGCGCCCCCATAGTTGGCCGCGTTGATCCGCTCATAGCCGGCGGGCACTGCCGCCGTCACCAGGTACGCCGGCCCAAACCGGTTGCGCAGGGCCTGCATCAGCCCGACGAACGCTTCCGGCCCGCTGGCGTCGCAGGCCATGCCACAGGCGTTGGGGTATTCCCAGTCAATGTCAATCCCGTCGAACACATCTGCCCAGCGCGGGTCTTCGACGAGGGCGTAACAGGATTCGGCGAAGGTTGTGGGATGGGCCGCCGCCTCGCCAAAGCCGCTCGACCAGGTCCACCCGCCGAACGAAAACAGCACTTTGAGGTTGGGATACAGCTGCTTGAGCTTGCGCAGCTGGTTGAAACTGCCGCGCAGGGCGCCTTCGTCCCAGGTGTCCGCCACGCCATCCACGCTTTCCTCGGCGGTATAGAAGCGGTCGTAATCGGCGTAGGCGTCGCCGAGCACGCATTGGCCGCCGGTGACGTTGCCGAAGGCGAAGTTGATGTGCGTCAGTTTGGCCGCCGAGCCGCTCGTGACGATGTTCTTGACGTGATAGGCGCGGTCGTACACACCCCACTCGACAAAATAGCCGAGGAGTTTGCCGCCCGCAGCGGGCGCTGCCGGCGCGACGGACGGAGCCGTGCGGGCGCCGGATGGAAGCGCCGTGGGAGAGGACTCTGGCGTGGCCGCGATAGAGGCATTCCCCGCTCTTGGACACCCTATTGCGAAGAGGGCAACGATGCTACAGAGCGCTATGCCCGTGACGGCTCTGATTCGACGAAAGTCTGCCATAGCTTTCTCCTTGAACTGATTTTTTGTCTTTCACGCGAATATCCGGCAAATTACCCGCCGGTTCTCTGCTCTAACCCGCTATTGCGCCGACCAATTCGCTAATTTTGCCGTTCACTTCCGCATTCGCTTCCCGGTTTTCGGCTTTTACAAACGTGCTTTCGACGATGCCGCAGAGCTCCATTTCGATGTAGTTCGCCATATCCTCGAAGCTTTTGATGGCGTTGACGGCGCCCGACGTAAAGCGATCCACGTCGCCGTAGACGGCGATGGCGCCCACCTTCTTGCCTTTCAGGAGCTTTGTCCTGGTCGAGTGCAAGGCGTAGAAGCGGTCAATGAACAGCCGCATTTGTGCATTCATGTTGAACCAATAAATCGGAAATGCGAAAATGATGGCCTGGGCCGCGATGATTTTGGGATACATGTCTCTCATATCGTCGTGATGGACGCAGAACTTGTCGCCGCGCTTTACGCAGGCGTCGCAGGCCGTGCAGGGTTTGATTTTCAGGTCGTACAATTTCACGATCTCAACGTCGCAGCCCTTGCTTTGCAGTTCACCGGCCGCGCGTTGGGCCAGATAGGTGCTGTAGCCGTCCTTTCGCGGACTTCCTGCTACGATTAAGACTTTTTTGCTCATGTTCACTCCTATGAAATAGTTGAAAGTTGAAAGTTTGTAAGTTGAAAGTTTGGAGTCGTTCCATATATCTCCGAATTGCACAGTGTACGCGAACTTGCGGAAAGCACAATGCTGCTGCGCTGGCGGGGTGGGCGTTTGCGTTTCGTAAGGGTTGCCACAACGCAGACGCCGGGTTAAAACCCTCGCGCTAAACAGACGAAGCCCTTCGGGCTGAAGAAGCTTTGTCAATACTTCCCGGCCCGCAGGGCCTCGTGTGTTTGGCCCTGTGGCTTCAGCCCTGGGGTCTGGTGCAGACGGCACGGTGGTTTTGCGAAACGCAAACGCCCACCCGCTGGTGGGGTGTGTTTTATTTATAGGCGTAGGGGCGAGGCATTCCTAAAAGATTCTGTGGATACGCAGGCTTTGTGAGATATAACATGCCGTATGGATAAGGCGCCTACGCGGAATGCCTCGCCCCTACTGTGGTTTGCCCAGAAATTAAAACGCACCCCGCTGGTATTCCCTATCTTCGCCTTGATTTCAATATGGCGCAAGCTGGTATAATGTCTCCCATGCATCGCCGTTTCAAACAAGGGACATGCAGCAACAGCAAAGAGAAGCGTCTTCAACTTTCGATTTGAAACTCTTCAGTTCTTACCTTCAACTTGGAACTTGAAACTTGAAACTCTTCGACTTTGGACTTTCGACTATTTTCGCAGGAGGTTCGCAATGACCAGATGGCAGCATTGTAAGTTACAGAAGAACCGCGTGAGTTTCCTCGGCGCGTCGGGCGTTTTTGAGAACAAGAAGGATGTGTACGTGAGCGAAGAAGCTGCTTTCAGTCACCTGGAAGATAACAGTTGGGAACTGGTGACGGTGCTCACCGACCCCGACGGCGATTTTGTGTACTTTTTCAAGCGCCCGTTCCCGGAGAAGAAGTCCGGGGCGAAAGACCCGGCGATGACGCTTTAGCGCGCCGTCCGCCCTGCGCTTTGTTCTGACACGAGACTGTTGCTGACAATGAACTCCCCAGCTATGATGGCCAATTCCGGCCCCGGCAAGTTGATTGTGCTCGAAGGCCTGGACGGCGCGGGCACCACGACCCAGGCGCAGTGTTTGGGCGACTATTTGCGCGAGCGCGTCGGCGCCGTCGCGGTCACGTTCGAGCCGACCGACGGCCCGGCGGGCCGCCTCATCCGCCGCATTCTGACGCATCAGGACGCCGTGCACCCTCGCGCCCTGGCCGCGCTTTTCGTCGCTGACCGGCTGGATCATTTGTATGGCGCTCAGGGCGTCGCCGCGCAGCTCCGCGCGGGCGTGTGGGTGGTGATGGACCGCTACTACCTCTCGTCGTTGGCCTACCAGTCCCTCACACTGGCCGATCACGAGGTGTCGTGGCTGTACGACATGCATGCGCCTTGTATTGCGCCGGACGTGACCTTTTTCCTCGACGTGCCGGCGCGGGTGTGTCTGGAACGTATCCGCCGCAATCGCGGCGACAAGTTCGATTTGTTCGAGAAGGAAGACCTGTTGATTGCCGTCGAGGCGCGTTATCACGCGGCTATCCAGACGTTGCAGGCCCACGAGACCATCCAAAGGGTGGATGGGACGCAGGACAAAGCCGGCGTGACCCGCACCCTCCGGGCTGCTCTTGAGGCGATGTTTTTTTAGTTGGTGTATAATTTCAGTGGACGTTTGGATCAACGAGAACTTCATCCCGTCTGGGGACATACTATGTCATCACTGATCAATAACCGCTATAAAGTCATCCGTGAATTGGGGAAGGGTGGAATGGGCGCCGTTACCCTGGTCGAGGATGTCTTGTATCCCCAACACAACCTGGCGCTGAAGACCATCCACGGCGACCTGTTGACCCAGCGCAATCTGGCGCAGTTCAAGTACGAATTCACCGCTATGGCGCAGGTGCGCCACCCCAATCTGGTAGAAGTCTACGATTTTGGCATTCTGGCCGACACGCAAGATTATTTCTTCACGATGGAGTACGTGCCGGGCGAAGATTGGGCCGCCGCTGCTGCGCGCCATCGTCAGGCCGGCGATGATGAAAGCTGGTTGTACGCGGTCGTCGCGCAGGTGTGCCGCGCCTTGCAGCACATCCACAATCACGGCTTCGTTCACTACGACGTAAAGCCGCGCAACGTGCGGATCACCGCCGAGGGGCAGGTCAAGCTGATGGACTTTGGCCTGATCGGCCAGCCGCACGGGAAGGGCCAATTGCTGGTGCGTGGGACGCCGGAGTACGTCGCGCCTGAATTGATCCGCCGCGACGCGGTGGATCATCGCGCCGATTTGTACTCGTTGGGCGTGTCCCTGTACGAGATCGCCGTCGGCGAATTGCCCTTTAAAGATGAAAGCAGCACCACGGTGTTGCGGCAGCACGTCGAAAAGACGATGCCTGTCTCGCCGATGGATCACCCGGCGCTGTCGCCGGTGTTGCGGACGTTGATTGTGAAATTGATAGCCAAGGACCCCGATCAGCGTTACGGCAGCGCGAATCAGGTGATTGCGGCGCTCAATACGTTGACCGGTTCTGCATTCCCTTTGGAGTCTCACGAGACCCGCGCGCATACGGCCCAACGCAGCAAGTTTGTGGGCCGCGCCTTTGAAGTGACCCTGCTGCTCGACCGTTTGAAGCGCGTCGAACGGGGGGAAGGGCAATTGTTGCTCATCGAGGGCGGCGCCGGCGCCGGCAAGACCCGGCTGGCGCGTGAGGCGCGGCTCCAGGCGCAGATTCAGCACGTGATCGTGTGCGAGGGCAATTGCCCGGAACGCGCGCAGGCTCCCTATTCCCCGTGGATTTCCATTTTCAAACAACTGTTGGCGTCGCCGTTGCCCATGCCGACCTTGGCGACGGCGGGCTTCGCGTTGACGCAGTTGATGCCCGATTTGCAGGAGGATATTCAGGCGCGGCTCCCTTCATCGAGCGCCGCTCCCGAAGGCGACGCTTGCGGTTCCGAGGACAAGGTCTCGCTGTTACGCACGGCGGTGGACGTTCTGTTGACCTTTGATCAGCCCTTGCTCCTGATCCTGGAAGATTTGCAAAACGCCGATGCGGAAACCCTGGAATTTCTGACCGAACTGAGCCAGCAGCTTACAACCTCGCGTGTGTTGACGCTTGGCACCTATCGCGCCGTCAGCATGGACAAGGCGCATCCGCTGAGTGTGCTGATTCACAAAGCGCAACCCATCCGGTACGCGCACGGTCCTGTGGTGGACCCGTCGGCGCCGTTGCCCTTCTGCCAGCTTTTGCGATTGGCGCCCTTTGACGCCGGAGCAACCGAAGCCATGGTCCGTTCCGTGTTGGGGCCCGGCGAAGACGGCAGCATCGGCGAGGCCGGTGACGGCGCATCCTTGCCGGAGGACCTGTTGCCGTGGTTGCTCAGCGAGACCGGTGGAAATCCCGGGTTCATCGAGAACTTGCTGTATACCTTGCTTGAAGAGAATCTGTTGCACCGGGATGCAAGCGGGTGGCACATTGATTTAACCAATATTCCGGCCATGCCCTCCAGCATTTTGGAAACGGCGCAACGGCGTCTGGCACGCCTGGACGACGCGTCGTTGCGTATCCTGCAATGGGCGGCGGTCATCGGGCAGGATGTGGATGTGCCTCTCCTGGGGAAAGTCTCCGAGAATTCCGAGGAAGACCTGTTGGCCGTACTTTCCGTTGCCGTGGATCGCCACGTCCTGGTGCAGATCGAGCAGGTGGATGCGACGCTCTATCGTTTTAGCAACGAGCAGATGCGGTTGGCGATCTATAACACGCTGACCCAGGAGGATCGCGCCCATCACCATCGCCGGTGCGCCGAAACCCTGATGGAGCAGAATGCCGAGGAAGCTGCGGAGCTTTTGACCTGGCATTTTGCACAAGCCGGCGAATGGGAGCAGGCCTTGCGCTACGCTCAGATCGCCGCCAACAAAGCCTGTCAGGTGTACGCGCATCGCTCTGCCGTGCGCTGCTACGATCAGGCGCTCGAATTTGCGCAGTGCCTGGGCGATGCCGTCGAGCCGCTGACGTGTTACGATTTGCTGGCCGGACGCGCCGAAGCCAATTCTCGTCTGGCTCAACATCAGGCTCAGGAATCTGATTTGTCGGCCATGGCCGACATTGCCCGCAGTCTGGATGATATTCCCCGGCAAATTGAGGTGATGAATCGCCAGGTCGCTCTGAAGTGTATGGTGGGCGAGTTTACCAAGGCCCTGCATCTTGGCGACCAGACTCTGACGCTGGCTCGCAAGATCGGCGACCCGCGATTGATTGTGGATAGTTTGGATGCGCTTGGCGAGGTCTACTTCCGGATGGGCGAGACCGAGAAAGCCTATGCTTATCACAAACAGGCGTTGCCTCTCTGCCGTGAGATGGGCGATTTGAGCCGTGAGGCGCACATCCTCTGGCGTTTGGGGGCGTGGGCGCGGGTTCTGGAAGGCCCGACCGTGGCGAACGGCTATATGACGGCGTCGCTGGAATTGCAGCGCGCGCTCGGCAATCACGGCGGCGTCGCTGACGCGCTGAACGAGCTGGCCCTCTTGTCCCCGGATTACGCTCAACAACGCGATTACCACGAGCAATCCCTGGAAATTGCCCAGCACATTGGAGATCGCACCCGTCAGGTTCGTTCTTTCAACAATCTGGGGTTAACGTATTGGTATCTAGGGCTGTACCCGCGCGCTCGCGCTTACCTCGAACAAGCCGTGCAGATGGCGCGCGAAACGACCAGTCGCTCGCGGATGTTGCCACTTTTGGAAAGTATGGGGCGGGTGTACCTGGCGCTGGAAGATTACGAAAGCGCCCAACGGACGTTTGAGGAAGGTCTGGCGCTGGCGCAGGAGCTCGGCGAGTTCTATGGCCGCTCGTTCCATCAGCTTGGGTTGGGGCAGGTGTTTTGGCAGAATGGCGAGCTGGAGGCAGCGCGCGATCTTTTTGTCGAGGCTCATGCCATCCAGCAGGAACGCAAGATGCTGGCCGCTCTGTTCACCACTCAAGCGTGGTGGGGGGCGATCTCTTTGGCGCTTGGCGACTGGCCCAAGGCAATGCAGCACACTCAGGAAGCGTTGCAGACGTTGGAGATCGTTCGTAACGGCGAGTTCCCGCCACAAGAGGTGTGGTGGTACCGTTATCAAGTGTTGCGCGCCGCGCCCGATCCGGCGAAATATGCGAACGAGGCCTGGGAGGCGTTGCAACAGGCTTACAAGGCGATGATGGAAGGCATCGCCACCCTCAGCGACGAGGGATTGCGCCGCAACTACCTCAACAAGGTCAAGATCAACCGCGACATTATCACCGAATGGACGCGCCAGATTGCCGAACGCCGTCGGGAACAGGGTCTCGATGACGGTAGGCTCAACGTCGAGGTCGAACGGGACGCCGTCGCCGAGGCCGCGCAGTTGCAGGAGCGCCTCAAGCGCGTGTTCGACATCAGCGTGCGGATGAACGAAACGCACGACGCCGAATTTCTCTTGACTTATGTGATGGATCAGGTGATCGAGTTGAGCGGCGCCGAACGCGGGGTGCTGATCCTGTTTACGGCCAACCGGCAGATGGACTACCGGGTTGCCGTAGGGGTAGACCTGCAAGAGTTGCCCCGGGGCAAAGCGGAGATCAGTTATTCCGTCCTGGAGACGGTTACGCAGACGCGGCAGCCGGTGTTGATGCAGGACACCTTGACGGATGAACGCTTCGGCATGCAGGACGCCGTGCTCGAACTGAACCTGCGCTCGCTGCTCTGCGTGCCCCTGATCGCTCACGCCGACCTGATCGGCCTCATTTACAGCGATAACCGTTCGGTGAGCGGACGTTTCTCGCACGCCGATCTGAATCTGATGATGATCTTTGCCAATCAAGCGGCTACGGCCATCGAAAATGCGCGGCTGTATGGCGATTTGCTCCGGGCCAACGATGCGCTGGCCGGATGGTCGCATACGTTGGAGGAACGTGTGGCGCAGCGCACCGCCGAGGTGGAATCGGCGAACAATGCGCTCTCGCGCCGGGCGGTGCAACTGGAAACGATCGCTCAGGTCGGGCGGCAAGTGACCTCGATCCTTGACCTGGATGTGCTGTTGGAGCGCGTGGTGGGGCTGATTCAGACGCAGTTCGACTACTATTTTGTCGGGGTGTGGTTGATGGATGAGGCGCAGGGTGTGCTGAGACTGTACGCCGGCACCAACAACATGGCGCAAAGGCTCCATCAGGTGAACTTTTTCATCCCTCTGGACGCCCAAAGCATCAATGCCTCGGCGTACCGTTCGGGAGAAGTGCGGCTGGTGCAAAACGTCAGCGAGGTATCGGACTTCATGCATCTGAGCGACCTGCCCGACCTCGCGTCCGAGATCGTCTTGCCCCTTCAGGTTGGCGACATCCGGTTCGGCACTTTGAACATCGGCAGCAACCGGTCGGAGCAGTTTGTCGCCGAAGACGAAGTGGTTCTGGGCGGCCTGGCCGATCAGATTGCCATTGCCATTCGCAACGCACAGTTGTACGCGCTGGAACAGAAGCGGCTGCGCTCCACGGAGTCGTTGGAGAAGTCCGGGCGCGAGTTGACCAGCAGTCTGGACATGAGCGAAGTTCCCAACCGCATCCTGGTCTTGCTCAACGCGCTGGTTCCCTACGAACGTGGCATGCTCTTGATCCGGCAGGGCGATGTGCTCGTTCCCGTGGCTCACCATGGGCTGTTGGATTCGCGCCATGCCGGCGCGCTTCACATTTCAATCAGCGAGGGCGACGTTTACCGGCAACTTGAGACTTTGCGGCGTCCGCTCATCATCGGGGATGTGTCCCAGGAACCGGGGTGGAGCCAGATTCCTCAGTTGCCCTTGAATCGCTCGTGGTTGGGGGTGTTGCTGGTTGCCAAGGGTTGCGCCATTGGCATGGTTTCGCTCACCCGCCGCGAAGCGAACGCCTTCAGCGAGGATGACGCGATGTGGGTTCAGGCTTTCGCGGCCCAGGCCAGTATTGCTCTGGAGAATGCGCGCTATCACGCCGAAATCGTGCGCCTCAATGAGCAATTGGAGCAGATCGTGCGCCAGCGCACCGAGGAGCTGCGCAAAGCCAACACGATTCTCGCGCGCATTGACAAGACGAAGAGCGACTTCATTGATATCGCTGCGCACGAATTGCGCACGCCGTTGACCGTGATCATCGGGTTCTCCCAGATGTTGCATCGCAATTTGCCCGTCGAGATCGGTTCCCGCGTCGAGAATTATCTGGACGGCATTACGACCGGGGCCAACCGGATGAAGCTCATCATCAACAGCATGTTGGATGTTGCCCGGATTGACAGCCAGACTTTGCAGATGTCGCACCAGGATGTCAGTCTGTTCGATATTGTCCATCGCATTCAAACGAATCTTTCGGACGCGATCCGCCGCCGCAAGTTGGAGTTTACCATCGCCGGGCTGGCAGATCTGCCCGAAATTCAGGGGGATTCCGAACTGTTGCAGAAGGTGTTCTTCCATCTCATCACCAATGCCATCAAATATACGCCGGACGGTGGCAAGATTACCGTTGCTGGCAAATTGATGACGCTGGACGACCAGATTCCCGGAGTGGAAGTTACGATTCGCGACACCGGCGTCGGCATCAATTTGGAAGATCAGGAACTCATTTTCGAGAAGTTCTACCAGACCGGCAAGATTGATTTCCACTCTTCCGGTCAGACGGAGTTCAAGGCCGGCGGGCCTGGGTTAGGACTGGCGATTGCGCGCGGCGTCATTTTGGCGCATGCCGGGAAGATTTGGGCCGAGAGCCCTGGAAATGATGAACAGCAGTTCCCCGGAAGCACATTCCACGTACAGTTACCGCTTGAATCGCGCAGTTTCTCCTGAGATTTGAGGGGTAAAATAATTCGGGGCGTTTACCGCACTCTGACCACTTCGTAGACCGATTCCGGTTCAGATTCACCCTTGAGTTGAACCTGCGGAATCTCTTTAACCTCAATGGCCGTTTGGAGTGCGGCGCAGGTCGTCCGGCAAATCCAGATTTTGCCTGCCGGCGCCAGTTCTTGCAGGGTGTGCCCCTTGTTGACCGTGTGCCCGATGGCGGTGTAGTTGAGCACGCGCTGCGTCCCGACGTTGCCGACGATGGCTTCGCCGGTGGCAATGCCGACGCCGAACTCGATGCGGTGTTGGGGTGGCAGCTTTTGATGCACCATGCGGGTCATCTCCAGGATGCGCCAGGCGGCGCGTACGGCTCGCCGGGCGTGGTCGGGTTGCGGCAACGGCGCATTGAAAAACGCCATGGCCTCGTCGCCCATAAACTTGTCCAGCGTGCCGCCTTCGCGGATGACGGCGTCGGCGGCAATCGCCAGATAGTGGTTGATGACGGCCATCAACGTTTCGGGCGCCGTCACCGCGCTGAACCGCGTGAACCCGCGCAGATCGGCGAACAACACGCTGATTATCTGTCGCTGGCCGCCGGGGCGCACCAGGTCGGGCCGGTCCAGCAGTTGCTCCACCACCGACGGCGACACATAGGACTCGAACATATTGCGCAGTTCGCGCTTCTCCCGGTCGCGACGTTCCTCGATTTCGGTCAATAACCGCGAATTTTCGATGGCTACGGCGGCATAATCCCCTAACATTCGTAACAGCTGTTGGTCATGTTTTCGCAAAGGCTGGGCGTTGCGTTTGTTGCTGATGATCAACGATCCGATGGTTTGTCCGCCCACCTTCAGTTGCGCTGATAACATCAAGTCGCTGGTGGTCGTGTAAATAGATCGCCCTTCGTCGCCCGGTTTGTAGCCCTGATCCTGGCGTTGGCGGCGCACTTCCTTTTCCAGCTTGCCGGTTTCGGAGTCCAGCAAAATGATCTGACCATCCATCGCCCCGGTGACGTAAAGCGCTGCGTCTACGATGCGTTCCAGCAGTTTGGTGCGCTCTTGCAGGGACGTCACCGCTTTGCTGACGTGGTAGAGTGTGTCCAATTCTCGCAACCGTTGCCCCAATTCGTCATTGGCTTTTTTGATCTGTTCGGACATTGTTTGCAGACGCACCAGCAACATGTCGCGTTCTCGTTCGATCTGTGTCAGCCTTAGCACTTGCTGGACGGAACTCAACAGTTGGTCAATGGTGTAGGGCTTGGGGACATAGTCCCTCACCCCCAAACGAAAAACTTCGACCGCCACCGATTCAGACCCGTAAGACGTGATGAGAATGATCGGAAAGGCCACGCCTCTCTTATGAAGCGCCTGGAGCACTTCGATGCCGTTCATGCGCGGCATTTCGTAATCCAGCAAAATGAGATCGGGGATGAGTTGCAAGGCTTTTTCCAGCCCCTCCTGACCGTCGCGCGCCGTCGTTACCCGATAGCCGGCGGGTTCCAGCACCGACTTGCGCGTGAATTCACGGATTTCATCGCTGTCATCCACAATTAAAATGTGCGATTGGGGCAAAATAGCATTCGACATGGAATTTACTCCTTTGACCTGCATCTAATTTTCATTATAGGGGTACAGGTGTAACCGGCGGGGTTACGGCTTGGTTAAAAGTGTGTTAGGCGCAGTTAATCTGGGACGGGGCAACCGTGAAAACAAAGCTTTTGCTCTTGATTTCATTAAGAAGTACAATGGGAGCACATCAGAATCCTACAACAGAGGTAAGTCTATGACAGATTCACAAGTAGCCGTTTTTATTGATTTTGAAAATGTAGCGATTACTGCGGAAGAAGTTTATGGTAAATGTGACCTGAGCGTCATCATGTCAACCGCGGAACAATGGGGGCGTTGTTCCATTCGGCGCGCCTATTGTGACTGGACGGGTTTTAGCCAGTACCAACAAGATCTGATTGAGCATTCTATCGAGCTGACACAACTGTTCCGCTACAGCGCGCGCCATCGCAAAAATGCCGCCGATATTCAGATGGTCGTAGACGCGCTAGAAGTGGCTTTTACACACCAGGAAGTGGACACTTTTGTGTTGGTGACGGGCGACAGCGACTTTAGCGCAGTGGCGCGCAAACTGCGCGCGTATGGCAGGAAGGTGGTTGGCATCGGCCTGCGCCAGTCCACCAGCGAGGTGTTGGTCAAGGCCTGTGACGAGTTTGTCCTGTACGACACGTTGGTCGGGCCGGAGTCGCGCACGGCGGCGCATCGTCTGGAGCGGGCGCGCCTGTTGCTGTTGGGTGCCATGCGCACGTTGTTGCCGCAGGTAGAGAGCGACACGGTCAACGGCAGCCAGCTCAAGATGATGATGGTCAAGATGGATTCGGCGTTCAACGAGACCGAGTTGGGGTACCGGCAGTTCCGGGATTTTCTGGAAGCGCAGTCTGACATCGTGCGCATTGACTTTGTGGACAGTGTGTTGGTTGCCTCACTCAAACCTACCGCCACGATGGAACCGGAACAGGGGCAGCTTTTGGAGTACCGCGTGGCGCTGAGCGCTGCCGGACTGCGGCTGATGGACCCACACGCCCGTACTGCCATCTTGCAAGACCTGTTCGAGTTGGTGAGCGAGTCGCCGGGGACGTACACACTCGACGAAGCCGTGATTCAGCTCAAGGCCAAGTACGACGCGGACAATATTTTGCGTTCTCGTGAAGAGGTGCAGGAAATTGCTAAACTGATGCGCTACGCCGACATTTTTACAACGCGGCCGCAATCGTGGCAACTGGATAAATTAACTTTTCGCCCCGATTTGCAAGCGCAGAGCTTTGTGGATTGTTGCGAGAGCGGCTATATCGCCGTGTTAATTCAGAAAAACCTTGAGGTGCGGCACGATGTGATGGCGTTGTTGCTCTTTGGCACCACGGATCAGCGCGCGCGGGTTGAGCAATTGGCCATGCTGGCCTCCGAAACGTGGGCGGTGGATAAAAAACTTGACAGAGACGCCCAGGGCGAGGCGCGGGATTGGCGACGCTATCTGCGTGAAATCACGGAAATGCACATCGTGACCCAGGATTTGAGCGCTACCCTTTTGGATGAGACGCCTTCTCTGGCGCGGGCTGCCGAGTTGAGCGATATGGGGATGCGCATTCGCACCACCGACTTTGAAAAGGCGCGTTTGCATTTTCTCAAAGCCGCGCGGATGATGTGCGATCTCATCGAATCCGGGGAGCCGGGAGCCAACATGCCGGATCTGGAATGGTATCTGGCAAGTTACTGCGCCGCCAGCGCCGGTGCTTACTTCTTCAGGTTTGATTACGACCAGGCGCAAACGTATTACCTGGCCTTCTTCGCTCTGGCCAAAGAAACCGAGCCGGTCTGGGACAAGGTGCAGCGTCTGGTCGAACCGTTGACGTCTTTCTACTTCACGATCGCGGCCAACGTTCACCGGGAGCTGTTGGAGCATCCACCGGGGCGCACGCACCCGGCGCGACTGGCGATTGCCTTGTTTGTGCATCCCAACCCGGCCGTGCGGGAATATTGGCTTTCTCAGGTGCGCGAACTCAACCGCACCAATTCGGCCATTTTGCGCATGGTCGTCCAGCGCATTGATCACTTTGAACGCGCCGCCGAGGTCCCCGGCGCGCGTGAGACACGTCAGGCGTTGGAAACCATTCTGAAAACGGGGGAGACCCGCCCGGAGATTATAGATAGAAATCGGCAGTGAGAACTGCGCCGCTTTGAAATAACAAAAAACCACCCCGTTCAAGGACGGGGTGGTTTGGTTTCAGGGGTAATTTTCGCTGTTTTACTCGTGAATATTCACCAGAGTTCCCACTTCGGCAAATCCGAACAGCCATTCGGCCATGTCGTTGGGCTGGTTGATGCAGCCGTGGCTCATGGGATGCCCGAAGTTCCCGTGCCAGGTTACGCCGTGGAGCCCGTATCCGCCGTAGAAGTACATGACCCAGGGCACGTCTTTGATATCGTAGCCCGGCCCGGACATGTCGGCGGTGCGGAGTTTGATCCAGATGTAGTATTGCCCGGTTGGCGTCGGGGTCTGCGGCAGGCCGCTTGAGATCAGGTAGGTGTTGATCAGCGTTTGCCCTTCGTAAGCGAACAACCTTTGATCCGAAAGGTCTACATCAATCCACCGGCCCGTGGTCAGGGTGAGGGGCGGCGTCACGACGATGGGGGTGGGCGTCGGAACGATGGC
>DAOUFX010000162.1:0-7491 GCA_034429675.1 Anaerolineae bacterium | reverse complement strand
AACCTCCACCCCCCAGATTTTGAGAAGATACAGTCAAATTGTAATAAAGAAAGTGAAAATCTTATGGCGTTGGTAGATGAGCTAGGTATTGACTTAGGCACCGTCAACGTGCTGGTTTACGTCCGGGGACGTGGCATTGTGTTGCAAGAGCCCTCGGTCGTGGCGCAGGAAATTGACAATGGGACGGTCGTAGCCGTTGGGGAAGAAGCGCGCGCCATGATGGGCCGCGCGCCAGAAACGATCCAGGTGCGCCGCCCACTGCGCGACGGCGTGATTGCGGACTATCGGGTCACCCGTGAAATGTTGTACCACTTTATCAATCGTTCGGTAGGGAAAATCCATCTGTTCAAACCACGTGTGTTTGTGACTGTGCCCTTCGGCGTGACCCAGGTGGAAAGACGGGCAGTGCGCGCCGCAGCCCTGGAAGCCGGCGCCAGCCGCGCTTACCTGATCCCGGAACCGCTGGCCGGCGCGGTAGGCGCCGGGCTGCCCATCCACACCCCCGGTGGGCACATGATCGTAGACCTGGGAGGCGGCACCAGCGAAGCCGCCGTCCTCTCGGTATATGGGGTGGTCACATCGGCGGCGGTGCGGGTAGGCGGCGTGCGAATGGACGAGGCCATCGCGGCCTATGTGCGCCGCAAATATAACTTGATGTTGGGGTTGCCCACCGCTGAAGAAGCGAAAATCCGCATCGGTACCGTTGTGCCGCTTGAAGAGCCGATGGTGATGGAAGTTCAGGGGCGCGACCAGGTGACCGGTTTGCCGCGCAGCGTCGAAATTTCCTCGGACGACATCGCCGAAGCTTTGGAAGAACCGATCTCCATGGTCATCAACATGGTCAAATCGGTGTTGGAACGCACCCCGCCGGAACTGGCCTCGGACATTATTGATCGCGGGATGACCATGATCGGCGGCGGCGCGCTGTTGCGCAACCTGGACCAACTGCTGACCCAGGAAACCGGCGTTCCGGTCTACGTGGCCGACGCCCCCATGGCCTGCGTCGCCGTCGGCGCCGGCAAAGCCCACGCGCTGCTGCCTTACCTCAAACGTACCCTCAACAACTTATAGGTTTCAGCAATTAGCGGTTAGCTTTTAGCCGGAACCGATGAGGGCTAAGAGCTAACCGCTAACTATTTTAAAAACTCCCCTACCGCGCGCAGCGGAATCCGGTGCTGCTGTTGGATTGCGTCGGGCGCAATCCGTTCACCGTGAAAGTCTGCGCCCACGTGTTGATAGCATTCCAGGCCCCGCCACGGGTGATTTTCTGGGCTTGATCCGGCCCCATCCAATCGTCAACCCATTCCCAAACATTTCCGGCCATATCCTGCACACCGAAGGGACTGGCGCCGTTCGGGTAACTGCCGACCGGCTTGGGGCCGCCGGTGTTGGCCTCTTTGGTATTGGCGTAGGCATCCTGCCAGCCATCGCCCCACGGATAGATGAATCCCTTCACCCCACGGGCGGCTTTCTCCCATTCCATGCTGGTCGGCAGACGCTTGCCGGCCCAGGCGCAATACGCCTGCGCATCGGCCCAGGTGACGCCGGTCACGGGATAATCCGCCCTATCCTCTGAATAGGCGCTCCAGGGCGCCGGGCGATTGGTTTCTTTGATGAAGACGTTGTATTCGGCTACCGTGACCTCGTACTTGTCAATCTCAAAAGCCGACACCGGGACCTCTTGAACCGCCGGCGCGCCCTGCACGTTCGCTCCGGTGACGAAAGTTCCCGCAGGCACGGCGATCATCACGCCAACATCCGGGCGGAGCGGCTCAAGCGGAGACT
Source organism: Anaerolineae bacterium (assembly GCA_034429675.1). Lineage (GTDB taxonomy): Bacteria > Chloroflexota > Anaerolineae > B4-G1 > SLSP01 > JAKQHY01. The sequence goes on along the minus strand of DAOUFX010000162.1, from coordinate 5,706 downwards.
CGGCCGCCGGCAAGGGCTTGCGGAACGCCTGAGTCGCCAGGATGGTCACGATCAACAACCCCGCCAGGATGAACAACCCGACCAAAGGCACCGGCGCCGGCCCAATCTTGCTGCCCCAAAGCGATTTGAGCATTCCGCCGACATCGCCGCGAGCCGGGGCCCCGGTCAGCTCGGCGATACGCTTGAGCTTGCCCCGCACGGTCGCCACCAACTGTTGCGGGTCAAAAGGCTTGGTGATGTAGTCGTCAACCCCCATCTCCTTACCCTTGACAATGTCCTCGTTGCTGGTCTTGGCCGTAAGGAAAATGAAAGGGACATAGACCCAGCGCGGATCGTTGTGCACGCGATCGTACAGCTCGTACCCATCCATGTTAGGCATCATGATGTCGGCCAAAATCAAATCCGGCGTGATGCGCTCCAGAATGTTCAGCGCCTCTTGCCCTGAATTCCCGGCCAGCACCTGGAACCCTTCCATCTCCAGCGTCAGCTTCACGCCATCTACCAAATCGGGATTATCATCAACAATCAGAATAATGGCATCCTTCATCGTTCTCCCCCTAGTTTGTTAGAACTTTCACACTGTATGCATCCAGCAACACTACCCCGGTTACTGAATCGCCATTCAATAAATCAAGGTAGACCTTCTCACCCAAATCAACAGAAACCGGCTCCGTCCTGAAATTCATCAGGAAACAATAAGTCTTCTGTCCATCCGTGCGCACTTGCGCGCTAACGCCGTAAGGCAACTCGGCGTCCAGAGAACGCAGCAGCGCCAGCTCGGCGTCCAACGCCCCGTAGAAATCGTTGAGGAAACGATCGTCGTTGTTGGAGGCGATGTAGTAGGCATACCCCTGGCCGTAAGGATGAACGGTCAGAGCCGGGCGCCCCTTGTAGAAATCGTTCGCGTACACCGCCAGCACCTCGGCGCCTTCGGAATGAATCAACGCGCAATAATCGCGCGCCTCGTAGTCGCCGTTCAGACCGAATACTTCCTCTGAAGCCGGCAAAACGACATTGCGGTCGTCCGGGTACAACGCATCAATCTCCTCGTCCCAGATTCCCAACACTTCGCGCAGCTTACCACCGGGCCAGCCTCCCAGGAAGACCAGGTCGTTCTCATTCACGATGCCGCTCCAATAAGTGGCGACAAACGTCCCGCCGGCCTCCACAAAAGCGGCGATGCGCTCATCCACACCGGGCTTGAGCAAATAGAGCATCGGGGCGACCAGCAACTTGTAACGGCGCGTCCCGTCATCCCAGAACAACGGCTGCTCCTCGTCAATCACATCCACCGGGATTCCGCGTTGCCAGAAGGCGCGATAGTGACGCCGGCACGCCTCCGGGTACCCCTTGCTCCCACGGCGCGGCCCGTGAGCGTCATCCATCGCCCACCAGTTTTCCCAGTCGTAGATCATGGCCACGTCCGGGCGCACCGTCGTTCCAACGACAGCGCTCAGCTTCTCCAGCTTGATCCCCACATCGGCCACGTCCCGGAAAACGCGCGTATTTTCGTGCCCGACGTGATCCACCACCGCCCCGTGAAATTTCTCGGCGGAACCCCGGCTCTTGCGCCACTGGAAATACTGCACGGTGTCCGACCCGTGGGCAACGGCCTGCAACGAAGACAGCGCGTGCATTCCCGGTCGCTTGACCTTGGCCGCCTGCATCCAGTTGGTGGCGCTGGGGACGCTCTCCATCAGCATAAAGGGCTGACCGCCCTTAAAACTGCGGTTCAGGTCATGGACAAAAGCCACGTCGGACGCCATCTGCACATCGTCGCCGCTGTGCCAACGCGGATAACTGTCCCACGAAATTACATCCAGGTACGGCGCGAACTTCCAATAATTCAACCCGGGGAAAGTGCCCATCATATTGGTCGTCACCGGCATATCCGAGAACTCGCGCAAGGCCGCGATCTCGTGGCGCATAAAATCCACCGTCTGGTCGGTGACGAAACGCTGCCAATCGAGATTGAGGCCGTGGATGGACGTCTCGCCAACAGGGCTGGGGGGATCAATCTGCTCCCAGTTGTCATACGTGTGGCTCCAAAAAGCCGTCCACCAGGTCTGGTTGAGTTCATCCAGCGTGGTGTATTTGCGTTGCAGCCACTGCCGGAACGCCGCCCGGCACAGATCGCAGTGACAGTCGCCGCTGTATTCGTTGGAAATGTGCCAGAGGATCAGCGCCGGGTGCGCGTGGTAACGCTCGGCCAGCCTGCGGTTGATGCGGCGCACTTTCTCGCGGTAGACGGGCGAGGTCAGACAATGATTGTGGCGATTGCCGAAAAGATTGCGCTCGCGATCGGGACGCACCCGCAGAACCTCCGGATACTTCTGCGCCATCCACACGGGACGCGCGCCGCTCGGAGTCGCCAGGACCACCCGCCCGCCGGCCGCGACAGTCATGTCCATGATTCGATCGAGCCAGGCAAAATCGAAGCGCCCTTCTTCGGGCTCCAGACGCGACCATGCGAAAATCCCGACAGACAGAGCATTGCAGTGCGCCAGCTTCAGCAACCGCATATCCTCTTCCCAGACCTCTTCCGGCCACTGGTCTGGATTGTAATCGCCGCCATGGAGCAAAACGGGGAATGTTGGAACAATGGGAGCGTATTTTAGCTGCAACAGACATCCTTTCAAATCATGAATCATGAATCATGAATCATGAATCTAAACCAGTTCATGAGCCTTGATCCAGTAACCGCAAACTTTATGATTCCGGTATCCGGTATCCGTATCCGGCCTCACACCGGCAACTGGAAATAAAACGTATTGCCCTTCCCTTCCTGGCTTTCGACGCCGATGGCGCCGCCGTGGGCCGAAACGATCCATTGCGCCAACGCCAGGCCAATGCCGATGCCGGGATGCTTGCGACCGAGTTTCCCCTGATGCAAGCGCTTGAAGATCTGGCTCAACTCTTCCGACGCGATCCCCGGCCCGACATCGGCCACCGCGACGCGCACCTGGTAATCCCCTTGTTTGCTCACCGTCAGCGTGACGGTTTCGCCGGGCGGCGTGAACTTGAGAGCGTTGTCGGCCAGGATTTGGATGACCTGGCGGATGCGTTCGACGTCTACACGCACATCCGGGACGCCCGGCTCGACGCGCACATGGAAATTCAGGTGTTTCTCACGGGCATGGTCACGCATTTCGTTGGTCACCTGATTCAAAAGCTTCTCAAGGTTGGTTGACTGATATTGCAGGTTCTGCGGCGTGATCGCTTTCATCGTCCCAAGCTCGCGCACCAGATGCGAAAGGCGCCGGGCCTGGTGATTGAGCACGCGCAATGCCTCATACTGCGCATCGCTCAAACGCCCCAACGAGCCCTCCAGCAACAGCTCGGCATAACTCTGAACATAAGTCAGCGGTGTGCGCAACTCCTGCGCGACATCGTTGTACAGATCGGCGCGATCGCTTTCGCGTCCGTGGAGCAATGCGCCGGTTTCTTCGAGCTGGCGCGCCTGCTCCTGCGCCTGGTGGAACAGCCGGATGGTCACCAAAACCTTGCTCAGTTGGTAAGCCAAAATAAAAAGCAGGCGTTGGTCGGCGGCGCGGAAAGGCGAACGGCGCGCCAACAAAATCGCGCCCACCGGCTCATTGTCCTGAATGATAGGCGCTTCAAGATAAGAAAGCAATGCGGAAGGATCAAGCGTGCCGGACTCGTGGCCGCGAATCACCATCTGGTTGCTCTCCGGCGCGATGAGACCGTTGCCGAGCGTCCCCAACGAAGCGCGCAAGTGCTTCTGAATATCCTCCAGCCGCTCCGGTTGGACCATCACCCGCAGCCGCAAAATTTCGAGGAGCTGCGGTTCACTGATGACAACGCCAGCAATCTCGTAGGCAATGCCATCGTGCAACTCTTCCAGCGTATGCCGGAGCATCTCTTGCAAATCGTGCCCGGTCATGGCGCGGGTGATCTGGTACAGCGCGCGCGAACTCTTCTCGCGCTCGGCCATCTCCTGGTAGAGCTGGACATTTTCTACTGCAATTCCCAGATGGTTGCTCTCGGTCGTCAAAATCTCTTGCGTCTCAAGCGATACATCCTCTGAGACGGGTGTGCCCAAAATCAGCCAACCCAACATACCCGATCGCGCCTGGAGCGGTATCTGCACGACCGTGCGCGGCGGCGCATCTGCGTGGCTGATGATCGCCACCGACGGAACGCTGTGCCGGTAGGGCACTTCCCGCATGCGATTGATCAAGGTTTGCAGTGTGTTGCTGTCCCCCACCCGCGCCTGAGGCACCAGCGCGCTGCTCAAGGAATCTTCGAGCAAAAAGACGCCAATCGGCCAACCCAGGAAGTTCAACGTACGGGTCAGCGCCTCCTGAGCAATGTCGTCAATGGATTGCAACGGGGCAATGGCCGCAGCCAGGTCAAACAGAAAAGCGCGTTCCTGAGACTGGCGCTGCGTCTGTTCGTGCAACGAGGCGTTTTTCACGGCGACGGCCACGTGGTCGGCGATACTGTCGAGCAACTGAATCTCTTCCGGCGAAAATTCCCTGGGAATGCGACACATGGCGCTCAACACGCCCACCGGTTCCCCGCCGGTCAACATCGGCACCAGAATCGTCGTGCTCACCTGTTCCGCGCGAAATTCCGGTGTGGCCAGGCGCGCCTCATCTTCCCACGATTCAATGACCACATGCTGCCTGGTCTGGATCGTTTGCCAGGCCACGCCTTTGTGAGCCGGGATGCGCACGGGGGTATGCGCGAAAGCATGCAGCCCGCGCTGGGCGCGAATGACCAGATCGCCGGTTTGCGACTCGATGATACTGATCGCCGCAGCCTCGACCTCCAGGACGTTGGTCACTTCCGTCACCGCCTGCTGCATCACCTGCTCCAGATCCAGGGTGCGGCTCACCCGCAGGCTGACGGCATTGAGCGCGTCCATCAGCCGATGGCGCTTTTCCGACTCCTGAATCAATAGCAGAACATCCAGCGCCGTCGCCGCGATTCCGCTCAGGGAGTGAAGCAGCGCGCGCTGGGCCGGCATATCCTTCATTTCCCCCAGCAGCAACACCAAAAACCCCAGGGTGCGATGGGGACGCACCAACGGCTGGAAGAAAAGGCTCTGATATTGCCAGGCGTCCTGCAAGGCTCCGGCCTCCTCCTGCACGATCAGCCCGGAAGTGATGTCGGCCAGTTGCGGCGGCGAAATCAAGAGCGGTTGCCCGCTTTCAATGGCTGCCTCTAACTGCGGCGCATGCGTGAGGGAGAGCTGAAGCTTGGACAGGGGAAACCCCATAATCTCGGTAAAACGCGGGTCATCGTTGGGGACATCCGCCAGCACCAAAACTCGCAGTTTGGTCCCCTGAAGGAAAAGATAGAAGGCAGACTTCACGCCAGGGATCAGCTTCACGACGCTGTCCAGGATTGCCTGGAGGGCTGCTCTAGGGGACAAAGAAGCCAATGCGTCCAGGCTTGATTGCAGCACCGGACTCATCGCCTCATTGGTTGGATGCTCTGCCATAGAACCCCATTCTTCCTCAAAGATGGTTTGGAGACTACAACCAGGAAATGCGCGGCGCTAACATCTCTAAAACTCGCCGCATACTGATTATACTGAATGTGGGGAGGATTGGCAATCCAGGCGCAAATCACCACAAATTCCCTACCACATCTTGATGAAATCTTCATATCCGTCGAATATCATGACGGCATCGTTCAAGAAACGTATCATCTCAAAATCTGGGGGGTAGGGGTTTG
>DAOUFX010000161.1:0-23503 GCA_034429675.1 Anaerolineae bacterium | reverse complement strand
AAGAACTCACCTGATTTCGATCTCGACCTTCAGTTCTGAGTCTATCATAATACAGACTTTTCGCAACCCATCATTCTCAAAACAAATAGGCCGGAGGATACCCTCCGGCCTATTTTTATGGGATTCGACTTACTTCAGCGTTGAAAAATCGCGCAACACCAACGGGAGATAGACCGAGTACTTGTCAACGATCACAAAAGTGACCGGCACCGAGAACTGCGGATGATCGGGGTCATTGGTGGTGAACGCCAGAGTCGCCGTATGCGGACCGGCGGTCAATCCGGTGGGATTGAAGTGGACCGACACCGGGGTTGATCCGCCAACCGGCGTCGTCTGAGCAGGCAGCGACATCCCAGGAGCGCCGTTCGACAGACTGACATTCAGCCAGGTAGCCGCAGTTGGATCAACCGCGACACTCCACGACAACGCGCTGCTGCCGGTATTCGCCACCAACAACGTATCGGTGAGCGTTGTCGTCGCCCCCAACTGCGCTTCCTTCGAGAACGACGCCGGTGTAGCCGTGATCTCGGACAAGTCCCACACCTGGACATTCTTGACCTTGATGACACCAGACTTGCACGCATTCCCCGCAATCACGGTGACCTGATACGTGCCACTGACGGCATAAGTACGAGTAACCACAGCGCCCGCTGCGGTCTCCCCCTCCAGAATCCAGTTGTAGTTGAGCGGAGTATTGCCAAAGAGCACCGAAGCGGTGAAGGTAACGGTCCTGCCCACGCGCGGGTTGGGATTCGTAGTGAAGTTTAATCCAACCGGCGGAACGCAACCACCAGGGGCATAAGCCACCACCGCATCGTTAGACAACAGCAGAGCAGTTCTGTCACTACGAACGCCGGCGACGTTGGAGATAAGATCGCCATCCGCAGCACTCACGATCTGGGCGCTAATCGTCAACGCGGCGCTTTCGCCTTGCGGCACGACGCCAAGATCACAAGTGACGACCTGGTTAGGAGCGCTTCCCGTTATCGCGCATTCCGGTGAAACACTCAAGGCATTGATGCGGGCATCAATATTGTCGGTGATAACCACTCCGGGCAGATCGCCGCCGCCGTCGTTTGTATAGGTGAGCGTATAGGTGATGATGCCGTTCGGCGTCGTTACCAGGATGGGGGCCACCGTCTTATCAAGGCTGATATGAGGGTTCAAAATGGCCGTCGAAACGGTTGGACCCGACAACGTTTCGTCCACAGAGAGCAAACTCGACTTAATGGAGTAAGCGCTGTTGACGGCCGTCTGACCGGCGGTATTGGCACGAACGCGCGTCGTAATCTCCACCGTTCCGGTCTCATCCACACCGATCTCGTCCAGGTTCCAGGTTACCGCATTCCCGGTGATCAAACAACTGTCGCCGCCGCTGCACGCCAACAACTCCAACTGCGCCGGCAACTGATCGGCAATCACAACAGCGTAAGCCGGATCGGTGCCGTAGTTCTGATAGGTGAGAACATACGTCAATTCGTCACCAGGGGCGGCGGGATGATCAGGAACTGCGGCTTTGTCCACACGCAACCACGGACGGGCAGAGCGCGTGACCAACGGGGTGAAAATCGGGCGTTGTGGAATATCATCGCCCGAGGTCAATGTGGTGTTGATCAAGTCAAGGCCTTCCGTCGAGGTCATGATCTCGCCCCAAATCAGGAGATGGCCGGTCGCATTCTGCGCCAGAGCCGGGCATCCCCAGCGCGGGCTTCCGCCGCCGCTTGAAGCAGGCTCAAGGAACGACCACGGGAAACTGCACCCGGTTGCGCCCGCCTCAGAATGGCCCCGATAGATAAAGCCGGCCGGCAACGTGTCGGTGATCCGCGCATTGAGAACGGCGGAGCCGGTGTTGGTGTAAGCGATGGTATACGTCAACACGCGACCGGGGAAGGCCGGGTCGGCGCTGGCGACTTTGGTCGTCTCGATGCTTGCCTGCCAGACGTACTCCGTCACCGACTGTTGAGTGCTCTGATCTGTGCTCAAAGCAACCGTATTGGTATAGTACGTGACGTTGGTTTTGACCAGTGAGTCGAAATAGATAGGGCCAATCGTCTCCCCAATTCCCAACTGAGCATGGTCGCGGGTCACGTAAGTACCATCGCCCTGCGTCCATCCGTGGCTGGCGTGATTGGCATTGTCGTAAGTAAGGTTCGTGAGATCCCAGGTGTCGGTAAACACCAGGTTGGTAGCCGTGTAGGTGCCGTTATTCGTCACGTAGATTTCAAACCGCATCAAATTGTTCACACCGGGCGCAACGACAGGGCCGTTCTTCTGCAAAGCAAGCACCGGGCGGTCCAAGATCGTGCTGGTCTGAGCCGATTTGGCGACGGCGCCGGAGCTTTCCGCAAGCACAGAAGTCACTAACGGCCCGGCCAAAGTGTACGGAAGCGGCGTCTTGACGTCCAGGTTTATCGTCAGCGTATAATTGGCCCCGCTATTGGGGACATTGGCGAATTCAAACACATTGTCCTCGATAGTCCACGGGGTCGAGGAGCTAACATACTCCAAATAATCATTATAGTCCAGCGTCAGCTTTACCGTAGCTGCTGAAGAGCCGGTGTTGCTGTAAACGACCGAGTAGGTTACCGAATCATCCGCATGAGTATGGGCAGGCCCGGTTATCGCCACATTCACATTGGCCGACCGCAAAGGCACAGTGCGGCTGGTTTCGTGCTGCGTCGTCTGGTCGCTGTCCCACCGTACCGTGTTCATCAACCCCGTCACACCATCAGGTATCGTATTGGCGACTTTCATCGTCAGCACAATCTGGCCGCTGGTGTTACTCAACGAACCGATATTCCAAACCAACACCCCGGCGGAAGAACTTGCCGGCGGCGGGGTAGCCGACACAAAGCTCATCAAGCTGGCATCGTAAGTATCCGTGATGATCACACCGGTGTAATCTGTAACGCCGGTGTCAGAATAGCGCAGGGTGTAAGTCAACCAACCGCCCGCCGTGATATCGGTCTGCCAGGGTTGTTTGGAGACGGCCAGACCATTGACGATGATGGGGCATGCCGGCCCGCCACAACTCGCCGGCGCAGGAAGCGCCGTCGGGATGTCGCCATAGTGACGCTCGGTAGCGACATCTCCGGGCAGACTGGTGTAGTCGCCGATGTACGTGTGGTTATACAAAGGCACGCCGGGCATTGCCGTTTCGTCAATTGTGGCATAGTAGGTGATCGTATAATCCGCATTGTTTTTGCAGACCCGGTTGATGGTCCAACAGACCGGATTGTCACCCTCGGCCGGGTTCACGATGATAGCGGAGCCAGAACACGATCCAGGAACGGCGTAAACAGGAGCAATCATATTGCTTAGTCCAAAGCCCGTGGGCAGTTGATCGCATACCCGCACTTCGTAGGCATCCCCCAGAGCCGGGCCGGTAGTATTTCTGAAACGCAAGATGAGTTGGACGCTTTGTCCGATTTCTCTCGCGCCGCTGTCCAAACGCGCCGTCGTGAAGTTTGCGCCCAGGTAAGGTTGAATAATCTTCACAGTCGCCTGTTTGGCCGGCAACACGCCCGGTGAAGTTCCCTGCCAGAACAACACGGCGCTGTTGTTCACATTCAGGTTATTGCTCCGCAAATCATTTGCCGAGGTATATACCGGCTGGCCCGCGTAATTCAATCCGGTATTGACGACGCGGTATGTGGCGCGAACCAACCGTGAAGAAGCATTGGCCGGCAGGGTCTCCATCCCCCAAACGAGGGACTCCTGCCCACCTGGCCCCGCGACTACATTAGAATAAGCGAGCGTAGCGCCTTGAATGGAAAGAGGGGCGACAAAGTGGAATCCCAACGGTAAGGTGTCCGTGTATCCCGGCAGGGTCAGAATTGTATTGGCGCCCTGCGTGAACTCAACGGTGTAAGTGACCTCTTGCCCCATCCTGAAGGTGTCAGCGGTCGTGAGTGAGGCGAATTTGTTGTGCGTTATTCCTGCCGTCAACGAAAGCGAAGCGGCGCCGCCGACATAGCCGCCTTCGTAGGGAACGTCACCCGCGAAAGTCTCATAATAAACTTGCGTCGAGAGTGCAGGGATAGGAGCGCCGACTTCAAAGGTAGCAGGAAGCAACGCTTGAACCGACACAGACGACGTCGCGCCGGGGTCAATCGCCGACAAGTGCCAGACAACCAACGTTTCGGCGCCGTTTTCAATTGTCATAAACGGGGTAGGAGTCGCGATGCCGCCATAGGCCAACGACAACGTCGCCGTCAAAATACTGTCATACGCAGAGACGCGGCCTGTGTTGTCATTCGTAATTGTGAATAGAACCGAGCCGCCGCCTTCACCAACGCCGGCAGCATCCAGATACTGATGGGCAATTTGTGAGTTCACAGTGGGGCGATTCGCTTCCACATTGGGCGCCGTCGTACTGCTGTGTGCCAGGTAAACCGTAGAATCCTCCCATTCTCCACATCCGTCATAAGCGCACCAACGCAGAATAGGTTGGAAAGAAAGCGCCGTCGCATCGGGAATCACCGAGGGGGAAGCCGGCACAAACAAATCCCGTGTGCGAGTAGCAACCACGGTATAAGTGAGCATCTCGGGGCCGGTAATCACCGCAATGGGCGCGAATGACAGCAACGTCCCATCGTCGAAAATCGGCGAACCGCCCAACTGCGCAGGAGTACCCACCTCCACAGAAATCCATGTCGGAGCGGATGAACCAGCCATCAAGCCATCTTCCAACAGCACATACGGATGGAGATTGTAAGCCACTGTGCCGGTTGGGATCACAAAAACCGCCGTCGTTGTCACAATTTCTCCGGCAGCTGCTTCCAACGGGCCATTGGCGGCAGTATCCACAGAAGTCGCCAGGTTTTTTACTATGGTCGAGCTGACAAAGTAGTGATCGTTCGAATAAGCGGTTACAGATCGGCTGCCGTCAGCGTTTGACAAGAAACATGTGGCGGCGACGCGAATCTGATCATGCAACACCGAAGGGGCAACAGATTGCACCGAAAACGTGAACGGAACGTAAGTAGTGCCGATGCCCGTCAAGGTCCACGTCACCACGTTGCCGTTGCGGACCAATCCGGTAGTGCCGACCAACGTGTCGGGAACCAGCTGGACGGGCAACGTAATCACCAAATAACCGTCTGCTACCGGGGAAGCGCTGTTTCTCACCCGTACCGTATAGAGAACCGTTTCTCCAGGCGGCACGATCTCCGGAACAATACTTTGAAAGTTCACAGCCGGCGCAGGGCGAGCCTGCAAATGCGCAGCCCGGGTGACACTGTCAATGGCAAAAATTCCCAGCGCAACCAAAGCCAGCGTCCAAAGCAGCGCGATTCCCCACTTCGGAACACGATGCATGGGGGCCATGACTTCACGCGAAACTGTTTTTTCAGACATTGTTTCCTCCTCGCTATTTTATGAATAAAACTAAGTATCTTCCCAAAATCTGGGGGGGATGGGGATTTGGAGGCGGGCGCCGCCCACAAATCCGCACTACTCCTCTTTTTATTGAGATGATACAAAACTAAACTTGGGAAACATCAAAAGACTTCTGCCAAACCATCGTTCCTGAACCAGGAACGGATTCTATCCTTGTCGCCATGATCTGACAAAGCGAGACATATTAAGGAAGTCGGTTCAAAATCTTCTGCGCTTCTTCCGCCCACACTGCCGGCGGATTGGTGTCAAGGAAATCCTGGAAGGTTTGTTTTGCCTTTTCCGTTTCACCGGCCATATCATACGCTCTACCCAGCGCAAAGAGCGCCTCGCGCATATTCGGATCCTGCGCGACGGCTTTTTCCAATAACTCGATAGCCTCGTCCGCCTTGTTTTGGAACATGTAGACATTCGACAGACCGACCAGAGCCTCGGGTTTATCGGGAGATAAAGACAACGCCTGCTCGAATTCTTTCTGGGCCGCCGTCAGATTTTCAGCATCCGGCTCGTTAGCGTTTTCAGGGAAAGCCATCAGCAGATAGGTGGCGCCCAGTTGGTAATGCGTGTCGGCATTTTCAGAGTCTATCGCCAGCGCCGCCTGAAATTCCTGGACGGCCGTCGCCATTTCCCCGGTCTGATAAGCCAACGCGCCCAGATTGTGGTGCACTGCGGCGGCGCGGCTGGGATCCAGCTCTACAGAACGCCCGAAAAACTCCTGTGCTTTAGGATAGTCCTGCATATTGAAACAAGCCAGCCCCAACATAAAATACGCCTCGGCATTGGTGTTATCCGAAGCCACCATCTGCTCCAAAACAGTCCGCGCCGCAGCAAACTCTCCCGCGTCAATTTGAGCCTGAATTGCTTTGAGATCCGCTATAGCGGGTACCGTCGGGGCGACTGGAGTCGCGGGTTTTGAAAGTTTGGGAAGCAAATAAAGCGCCGTCCCCCCGGCTCCAACCAGGATGATAATCGCCGCGATCGCTATAACAAAGTTTTTTTTCATATTCACTCCTTAATCAGGAAATTTGTGGTTCCAAGAGAATAACCTGAGTTTCTTCAGACTCAATGCCTGAAGTCACCTTGAGACTGGACAAAGCGCTGCTCTCAGCGACGCCCATCTCCTTCAAAAAGCGAGAAACCGTCCCCCGCTCTGACAACAAACCCGGCGTCGCATAATGCATCGGCACCACAATATCCGGTTCGATCAAACTCACAATTTCCGAAGCCAACATAGGATTCAGTTCATTGGGAATCCCCACCGGGACCAGCAGGACATTGACTCGTCCCATAGCTTCAATCTGCGCCTGCGTTGGGGTACTACCCAACTCCCCCAAATGACAGATAACCACTCCGTTCACATTGATCGAATAGACAATATTCTGCCCCGAATCCGTCTCGTGTTTGTGATCGCGAAACGTCGAGATACCGGCGATAAAAATCCCACCGATCTCGTATTCTCCCGGTCCCGCCAGTGTGTGCGTAACACCACGCAATCCCTTCCAACGAATATTCTCCGGCTCATCCATCAGAATGCTTGAGGTGACAACATCAGCGCGAGCCTTCGGCAGAGTCAACCCGGTTTCTTCCTCAACAAACGGGTCGGTCACAAGCGCCGGATATCCTCGTTCTACAATGCGGAAACACCCCAATCCATACCAAGTTAATTCCATGCACAGCTCCTCCGTTAAAATTTAAATGGACTCTATAGTCCTCAACAAACGCACAGGCCCACTCTACTCAGCATTATAGTCAAAAAGAAGACAATGCCAACTTTTTGCAACTTGGGGAAGCTAACGTCTTATAACCAAAATTGTTAATCAGAGGGGCTCTTAATAAAAGGATTTGTCTCCGCCGATCTCTTATGCTATAATGAAACAAAATTGGATTGCCGAGGTTAAGATGGCACAGCAACCAATCAAGTTAATCCCACAAAGTCAATCACACCAACTGACGGAATTAGCGGAACGAGCGCGCGTCAGTCTAAGTCATTTTGCCGGGCTTGATGTTGAGTACAATGCCATTGGGTTACAGCTCCTTGACGAATGGATAGATCGGCATCTGCGACAATTTCCACAACCATCCCAGGAAATTACGATGGTATGGGCGGCATTCCTTGGCGAGACATTTCGCAGACGCTTCAATGGACAATGGGGATTGGACACCACCGGACACAAACCACACCTGGGAGTCATCTGCCCTAAGGATATTCAAGGTATTGTCTTTACCGATGTCGTGGATCAAATGCAACGCCGTATCAAAGAGGGGATGAACGAGTCTCTGGCATTTTATTACACCATCAAAGGCGTCGAAATCAAAGGAGGCTAAACCATCCTCTCACATTTCAACAAACAAAAAACCTCCCGGATTTCCGGGAGGTTTTGTTTTCTAGTCCAGCCTCATCCCTAACGCCGCCCTAAATGCATGGGCATAACGACATGGATGAAATTATCATCGCCAACAGCCTTCACGACGCCCGGATTCGTCGGTGCGTTTAGCTCCAAAGCAATTTGCGGGGTGTCCAGCGCCGAGAAAACATCCACCAAAAAGCGCACGTTGAAGGCAATGTCCATCTCCGTCACTTCGCCCTCGGTGCTTGCCGCCAGACGGGTCTGCCCCTGGCCGGATTCTGCCGAATCCGCCGAGACCGTCACTTCGCCCGGTACGACGGAGAGAGTGACAATATTCGCAACATCCCGCGCGAAAATCGCGGCGCGCTTACATGCCTGCAAAATCTCCTCGCGCCCTAGAACCACCCGTAATGCGCTGGACGCGGGGATAATACTGCGAACAGCCGGGAAATTCCCATCAATGAGCTGCGAATTCAACACGGTATCCTTCAATTGGAATAAAATCTGATTGTGTGGGCGGGTTGTAGAAATAGTAATCGGCTCTTCCTGTCCCCCCAGAATGCGCATCAACTCGGAAAGCGCGCGAGCCGGCACGATCACGCTAAACGCATGCGGCACCGGGTGAATCAGGGGGATGTGTCGCAGTGAAAGCCGGAATCCATCGGCGGCGGACAAAGTGAGCCGGTCGCCCTCAAATTCGGCCAGAACGCCGGTCAACACCAGCCGGCTCTCATCGGTCGAGGCCGCAAAGGTGACGTGTTCCAATCCGGTGCGCAGGTCCCCCGCCTCGACCGCAAAGCCTTCGCCATCTTCCAGTTCCGGCACCACCGGGAACTCCTCGGCGGAAATGCCGCGGAAATTGGCCTTGACGGCGCCGCACCCCAGCGACAAAGACAGCGTCGCATCATCCATCGTCAAATCCACCGGGTCCTGCGGCAAAGAGCTGACCAGATCAATAAAATTACGCGCCGGCACGGTCAGCGATCCTTCCGTTTCGACGCGCGCTCCCACCCAATGAACCACGCTCAGTTCGAGGTTCGTCGTCGCCAGTTTTAGCTGTCCGTGGTCGGTCGCTAACAACACGTTGCTGAGAATAGGCATCGTGGTTCGTGAAGGAACAGCTCGACCGACGATGCTTAGCCCTTTGGCCAAATTCTCTTGAAGGCAAGAAAGTTTCATCTAAGAACCTCCTGAGTGTGAATTAGAATGTTTTCGCAGTATGCCCAAGTATACTGCAAGCCACTGAAAATCACAAGAATTGCGCGGTCTCGCCGGATCGCGCTTTATCCACCAGTTCCGTCGCCGCCGTTGCCAATCCGACCAACAGCCAGAACAGCGTCACCGAATGGTGAAAGTCCAAACTGAAGAAATAATGATCCAGCAATCCCCCCACCAGCCCACCGACAATGGCCGCATGCATCCCGTACCACAAAGGCTCAAGGTCGCCCAGTTCTCGCACGATATGCCGTCGTCGCCAAAAGCGCGCCAGAAGTACGCCCATAGTGACCAGAAAAACCGACAGTCCCAACAATCCCATTTGAGCCGCAATCAAAAAATAGATACTGGCAACGGCCACGTACAGATCAATATCCGGCGCGCCGGAGAACCCCACCCCCAGCAAGGGATAACGGCGAATCAAGATCAATGCGTCCTTGTATTCCCCCATACGCATCTGCGTGGAAAGGTCCTGAATCATCAATCCCTCGACAAAATGCTTCACGTATTCTTGAGTCCAGGGCAAAAGCAGTATAAGAACCAGAGCAACGCCAAACCACGGCAACAATTGCCGATAGCGCATCGCGCTAATCAGCAGTACCGCGCAGACCAGACCGGCCATGGAGCCGCGCGAAACCGTCAGCCCCAGGCACAGCCCCATCGTGCCTAACGCCAACAACAAAACCCATCGCGGGAAGAAAGGCCGCCGGGCAAAAAGTTGGGGGATAGCGATGGCAAGGGTGACGTTTAACAGGCTTCCCAAGACATTGGGATCCACCGAGGTGGACGTAGCGCGCTGCATCAAGGAGGGATCATCGCGCAGGTAGCGCAGCACCCCCTCGCCCGCCGGATACCCCAGGCGGCTCAGGGCTGAGAGAATGCGCATCGTCAGCTCATCGGGCAAGAAATACAGAACAATCCCTACTCCAGCCGCAATCCAGGCGCCGAGCACCAACCAGCGCATCAGACGTTGTAAGCGGTCGGCGTCGCGAACGGTATTGATCACCAGGAAGAAAAGCGCGATGCTCAGCAAAAATTCGGCGAAGTGCCGGGCGAGGTAGCTGGTCAACGAACCGTGCGAGAGCCCAAACACGAACGAGCCGACGGCCATCAGCGCAAAGACCGCCACCGGAGCGCCGACAGGGGTCGCAATAAAACGCCGTTCTTCGCCTAACAAATAAGGAAGCGCGGCTACAACGAAAAGCCCCACCATGGCCAGATCCAAAAACGTCGGCTTGAACCCAATGCTGAACGGCAACGAGGCAAACGGCAAGAGGGTAACAATGCCGAATACGCCCAAATAGGCCACTTCGATGTCGTATACGGCCCAGACAGCGTACCCAAATGCGACCAACAAGATGACAACGGCCAATGCCCCCACTTCGACGATCAACCAGCCGCCCACCACAGCGACGCCAACAAGAATCAGCAACGCCAGCGCCAGCAAAATCCAACGATGTCGCGTGAAGAAAAGCCGTTGCAAGGGGCTACTTTCGAGCAAATCCTGAACTGTTGTACGCCAATTCATCCGTCATCTCCTGTCGGGGGATTATACCTGACTTTCCGACTCTTGCCCGCAAACCGGCTATGGATATAATCAATGACGCAATTAACTTGAAGCTATTCTCGGGAGGAACCAGCTTATGACAACACGCCGCTCGTGGGGAACTTACGCCCCCACCTACCGCGCCAGAGAAGTCAAAACTCTGGCCGAGTGGATCAATGCCGGAATCAGCGGCAGTGTGGTGGGACTGCCCGGAAGCGGGAAATCCAATCTCCTGGGATTCCTGTGCCACCGACCTGACGTTCTTCAAGCGAACCTGCCGCCAGGGAGCGATCCCGTCGCGGTTATCCCGCTGGACCTCAACAACCTGCCGGCCAACAACCTGGCGACCTTCTACCGGGTGGTTCTGCGAACTTTCCACGAAGTCCGCGAGCGTTTCGCGCCGGAGGCTCAAACGCTGATTACGCACACGTACCGGGAAAACCGCGCCACGCGCGATCCATTCCTACCCCAGAGCGGATTGCGTGAGTTGTTATTGCATTTCCAGACGCAGCGCACACGCATCGTTATCGTGATGGATCGCTTCGATCAATTCTGCCAAACGGCAACTCTGCCTATGATGAACACATTGCGCGGGCTACGCGACAGCTTCAAAGATACGCTCTGCTATCTCGTCGGCACGCGCTACGAGATTGCCTACCTGCCCGACCCGGAAGCATTGGGGGAGATGTACGAGATTCTGGACACCCATACGTGCTGGATCGGGCCGATGAATGACGACGACGCCCGGCAAGTCATCGCCGAGGAGATGCGGGCCGGGCAGACACACCCAACCGAAGAGACCCAGGCCCATCTGCTGAGACTTACCGGCGGTTATCCGGCCTTGCTCAAGGCCGTTTGCCACTGGTGGATGGATGCGCCCGTCAAACCGGCTCCCGACCAATGGCTGGAAGCGCTGATGGCCGAACGCAGCATTCAGGTGCGGCTGGCCGAGATTTGGGCCGGTCTGACCCAGGAAGAAAAGCTGGCGCTTTCGCAAACAGAAACCGAGCAGGGGCCTGCCGATGTAGAAGAACAACGCCGTGTCCTGAACCGGTTGACCATCAAGGGTTTCTGTAAGAAAACGCAAAGTGGCTGGCATATCTCCGGCGAGTTGCTTACCCATTACATTGTGATGGACCTGACGCCGGGCGGCAAAATCTGGCTCAATCCACAAAACAACGAGCTATACCAAAACCAGACCCCGCTAAACAACCTGGCGCCCCTGGAGAGATCCGTCTTGCAATTCCTGGTCACACACCCCAAAATGCGGCACACCAAAACCGATCTGATCGTAGGCGCCTGGCCGGATGAGTTGCGCAAGCAAGGTGTGAGCGACGACAGTCTCTATCAAGTGATTATGGAACTGCGCAAGAAAATCGAACCTGACCCCGTCAAGCCATGCTATCTGATAACCTGGCGCGGGCGTCCGGAGGGCGGCTATCATTTCTTCCCCGAAGGCCGCCCCGGTTAACCCGCGCTTGCAGCCATTCGCAGAGATGCCAAATTCAATGCTACAAGTCGAAAATCCCGATCGCCTTATCCTGAGCGAAGCAGTCCAGGAGATTCTGGAAACGATGTTCGCCAACCATAAACGTGTGGTAGTCCGGGCCGGCTTGAGCGGGGGATTCAGCGACAGCCGGGTCTTGTTGGTGCACCCCATCAGCGACGCGCCCGAACTGCCGACGGTGGTGAAAATCGCACGGACGGCGCTCACCGAAAGCGAATACCGCGCCTACCAGGAGTTTATCCACGAAAAGCTCTCCGGCGCCGCCGGGATCAGAAGCGAACCGGTGCTGACAAAGAACGGGGAATGGGGCGGATTGCGCTACCATCTGGTGGGAAGCGGCATCTTCAAAGTTGAGAGCCTGCTGAACTTTATCGGACGCGCCAGCAGCAAAGATGTCTGGCATGTGCTGGAAAAACGACTTTTTGCGCGAATCGCTCCCCTCTGGCGCTTCAACGCGCCGGCGCCGCAGTTCAGCATGCGCACCGGCTACGACGCGCTCTTGCCGGTCAATTTGCTGCTAGATTCCACCCCTGCCGCTGAGCCGGGAGCGGCGCAACGTCTGACGCCCCAGACCGCCGCCGGTCTGACGCTGCACGCCGGTGATCACGTCCAATTGTCCGGCTTCGTCGTCAAAGAAATTGACCTCTCCGGCCAGATTCTCACGCTCAATACGCCGGCGGCAGAGAACGCCTATCGTCTGCGCGTGCGCCTGGACGCACCGGCTTCAACGTATCGTTTTGGAGCGATCGTCGAGGACTTGAACTGTCGCGTGAGCGCGACCCGCTACGATCTTCTGCGCGATCAAGTGGAACGCGCGTTGGGCCAGGGCTACGCAACCGCACCCCCGCTGAGCCGCTCCGACAGACCGGGCGACGTATGGCCGAACCCGTTGGTGGCGCTGCCCGGCATCCTGGAAGAAGTGCGCAATGTGCGCATCGCCGTCATCCACGGCGACTTGAATCTGGACAATATTCTGGTGGACGGAGACGCGCGCGACGTCAGCCTGATTGATTTTGCCCAGGCGCGCCGGGATCACGTGGTGCACGATCTGCTGCGACTGGAGACGGGAATCGTGACCCGATTCCTGCCACAAATTCTGGCCGAAGCGCACCAGCCCCCGGAAACGATTTGCGATTTGTACGAGCAGCTCCATCACGCGCTGCACCGTCCCGGCCACCTTTCCGCCCCCCAGGAATTGCCCTCTATCCTGAAAAAACCCTTTGTCATATTGACGACCATCCGCACAGCCGCGCGCGAATGCCTCTACAATCCCGATCAGTGGGAAGAATACTATCAAGGATTGACTCTCTATCTGCTCGGCGCCCTCAAATTTAAGAACCTGGACGAGTCGCCGCACGCCCCTATGCCCAAGCAAATCGCCTTCTGGGGCGCCGCAGCCGCGCAAAAGCTGCGCAGCAGTTCCCCCGATTATGACGACAGCGCCTGGCAATCGTTCTCCGTCATCCTGGATGACTTGACCGGGCAAACGGTGGGGCAATACGAAATCGTCAATTTTGCCGGACAGGGCAGCATGGGCACGGTGTACCGGGCGCGCCAGCCACGCCTGCAACGCGACGTCGCCCTCAAGGTGATGTCTCCCGCGCTTGCCGGCGACGCGACCTTCTGCCGGCGCTTTGAACGTGAGGCGCAGCTGGTCGCCCAATTGCGGCATCCCAACATTTTAGCCGTCCACGACTTTGGCGAGATGGAAGATGGCCGGCCTTATCTGGTGATGGACTATGTCAAGGGCGGCACAATCCGCGACCGCTTGCTCGCCGCGCAACAGCCGGGCGGACAAAACCCGCCGGGCGCAAACGCTATACCGGCGCCGGAAGCCATCGCCATCGCAGCGCAGGTCGCCGATGCATTAGGCTACGCCCATAATCAGGGGATGGTTCACCGCGACGTCAAACCCAACAACATTCTGCTGGATGAAGATGGTCGCCCGCTGTTGGGCGACTTTGGACTGGCGCGGCCCATTCAAGGCGACCGGCGACTTACCAATACCGGCGTGATGATGGGGACGCCGGATTATATGGCGCCGGAGCAGGCGCAAGAGACCTGGGTGGATGGGCGCGCCGACATTTACGCCTTAGGGGTGGTGCTTTTTGAAATGTTGACAGGCCGGCATCCCTTCAGCGGCGAGACGCCCATCAGCGTGATCATCAAACACATCAATGAGCCACTGCCGCGCCCCAGCGCGCTCAATCCGGCGATTCCGCCCTGGCTCGACGAAGTGGTAGCGAAAGCGACGGCCAAACGCCCCGAAGAACGCTATCAGACCGCAAACGAGCTGGCGCAAGCCTTGCGCGCCGGTCCGGCGCAACAGGAGCCGAAGATACCCGCGGAAACGGCGGGCGTTCCCCATCCAGCGCAAGCACAAACGCCGGACACTCTCACGAAAACTTCAAGACGGCGCTCTCCGCTTCGGCAACAACGCCGGCTATGGATTGGCGGATGGATTATTGCCGCCGTTGTCGCGCTCGTGTGGGGCGGGCGGTGGGTTGGGAATAAAACGGGCAAACAAACCACAACTCCTGCCGCGCCGCCGGATACCGCGGCGCCAACTGCCGCGCTGCCGGATACCGCTGCGCCGACTACCACGCCGGCGGCTACCGCGTCGGCGACGCCTGTCTTCGACCCAACCTGGCACCAACTCTATGACGGCGCAGGTTTTGTCTATGGCGAGTTCACCGCAATGGCCATCGCGCCGCAAGACGCCAGATTGCTCTATGCCGGCGTCGCTGACGCCGGCATCTATCGCTCGGAGGATGCCGGCGCATCGTGGGAGCACATTCACAAACAATTGGACAATGACGATCTTCGCGATTTGAAATACGATGTCGGCGCCCCGCAGACACTTTTCGCGGTGACTTACTCCGGTCATCTCTACAAAACGGCCGATGGCGGTCGCACCTGGATGGCAATCCAACTGCGGGATGCTGATAAAGAAATGCGAGTAGAAATACTGATACAGGATTCACAGGACGCGCAACATCTTTACACCACCGCAAGAAACATCAACGAGAATTGGACCACCCATACACTGTACGAATCGTGGGATGAAGGCGCGTCCTGGAGCAGCCGGAAAGGCCCCGCGATCATTGCTGATGTCGTCGCCGATCCCCAAAACGGGCAACGTGTCTTTATTCTGGGACGTGAAACGGGAGAGAGTCGCAACCGTGTTTTTCGTTCCGATGGCCCCGCCTCCGAATTCGAGGAAATCTGGCGTAGTGACGAGAAAGCCATCTACGGAAGCGGCCTGGACATGGCCGGCAACGCGCTGTACCTTGCCGGAAGCACCCAGCTTTTCCGCACCCGCGATGCAGGAGAACATTGGACGCCGACGACGCCGGTGGAGTGTTACGCGATTGATGTCGCCCCCTATGATGCGAACGTTCTCTATTGTTGGAACGAATATCGTATCATGGCCCGGATTTCACAGGATGGCGGGGAAACCTGGAGTGATCGCCAATCCCTGGTGAACTTTGCCGCCTTCGCTCCCGATGGCGAGACAGTTTACGCCCAATGTTTTTTGGGATTGCTCAAGTCTTCAGATAGAGGCAAAACGTGGAACCTCAAATCGGGTGCAAGCACTGCAAATTTTGACATCCACGTCTCAGACCACGCGAGCCGCACCCTCTATGCGGTGGACAGGGACAATCACGTCTACGAGAACCTCTACCGATCAAAAGACGGCGGCGCAACATGGGAAGAGCTGCCCTCCCCCGAAAAAGCGAGTGGACTGGTTATCAATCAGGCAACCGGGACCCTGTATCGCTTCAGGCACTATGGCGAGGAAATTTACCGATCAACCGACGCCGGACAGACCTGGAACACCATCACCATACCGGGGGAAAGGATTTCCGACTTGAACGCACACAGCGCAAGCGGAACGCTCTACGCGAAAGGGAATGACGCCTACACTTCTAAAGATGATGGCATCACCTGGAGCAAAATTGCAGCAAAATGGCCCTTTGGCTCACGGATCTATACGAGTGGATTGCCGACGGGGACGCTCTATGTGGGTGGTTCCACGCTTGACCTGGCTCAGTCCATAGATGGCGGGCAACACTGGAAAGACTGCGCAGTCCCAGGCGCGGAACTATCCATACCCGGAATTAGCGGGTTGGTCAGCGTCGCCCACGAGCAGGTGGTCATAGGATTGGACGGCGACGGAATCTGGATCAGCACGGACGAATGCGCAACATGGCACGCGCGCAACGACGGCCTGGGCAGCCTGGCGGTGAACGCACTGGCGCAACACCCGGCCCGGCCCGACGAATTGTATGCAGCGACCGACGCCGGCGTCTATATCACAGGCGACGGCGGGGAGCACTGGCGAGCGTTCAGCGCGGGAATGCCGCAAATGGAGAGAATAGTCGTCTACGACCTGACCTTTTCGCAGAGCCAGCCCTACACCCTCTACGCAGCCACATTGCGGGGAGTCTTCGCGCTGGAAATCCCCTGATTACTGCTCAAACCGGGAACGACGCCCCCCGTCCTCACGCTGGTGCATAGCTTGCTTGAACTCCGGGATTACGCCGACGTCGTGACGATACTGGAACGGCCACATGCTCTTTAGATGAAAGAAAGACACCCGATCGCCTTCGTGCAGTTCATAGAGCAGGTCTGGTTGCACCCCCGGCATGGCGCTAAGATTGCCGTTGATAAACGTAATACCGCGTTCCTCGGTAGGCAACGCCAGGCGCGCCAACAAATCCTGTAACGCGCTGCCGGTCTCCAACGTCACATCACACTGGGCGAACACATTCCCATCGCTGCCGCCGTAGCGAGCCAGCGGGCCGTACAGCCAAACCTCAACGTGAATTTCCATGTGAATCTCCTTGAAGGCCTGATCTCCCACTTTGTAAAAAAGCGGCGCTGCCCCATGTGAGGCAGCGCCGCCGGTTCGATCAGAATGCGCACGAAAGCGCGGAAGGAAAACCTAGCTCAACGTCTTGCCGCGATGGGTGACAACGGCCTGCGCCGCCGCGAGGCGGGCGACCGGCACACGGAACGGCGAACAAGAGACGTAGTTCAAGCCGGCCAGGTAGCAGAACTCCACGGACGACGGCTCACCGCCGTGCTCACCGCAGATGCCGCATTCCAGGGTCTCGCGGGTCGCGCGCCCGTCGCGGCCGCACATCTTCATCAGCTTGCCCACGCCGTCGCGGTCCAGAATCTGGAACGGGTTGCTGGGCAGGATGCCGGTCTCGACGTATTTCGCCAGGAAGCGGCGCTCGGCGTCGTCGCGGCTGTACCCAAACGTCATCTGGGTCAGGTCGTTGGTTCCGAACGAGTAGAACTGCGCGTACTCGGCAATCTTGGATGAAGTCACCGCGGCGCGCGGGATCTCGATCATCGTGCCGAACTTGTAGTCAATCTGGGTGCCTTTTTCCTCCATCACCTGCTTGGCGACGGATTCCAGATCGGCCTGCGCGACGGCCAACTCGTTGTAGTGGCCGGTCAACGGAATCATCACTTCGGGATGGACGGCAATGCCCTTCTTGGCAGCGTCACACGCGGCCTCGAAAATGGCGCGAACCTGCATCTTGGTGATGTCGGGGTAGGTGATGCCCAGGCGGATACCGCGCAAACCCATCATCGGGTTGGCTTCGTGCATCTTGGTGACAGCATCCAGCAGCACCTTCTTGGCCGCCAGAGTCTCTTCGACCTGAGCCATATTGGTGTCGGCGCGCGGGTAAGCCGCCTCGACCTGCAATTCGGTGACGGCAACCAGCAATTCTTCCTGGCTAGGCAGGAATTCGTGAAGCGGCGGGTCAATCAAGCGGATGATGACCGGGCAGCCGTCCATCGCCTCGAACAGGCCGTAGAAATCGGAGCGCTGCGAAGGCAACAATTTCGCCAAAGCGCCGAGGTAAGTCTTCACGGCCTCGGATTTGGCAACTTCGGCAGTGACGGCGGCCAGGTCCTCGGCCACTTCAGCGCGGCGCTCGGCGCTGATAGCTGCGCCTTCTTCCTTGCCCGTGTCCAGGATTGTCTGGGAGCGCTTCTGGCGGTCAAACAGCACCTGCGCTTCATCCGCATTGAGAATCATTTGCTGCACGAAGGGCAAACGCTCTTGCTCGAAGAACATGTGCTCGGTGCGGCAGAGACCGATACCTTTGGCGCCATAGAGGCGGGCGCGACGGGCGTCTTTCGGATAGTCGGCGTTGGTCCACACCTGCAAACCGCGGGTGGGGAAGCCGTTGTAGCCGGCGGGCCACTGGCGGGCATCGGTGCTGCTCGA
Source organism: Anaerolineae bacterium (assembly GCA_034429675.1). GTDB lineage: Bacteria > Chloroflexota > Anaerolineae > B4-G1 > SLSP01 > JAKQHY01. The sequence continues at coordinate 5,237 of DAOUFX010000161.1, read as the reverse complement.
AATCTCGTCAGCCCACTCCAGGAGCGTGCGCAACTCAACTTCTTTGTCAAAGTCCGGATCGGTCAACCCGATCTGGCCGGCGAACACTTCCGCAGTGCCGCCGTTGAGCGAGACCCACTCGCCCTCTTTGAGCGTCTGGCCGCCGACGCGCACTTCGCGGGCGTCCACGTCAATGTCCAGATCGCGCGCGCCGACGACGGCGGGGATACCGAACTGGCGAGCGACCACGGCAGCGTGCGCCGTCGCGCCGCCACGGCTGGTCAGAATACCCTTGGACGCGATCATCCCGTGAACGTCTTCAGGCTTGGTCTCCGGGCGGATCATAATCACCGACTCGCCCGCCTTCTTCCACTCTGCAGCCGTGTCAGCGTCGAAAGCCAGCTTGCCGACGGCGGCGCCGGGGGAAGCATTCACGCCGATGTGGCTCAGCAGTTTGCCCTCGTCCTTGGCTTTCTTCACGGCCACGTCGTCAAACTGCGGGTGCAACAGCGCGTCTACCTCTTTGGGGGTCACACGCATCACAGCCTCTTCGCGCGTGATCAAGCCTTCGTTGGCCATGTCCACGGCGATCTTGATGGAGGCGCGAGCGGTGCGCTTGCCGTTGCGGGTCTGCAACATCCACAGGTGACCGCGCTCGATCGTGAACTCGGTGTCCTGCATATCTTTGTAGTGGCGCTCCAGTTTTTGGGTAATCTGTACCAACTGATCGTACATCGCCGGCAGATCTTCGCCCATGCGGCTCACCGGTTTGGTGTTGCGAATACCGGCAACCACATCTTCGCCCTGCGCGTTGAGCAAATAATCGCCGTAGAAAATCTTGGCGCCCGTCGAGGGATCGCGGGTGAAGGCTACGCCGGTGCCGCTGTCATCGCCCATATTGCCGAAAACCATCGTGCAGACGTTGACGGCCGTGCCCCAGTCGTGTGGAATGCCTTCGTGGAGGCGGTAATCAATGGCGCGCTTGCCGTTCCAGGATTTGAAGACGGCTTTGATCGCCAGATCGAGCTGCTTGTAGGGATCGGTGGGGAATTCCTCGCCGAACTGGCCTTTGTACATCACTTTGTACTCGCCGACCAGCCACTTCAAACCTTCGACGCTGACCTCGGTGTCCAGGCTGACGCCTTCCTTTTTCTTCAGCTCGTCCAGTTTTTCCTCGAAGTGATCACGCGAGTAGCCCATCACGATGTCCGAGAACATCATAATGAAGCGGCGATAGGCGTCGTAGGAGAACCAGACGTTGCCGGTCAACTTTTCCAGGGCGGCGCGCGTCGCGTCATTGAGGCCCAGGTTGAGAACGGTGTCCATCATACCGGGCATAGAGGTTCGCGCCCCGGAACGCACGGAAACCAACAGGGGGTTTTGCGTATCCCCAAATTTCTTGCCGGTTTGAGCTTCGACATCTTTGAGCGAGACCAAAACTTGATCCCACAGATTGGCAGGGAAATCCTGCGTATTCATATACTCGACGCATGCTTCGGTCGTAATGGTGAAGCTGGGGGGAACCGGCGCGCCGGATTCGGTCATCGCCATCAGGCCGGCGCCCTTGCCGCCGAAAATGACCTTCATCTCACTGTCAGAAGGCGTGTGCCCCAAAACTTTGGCATACTCTTCTCTACCGTTGCGGGCAAGATACACCCATTTCTTTGTCATACTTTATCCTCCAAACCAGGTTAATGAATGAAAATTGCCATCCTACCGAAGTCTACGACTTCAGAAGAATGATCTAAACATAGAAAATACGCTTAATCCTCTGGGGCGCTTTGCACACTGGCGACCACGCGCCGCTGCAACACATACCAATCCGCGACCGTACGGAAGCGGTCGCCGGAGCGCATCAACGGGGACAGTTGTTCGCCGTTGACGCGAACGTCCATAGCATAGGTGTAAACGGGCACATAAACCGGAATAGCCGGAATCTCCTGCATAAACAACTGCTGAAATTCCCGGTACAACGCGAAACGCATATCGCGCTGCACCGTGATGCGCGCCTGCTCAATAACCTCGCTGATGCGGCGATGTTGAAACCCGGTGTAGTTCTGTCCCTGCCCGGCGAAAGCCTGCATCTCGTGCCAGAAAGGATAAGGGTCAGGATCGCCGGGGATGATCAGATGGGCCATAGCGGCCTGGTACGTACGCGACTCAAGCACCCCGGTAAGCGCCAACGAGGGGACGCTTTCCACCGTCACACTGATTCCCAGACGCTGCCACTGCTTGGCGATCGCTTCGGCCACGGCCAGATCCAATTGATCGTTGCCCGTCATCAACGTAAAAGCGAGCGGAGCGCCCTGATCGTTCTGCAACACCGACGCATAGTTCTGACGCCGCCAGCCGGCCTGCGCCAGCAACGACTGCGCCTGATCCTGATTGTAGGTATACTCTGGGACGCCTTCGGTAGTATACGCCCACGAACCCGGCAGGAACGGAGTCTGGGGCGTCACGGCCTGCCCCATCAAAACTTCGTCCACCAATGCCTGACGATCCAGCCCGTACATCAATGCCTGGCGCACCTGGAGGTCGGCGAAAGGCAAAGTGTCGGTGAGTAGTTCATTGAAATAAAGCATCACCATTTCGGACGTCGTGGTGGAATGCAATTTCAGGTTTTCATCGGCAAAGGCAGTCGGCAGCAAATCCGGGGATATCCGGGAGACGCCTTCGACAATGCCTTCTTGGTAAGCATCAAGGGCCGCGCGCGGCGTCGGATAAAAACGCAACACGATGCTTTCGATGTAGGGATTGGCGCCATAGTAACGCGGAAACCGCTTGAGTGTCACCGACGTAATTTGCCCGTTTTCGGTGGTCATATCCATCATGCGGAACGGCCCAGTGCCGATGGGTTCCCGGTTAAAATCGAGAGACGCCAAATCACGAGCGTTAGCGTCGCGCAGCTTATGTTTCGGCAAGATAGCGACGGTAGTGTAGTCCATGAACGGCGCATACGACTCGGTGAGGACAAACTGCACGGTGTAATCGTCCACTTTCACAACGGTCACCGAGCGCCAGAGCGCCCCAATGTCCGGGGGGCCGGGGTAGTCAGGGTCTTGCAACAAATCTACGGTAAAGAGCACATCATCGGCCGTCACGTAGTTACCGTCGTGCCAAAGCGCATCGCGATTCAAGTGAAACGTATAGGTGATGCCGGTGGGATCAATCTCCCAACCGAGCGCCAGATCCGGTTCAACTTCACCGGTTGGCCCCATGCGAGTGAGTCCGCTGAAAACCAGCGCCACAACGTCGCTGTCGGCGTCGCTGTAAAAAGTCAACAAGGGATTCAGCGATTGAGGATACCCACCGACGCTTTCAACGTAAGTGCCTCCCGGCGCAGGACGAAACTCCGTGGTATAAGTAGAAGCCACGTAAGCTAAAATGGCTGCCGTGATGAGAAACCCCACCCCGACCAGCATAACCTGCCAACCGATCCGTCGAAACATGGGCTACTTCCAGACATAGAAGAAGGACGATGCTGAAAGTGAAGGGAAACAAACCTCCTCTCTCGTTAGCATTCGTCCTTCTCGTTTTAGAAGATGCAACTAGCTGGCGACCAAAATGTTAAGGACGGCGATCAAAAAGAAGGCGATTGAGGCGCCAACCGTCAAGCGAAAAATCAATAGTTCGGGGCCACGTCGTTTGCGATTCAGGCTGCTCGATCCACCGCCGAACGCGCTCCCCATGCCGCTGCTACGAACCTCAAACAGAACCAACACGATCAGCGCAATGGATAGAATGATTTGCACTACATTCAACAGGCTCAAATAAGGTGACATACGTGATCTTCCTCCACATTCAAATCGGAGGGATTATAGCATGCTATGGTGAAAATACAACGCGTTCATAAAAAAGCGGCAACGGTTTCACCGGAGCGTCGGAAAGCTGTACTGCGGCCAGAAGGCGCCGCGTCGCCAACGCCGACTGCGCTTCCGTAGCGGCATGAACGGTGAACAGAGGCTGTCCGGCCTCCACCCGCTGTCCGATCTTGACGTGAACTTCCAATCCCACGCTGTGATCAATGCGATCCCCTTTCTGTGCGCGGCCACCCCCCAGATCCACCACCGCCATGCCGATTTCGTCAGTCTGGAGGTGTGAAAGGTATCCGGCGCGCGGGGCGGGGACAATGTCGCAGAGAGGGGCGCGCGGGAAGCGCGCCGGGTCCTCCAGATAGCGCACGTCCCCACCCTGCGCCGCAATAAACTGGCGGAACTTCTCCCAGGCGGCGCCCGACGCAATCGTTTGCTGCGCCAGTGCGATGCCGGCGTCAAGGTTCGCGACTTTCTTTCCCAAAGCCAGCATCTCGCCGGCGATGACCAGGGAATGCTCGAAGAAATCCGCCGGTCCCGCCCCCTGGAGAGTAAGCAAAGCCTCGCGCACCTCCAAACTATTGCCAACGGCGTTTCCGAGCGGTTGATTCATATCCGAAATGTGCGCGACAACCTGTCGCCCCATCAGATGGCCGATCTTGACCATACTTTCGGCCAGGGATTGGGCGTCCTGATGCGTTTTCATAAATGCCCCACTGCCCACCTTGACATCCAACACAATAGCGTCGGCGCCGGCAGCGATTTTCTTGCTCATAATGGAGCTGACGATCAACGGCAGGCTGGGCACTGTGCCGGTGACATCGCGTAGCGCATAGAGCTTGCCATCGGCAGGAGCCAGATTGGCCGACTGCCCGGTCAACACCAGCCCGATCTCGCGCAATTGCGACTTGAACTCGGCCACGCTCAAGTCACAGCGATACCCCGGAATGGACTCCAGCTTGTCCAGCGTACCGCCGGAAAAGCCAAGCCCACGCCCCGACATCTTGCCGACGGGTAGCCCACAGGCAGCGACCGTCGGCGCCACCACCAGGCTCACCTTGTCGCCGACGCCGCCCGTCGAGTGTTTGTCCACCACCCAAGGAGCAACCTCCTTGAGGTCCAGCGTCTCGCCGGAGGAGGCCATAGCCAGCGTCAGATCGCATGTCTCACGATCGTCCATCCCCCGCAGCAGAATCGCCATCAACAGCGCCGCCGCCTGATAATCGGGGATGTCGCCATTCACATACCCACCGACAAAAAATGTTAACTCCTCGGTGGATAGCGCCTTCCCATCGCGTTTTTTCTCAATCAAAGTCACCATGCGCATAGCAGCCTCCAGGGTAAGTCAGAAATTTCAACTTGCAGTATTTATCATACCACAAGGAGACGTTGACAATAACATACAAATTCCGTAGCGTCTCAAAACCTGGGGAGTGGGGGTTGGGG
>DAOUFX010000160.1:0-21302 GCA_034429675.1 Anaerolineae bacterium | reverse complement strand
AAAAGCAGTGTGTTTTTCGAGCAGGTACTCCTGCTCGAAAAACACTCTTTTTTTACCCTCTGCCGCATCGGCAGACTTGCAACGTGGCAACTTGCAACTTTCAACTATCTTTAAAGGAGACACTATGATTGACTTAACCATTCATCCGGAAGGACTTGATCATGCCGTACAACGCGCCCGCGAGCGCAACATCATCATCCCCACGTTTGCCCAACAGAAGGACCCCGCGCTGATCCCCGCCGGCGTCAAGGCGGAACTCGGCCAGTTGGGGTTGTGGGACATCGCCCCGCGCAACCTTTTCCGCATCACCTGGCACAACGCGCCGACGGCCCACGGCGGCGGGTTCGGCGGCGTGAACACCGTCGAGTTGCCCCCGGCGCTGACCGGTGTGCCGGCGCGCATCATTGCCCTGGTGGGCAAGTGGTTCCCGACCGGCGCGCACAAAGTCGGCGCGGCGTTCGGTTGCCTCGTCCCGCGCCTCGTCACCGGCCAGTTCGATCCCACCCGCCAGAAGGCCGTCTGGCCCTCGACGGGCAACTACTGCCGGGGCGGCGCCTACGATTCGGCGCTGCTGGCCTGCGAATCCATCGCCATCCTGCCGGAGGGCATGAGCCGCGAGCGTTTCGAGTGGCTCAGCCAGGTCTCCGGCGAGGTCATCGCCACTCCCGGCTCCGAGTCCAACGTCAAAGAAATCTTCGACAAGTGCCACGAACTGAACCGCACACGCGGCGACGACATCTTCATCTTCAACCAGTTCGAGGAGTTCGGCAACTACCTCTGGCACTACGAAGTCACCGGCCACGCGATGGAAGAAGTGCTGAAGCAAGCCTTGGGGCCGGGCGACCGCTTTGCCGCCGTCACCTCCAATACCGGATCGGGCGGCACGATTGCCTGCGGCGACTACCTGAAGCAACGCTTCCCGTCCGCCAAAGTCGTCGCCAGCGAGGCGTTGCAATGCCCAACGCTGCTCAACAACGGGTTCGGCGCGCACCGCATCGAGGGCATCGGCGACAAACACGTCCCGTGGATCCACAACGTCAAGAACACCGACGTGGTCACTGCCATTGACGACGCGGCGACCGTCGCGCTCCTGCGCCTCTTCAACGAGCCGGCGGGGCGCGCCTACCTGGTCAAACAAGGCGTCCCCGAAGCGTTGGTCGGCCAGCTCGACCTGATGGGATACTCCGGCATCGCCAACGTCCTGGCCGCCATCAAGACCGCCAGGTGGTATGAACTGAGCGAAAACGACGTCATCCTCACCATCTGGACCGACTCGATGGAGCTCTACCACAGCCGCATCGAGGAGCTGCGCGCCGCCGAGGGCGAGTACACCGAAAACGCCGCCGCCGGCGATTACCAGCGCTACCTGCTCGGCGAGACCACGGCGAACATGGCCGAACTCACCCACCCCGACCGCAAGCGCGTCCACAACCTCAAATACTTCACCTGGGTCGAGCAGCAGGGCAAGACCTACGAAGAAATCCAGGCGCAATGGCGCCAGGACGACTACTGGACGAGCTTCCAGGGACAGGCGGCGCAGATTGACGCCCTGATCGAAGAATTCAACGCGCGGGTTGGATTGCTCAAAGCCTGATCCGCAGAGGCATTCTGTTCCGGCGCCCAGGCGGGGCATCTGCCTGGGCGTCTCTCATAAAATGGCATATTTGCCCGGTGAAGTATAATAATGGAAACTAGGGAGCTGAGAATTATGGGGAGGATTAAGTGCATTCAAATGATCCCATCAAAAACACACCGGCAGCAGGCTGTTTAACGCTTCTTGAATTGACCGGAGTGGGTTCGGCAAAATCGCTTAAACTAGAGACCGCGGAACGAGTCAACCTGATTACCGGAGATAATGGGTTGGGAAAGACTTTTCTGCTTGAATGCGCCTGGTGGGCATTGAGTGGGAACTGGGCCAATGTACAGGCCTATCCACGTGAAGATGCCGGTAAGAACGAGCCGAAAATTATTTTCGAGATTACCAGAGAATCCGGCCTTGCCGAAAAAGTTGAAGCGCGCTACAAATGGGGGCTTCAAGAATGGAGAGGGCCAGCATCACATCCCCCGGCCCCGGGTCTCTTACTCTACGCAAGAGCTGATGGCGCTTTCGCTATTTTTGATCCGACTAAAGTTGGCAGCACCAATCCAGCATCCCTGGTTTTTACAAGAGAAAATGTATGGAATGGGATAGAAGAAACTGATGGGGGTAAGGTGCGGTATCTCAGCAATGGGTTGATCCGTGATTGGGTTTACTGGCAAAGCAACCCGCAAACCTCGCCATTTGAGACCCTAAGCCGTGTCTTAAAGCGGCTATCTCCTCCTGATTTGGATAAGGGCGATCTGGGAATATTGGAACCGGGCGCTCCGGTAAGAATCCCTGGCGAAAGCCGGCCAATTCCGACCATCAAGCACGCTTATGGCGAAATTCCTCTTGTCTACGCGGCGTCCGGCGTGAAACGGATTGTGGCCCTGTCATACCTTATCGTCTGGGCATGGGACGAACACAAGACCCAGTCTCAACAAATGAGAACCTCTCCACAGCGGCGACTAACGATTATCGTGGATGAGATTGAAGCCCATTTGCATCCTCAATGGCAACGGAGAATTTTGCCCGCCTTATTAAGTGTAAGCGAGGATTTAAGCCGCGATTTGCAGGTACAATTTCTGATCACAACGCATTCCCCCCTGGTTTTAGCTTCACTTGAGCCATGGTTTGATCGAAGCAAAGATAAAATTTTCCATCTGGACCTGATTCGGAATAGTTTGTCTGGCGGTGAAGTAACTCTGGAAGAGGCGCCCTTTATTCCTTCTGGCACAGTAGATGCCTGGTTGCAGTCAGATGTTTTTTCGATGCGCTATGCGCGTTCCATTGAGGCCGAACAGGCCATTGAAGATGCGGTGAGCCTTCAAAAGAAAGAAGTGGCAACTCAATCAGAAGTTCAGGAAGTGACGCAACGCCTTGTGAAATATCTTGCTCAAGATGATAAATTCTGGCCGCGCTGGACTTATTTTGCCCAACAGCACGGAGTAAGTCTATGATGCCTGTGCATCCACAGCCTGCTCCACTTGATTTTGATAAGCGTGTCAAAAATAGGGGAGAGAAATTCTTAAAGAAGACCCCCAACCCCACTACAAAACAATGGGCCAATCACGATTACTGGTGCGAAGCCCTGCCCGATATGCGTCACGCTTACAAAGGAATATGTGCTTATTCCGCGCAATGGATATCAGACAATGGAAGTGATTCGATAGATCACTTTATTCCCAAGACGTCACGGCCTGATCTGGCTTATGAGTGGAATAATTATCGTTATACAGCTTTGAAGTTTAATGCCCGCAAAGGAACCCGCACTATCTTAGACCCCTTCATATTGAAACCCGACTGGTTTATTTTGGAATTTCCCTCCTTGTTGGTTAAGCCCAATGCTGCGCTTTTGCCTGAAGATAGAGAAAAAGTACAACATACTATTGATGTCCTGAAACTCAACGATGATGAAGGCTGTATTGAAGCGCGATTGAACTGGCTGCACCACTTCTGCGCGAGCGAGTTCCCCTTTGACCATCTAAAAACGATGATGCCCTTCGTTGCTTATGAACTGCAACGTCAGAACATCATTGACAAAATCGCAATCATTATGTCCTTTGAGGTGAAATCATGACTCCCCATTTCTCGGTCGTAGCTCCGGTTTTTAATGAAGAAGAACTCGTCGTCAAATTCTACGAGCGCGTTCGTGCGGTGATGGAAGGGTTGGGCGAGCCCTGGGAGCTCGTCCTGGTTGACGATGGCTGCCGCGATCAATCGCCGCAATTCATGGATGAAATCCAGGCGCGGGACGAACACGTGGTGGTGGTGCACTTTGCGCGCAACTTCGGCCACCAGCTGGCGATCACGGCCGGGATGGATCAGGCGCGCGGCGGCGCGGTGGTGGTCATTGACTCCGATCTGCAAGATCCGCCGGAAGTCATCCCAGAACTGATCGCCAAATGGCGCGAGGGCTACGAGGTGGTCTACGCCGTGCGCGCCGAGCGTGAGGGCGAGACGTGGTTCAAGCTGTTCACGGCCAACGCCTTCTACCGCCTCATCCAGACGCTCACCGACATCAACATTCCGATGGAAGCCGGCGATTTCCGGCTGCTCGATCGCGCCGCGCTGGAAGTGATGCAGCGCATGCGCGAGCGCAACCGCTTTGTGCGCGGCATGGTCGCCTGGATCGGGTTCCGCCAGGCGGGCGTGCCGTACAAACGTCACGCGCGCACCGCCGGCGAGACCAAATACCCGCTCAAGAAGATGCTGAAGCTGGCGCAGGATGCCATCGTCGGCTTCTCGCTGTTTCCGCTCAAGCTGGCGCAGTGGGCCGGCGGCGCGGCGGTGGGATTGGGATTGCTGCTGGCCCTGGTTCTTTTCGTTCTCAAACTGACCGGCTCCATGCCGTTGGCCGGGCAGGGCCTCGTGAGTAGCCTGGTGCTGTTTATGGGCGGCGTGCAACTTCTCAGCATCGGCATCCTGGGCGAGTACATCGGCCGCATCTACGACGAAATCCGCAACCGCCCGCTCTACATCGTGCGCGAGGTCAGGCAGACGCAGGACAGAGAATCATGAATCATGAATCATGAATCATGAATACTGACTTTTCATGATTCATGATTCGCCATTCGCCATTTGCCATTCGAGGAATCTATGACACCTTGGGATGTTTATTACACTGTAACCGGTCTTGAAGACGCCCTGGCGCTGTTGCGTGACCACAAGGCCAATGCGCGCATCATCGCGGGCGGCACCGATTTGCTCATCGAGCTGCGCAACGGAGCGCGGCAGACGCCGGTGCTCATTGACGTCACGCGGGTGGGCGGCCTGGACAAGATCCAGGTGGGCAACGATGGGCTGCTGCACCTGGGGCCGATGATTACGCACGCTCACGTGTGTGCGTCGTCACTGCTCCACGAGAAAGCGCTGCCGTTGGTTCAGGCGTGCTGGGGAGTCGGCGCGCCGGCCTTGCGCAACCGGGGCACACTGGCGGGCAACCTGATCACCGCCTCGCCGGCCAACGACACCATCACGGCGCTTCGCGCTCTCAACGCGCGCGTCAAACTGGACAGCACCCGTGGCGCGCGTATCGTCCCGCTGGCGGACTTTTACACCGGGGTGCGCCGCACGGTGATGGAAGCGGACGAGATGCTGACCGACATCGTCTTCCCGCCGCTCGGTGAAAACCAACGCGGCGTGTACCTCAAGCTGGGGTTGCGTCGTTCCCTGGCTATCGCCGTCGTCAACGTCGCGATCGTGCTCACGTTGGAAGACGCCGCCGCTCCCGGCAGCGCCAAAGTGACCCGCGCCGGGGTCGCGCTGGGCAGCGTCGCCCCGACCATTATCACGGCGCCGGAGGCCGAAGCGGCGCTGGTCGGCAATCCGCTGGACGAAGATCATATCGCGTTGGCCGCGCAGCGCGCGGCGCAGACGGCGCGTCCCATTGACGATGTGCGCGGCACGGCGTGGTTCCGCGGCGAGGAAATAACCGCCCTCGTCCGGCGCGGCCTGGAAGCCATCCGTGATGGGCGACCGCGCATGACGTTGCCCATGCCGGAAGACATGGCGCTGCTCTGGGGCAAGACGCGCTGCAACCCACGTCTCAGCGGCCCCACGATCGCCCATCACACCCAGGGCGACGAACCGATCCAGTGTGTCGTCAACGGCAAGAGCGTCACGGTCACCGGCGCCAACGGCAAGACGTTGTTGCGTATGTTGCGGGAAGACCTGGGATTGGTCGGGACAAAAGTCGGCTGCGAAGAAGGGGAATGCGGCGCCTGCACCGTCTGGCTCGACGGCCTGGCCACGCTGGCTTGCCTCACCCCGGCGCCCCGCGCCCACGGCGCGCGCCTCCGCACCATCGAAGGGCTGTCTACGGACGGCGAATTGCACCCGGTGCAGCAGATGTTCATCGAAGAGGACGCCGTGCAGTGCGGCTATTGCACGCCGGGGTTCGTGATGAGCGCCGCCAAGCTCCTGCAAGGGAACCCGCATCCTACCCGCGCTCAAATCAAGATGGCGCTGAGCGGCAACCTCTGCCGCTGTACCGGCTACTACAAAATCATCCGGGCCGTTGAACGGGCCGCCGAGAAAATCAACGAGAAAACTTCATGAAACGTAAACTGCCACGCAAGGGACTCAACGCCCTTTCGCTCTATGTTCACACCTACTATTCCCTGCTGCGCACCACCGACGCGGTGCAAATCCGCACGCTGGAAGAAACTCATATCGGGATGCGCTCCTCCTTGCATCCCGGCGCCGACAAGCAGAAACCGGACATGTCGGCGTTCATCTATGGGAGCTTGCGCCTGCCTCAATGCATCCTCAGCACGCGCCTGGTCATTCTGGGCCAGAGCGACGAGGTTTTCCACCGGCGCGGCTACACCGACGTGGAATCCTGGCAGGAGGTCAGCGCCAAGGCCCGGCGCCGGCGGATGTTCTTCGATGGCAAGGAGACGCTGGCGGCTTACATTGCCAGCGTTTCTGACGTGGACGACATCGTGCCGATCCTCGTCGCTTTCCAGATCGAGTGGAATAAAATGCACGACCTCATCGGGCTGCACGCCGGTCTGGCCGACCGGCTGCACGAATGGGCTTCCGGGGTGCAGACCGACCCGGCGCTTTTGGACGAGACGCGCCACGTCCTGCGCCTGTCGCCCAAGGACTGGCGGCGGCTCGAACAGACGTGGGGCGACGCCTTCCCGACGCTGTTGTGCCGGGTGGCCGAGTCGCGCAAACGCATGGCGATCAGCCTGCTGGCCGGGTCTCACACCGCCTACCGCCGCGCTTCGCAGCAGTGGTGGAACCGCGTCACCCGCTATGTCTCGTTCGACCTGGCCGAACGCCCCACCTACTTTGTCTCCAGCAATACTCACAGCCTGGTCAACATGCTCACCGGCTTCGCGCTACGCCACGAACAACGGCTGAACGCCTACCTGGAATCGGAAGCCGATCTGGCGCTGTACCGCGAAGCCCGGCGCATTCGCCAAAACGAAGTGCCGAGCAACTGGGAGAATTTCCTGTACTACGTGATGAAAAAATACCTGGCCGCGCCGGAAGGGCAAGATTTGCAGGAGGCGCGCCGGCAGTACGAGCTTGAGCACGGCATCGTGCGCATTCCCAGTCAGCACACCTTCGATTTGGAAGTCCAGATTATCGAACTGGCGCGTTTGGCGCCGGAAGATTTGGATCCGCGGCTACAAAACCTGCCGCTGGCCCGGCTCAGAGAAAGCAACGCCATCATTCTTAACATTGACTACCCCTTGGGTTTCGCCGCCTACCATTTGCTCTCGCGCGTGGTCATCAACATCGGGGAACTGCGCGGGGCGTACGTCATCGGCAAGGCGGCCACCCTCAACGCGCGCATCGGCGACGTACTGATCCCCAACACGGTCTACGACGAACATTCGCGCAATACCTACTTGTTCGGCAACGTCTTCACCGCCAAAGATGTCGTCCCCTACCTGGTGTACGGCGACGTTCTGGATAACCAGCGCACCATCAGCGTGCGCGGCACATTCCTGCAAAATCGCGCCTATATGGAGAGTTTCTTAAACGCGGGCTACACCGATGTGGAAATGGAATCCGGCCCATACCTCTCGGCCTTCTACGAGCTGATCCGCCCTCGCCGCTACCCGACCAACGAAATCGTCAATCTCTACCGCGTGCCTTTCGAAATCGGCGTACTCCACTACGCCTCCGACACCCCGATGAGCAAAGGCAAGAACCTGGGCTCGCAAAGCATGTCCTACTACGGCATGGACCCCACCTACGCCAGTACCGTCGCCGTCCTGCGCCGCATTTTCACGCTGGAAACCGGCGCAGCGGAGGCGAAGGCGCAGGATGTAGCGTGTAGAATGAAAGAGGGGGAATTGTAGAAGTAATTCGTTGACCCTTCACGTTCACGGAATCGCGCTGGTTTCCTATCGTGATTTACAATAGCGCCAGGAATTCTTCTACCGTTTTTTATTGAGATGATACCTTTACTTGAACCAAGGAGTGCGTGAATGAAAGGAAACTACGTCGGCCAACCCATCCAACGCATAGACGCCCGCGCCAAAGTCACCGGTACGGCGCCCTATCCCGGCGATCTGACGATGGAGGGGATGGCGCACATGAAGCTGCTGTTCGCCGGACGGCCTCACGCGCGCGTCCGCAACGTGGAGACATCCGCCGCTGAAGCGTTGCCCGGTGTGTTGGCCGTGCTTACGTCCAGGGATGTGCCCGTCAACGAGTATGGCCTGCAATACCCGGATCAGCCGGTGCTCTGTGGCCCCTGCGAGAGACCCGGCGCGGACATCGTGCGCTTCGTGGGTGACCAGGTGGCCGCCGTCGTCGCCGAGACCGAGGCCATCGCCGAACAGGCGCTGCGCCTGATCGGCGTGGATTACGAAGACCTGCCGGTGATTTCCGACCCGCGCCAGGCGCTCGAACCGGACGCGCCGTTGTTGCACCCGCCCTATCCCGGCGTGGACTACCACCCTGAATTGGTTTTTGAAGGCAATATCGCCTCACGCCATCGCATCCGCCAGGGCGACCTTGACGCCGCCTGGATGCAAGCCGGCGTTATCATCGAGGCCGACTACGAAATTCCCGGCCAGGAGCACGTCTATTTGCAGCCGGAAGCCGGGGTAGCCTACCTGGACGAGGAGAACCGCATCACGGTAGTGGTCGGCGGGCAGTGGACGCATGAAGATCGCGCAGAGATTGCCCACGCCCTGGGATTCAGTGCGGAAGAGGGAGAAAAGCGCGTTCGCGTGATTTACCCGGCCATCGGCGGCGCGTTTGGCGGGCGCGAGGATATGTCGGTGCAGATTGTGCTGGCGCTGGCGGTCCGGCGCCTGGAGCAACGCGGCATCCGCCGGCCGGTGCGTATCGAGTGGAGCCGGGAAGAATCCATCATCGGGCATCACAAACGCCACCACGTCTTTGCCCACGCGCGCTGGGCAGCCACGCTGGACGGCAAACTGTTGGCCGCCGAAACCTCCGTCGTCGCCGACGCGGGCGCTTACGTCTACACCACCAACAAAGTCCTGGGCAATCTGCTCCTGACCACGAACGGGCCCTACAAAATCCCGAACGTCAAAACCGACGTGCTGGGCGTCTATACCAACAACATCCCCGGCGGCGCTTTCCGTGGCTTTGGCGCGCCGCAGGGCAATTTCATCGCCGAATCGCAGATGAACAAACTGGCCGAGGCGCTGGGCCTGGATGCCGTCGAGTTCCGCCTGCGCAACCTGATTCGCAACGGCGACCCAATGCCGTGGGGCCAGCCGTTGCCCGACGATGCGCGCGGCCTGGAAGATTGCTTGCTGGCCGCCGCGTCGGCGGCGGGCTGGAAAAAGGATCACGCCGGGTGGCATGCGCCGGCCTGCGAAGCCAAAGTCAACGATCCCCCCTATCTCAAACGCGGCGTGGGTATCGCTCTGGCGCTCAAGAACATCGGCTTTTCTTTCGGTTATCAGGAAAATGCCTGGGCCGCCGTAGAATTGCACGGCGGAAAAGAGATTGAAAGCGCCATCGTTTTTGCCGCCAGCGCCGACGTGGGTCAAGGTACCCGCACCGCCATCTGCCAGATGGCCGCGGAAATCCTGGAGATTCCCTTAGAAATCGTGCGGTTGGAGGCGATGGACACCGCCATTACCGGAAACTCTGGGTCGTGTTCGGCCTCGCGGATGACGTTTATGATCGGCAATGCCCTGCGCGGCGCGGCGGGCATCGCGTTGGCCGGTTGGGGAGACGAAGAACGCCCGGCGCGCGGCGAGTTCACCTATCTGGCCCCACAGACTACGCGGATTGATACCGAAACCGGCCAGGGGCACCCCAACTTTGCCTACGGCTATGTCGCCATTGCCGCGGAAATGGTCGTAGACACCCAAACCGGCGAGTGTGGCTGCCCGCAGATCGTCTGCGCCAACGACGTCGGGCAGGCCATCAATCCACGGCTGCTGGAGGGCCAGATCGAAGGCGGTGTGGTCCAGGCGTATGGCTGGGCCGTCACCGAACAGTTCATCGAGCGCGAGAGCCGCCCGTTGACCAAAAGCATGAGCACCTACCTGATGCCCACCGCCGCCGACATCCCCGGCCGTGTGATTCCCATCATCATTGAAAACGCCGAGCCGAACGGTCCGTGGGGCGCGCGCGGCATGGCCGAGATGCCTTTCATCGCCGTCGCCTCCGCCATCCATCACGCCGTGCGCCGGGCCACCGGCCTCTGGTACAACCGCTTTCCCTTCACCGCCGAGCGCATTCTGCGCGGGCTTAGGGGAAGGAAGGGATGAGGGATTAGGGATTGGTAATTTCCCTAATCCCCTAATTCCCCAATCCCCATTCACAAAAGCAATGGCACAACGATCACGCATCGGCGTTTTTGGCGGCTCGTTCGACCCGCCGCATTATGGACACCTGGCGCTGGCCGAGACGGCGCGTGTGCAGTTGCGGCTGGATCGCGTGCTTTTCGTCCCGGCGGGACAGCCGCCGCACAAACGCGACGTGACGCTCTCGGCGCCGGAGACGCGCGCAGAGCTGGTGCAGGCGGCCATCGGCGACAACCCCGGCTTCGAGCTCTCCCGCGTGGACCTGGATCGCCCCGGCCCGCACTATACGGCAGACATGCTGGCTCGCCTGCGAGCGCTTGCGCCCGCAACGACAGCGTGGTTTTTGCTGCTCGGCGAGGATTCGTTGCACGATCTGCCCACCTGGTTTCATCCCGAACAAATTCTGCAACAGGTCGTGCTGGCAGTTATGCCGCGACGCGGCAAGCCCGCCGACGTGAAGGCCATCGCGGAGCGCCTGCCCACGCTCAAAGAGCGGCTGGTCTGGCTCGATGTCCCGCCCCTCGACATTTCTGCCACCGAATTGCGGCGGCGCGTCCAGACCGGATTGCCGCTGCGCTACCTCGTTCCCCCCGCCGTCGAAACCTGCATTCGTGCGCACCGGCTTTACAGTGCATTACACTGAGACACACTGAGAAGGCACAGAGATTCACTGAGAAGAAAATCTATGTGTAACCAATCTTCACGCCTGCCTGTATCGTGACGGAAATTCACCCCTTTTCACTTTACCCCTTTGTGGTACATTTGAGGCTTACACACTACGCCCTGACTTTGGGTTTGGAGGCATTCACGCCATGCGACGGTTTTGGTTTCTTTTAGTGCTTGCAATGTTGCTGACCGGTTGCTCTGAATTTGAGGGAATCGTTGGAATGATCAAGGCCCCGGTGGAGGACGAAGAATCTCTGGCCTCGGCTTTTATCGTGCCGACGGAGGAGACAACTTTCCCGCCGGAGGTATCCACGGCGGCGCGCATTCTGTCGCGTGGCGAAATTGTAGTCGGGGTGCGCTACGACTTGGAGCCGCTCTCCTACATCACCGAAAACAGCGAGGTGGCCGGGCTGGAGATTGATCTGGCCCGTGAGCTGGCCCGGCGCTGGCTCGGCAACGCCGACGCGGTGCGTTTCCGCCAGGTGCGTTCCGATTCGGCGTTCCAGCACCTCGAAAACGGCACGGTGGACATTGTCCTGGCCGGCATCGTCCACACGCAGGAGATGGAAGCGAAGGCGGATTTCAGTCCGGCCTATTTTGCCAACGGCATCGCCTTCCTCACGTTCCCCGATACTGGCGTTCAGAATCTGGCGGGATTGGGCGGACGCGCGATCGGTGTCCTGTCGTGGACCGGCAGCGAGGCCAGAATCGAGGCCGCCGGGCAGATTTCGCCGACGTTCACCGCCTACGAGAATTTCTACGATGTCGTAGGCGCGTTGCGGCTGCGCCAGATTGACGTCTACGGCGATCAACGCCATCGCCTGGAACGCGCCCGCCGGATGATTGCCGGAACCACCATCGTGGGACAGTTGTCGCAGGACCCGGTGGCGTTGATTTACCGCCAGGACGATCCCTTCTTTGAAAACCTGGTGACGTTGACCTTTCAAGAGATGATCGCCGACGGGACCCGCGACGCGCTCTACGCGCGCTGGCTGCCCGGGACGCCGCCGCCGGACGTCCCGATCTGGCCGGGAAGCGAACCGTTGCCGACGCTTGCGCAGTCGCCCGGCCAACGCTCGACGCTGGATGTGATCGCCCGCATTCGCAATCGCGGATCGCTGGCCGTCGGCTACTTCGCGGATCGCTGGCCGTACAGCGGCGACCGCGCCGACGGCGTCCCCACTGGCTTCGAGGTGCGCTTGCTGGAGCGCGTCGCCGAGCGCTGGCTGGGCAATCGCGAATCCATCACGCTCGTTCCGGTGACCGCCGGCGACGCCCTGCAAAAGTTGCAGCAAGGCGAGATTGACATCCTGACCGGCAACTGGCAGCGCACGCGGGCCCTGGAGTTGCAGGCCGACTTTTCCATCCCCATTCTGGACGATGGCGTGAGCATCTTCTCGCTGGCGACCGACCCCATCCCCGACATCGCATCCGTCAACGGCCAGTCGGTCGGCGTGGTGGCCGGGTCTGCCGGTGAAGCCGCCCTGCCGGGTATCTCCCAGGCCGGCGGCGTCGCCGTCTCGCCCGTGCGCTACCCCGATTTCAATACGGCGCTCGCCGCTATGTCGCAGGGCGCCGTGCGCGCCATCGTCACCGAGCGCCAGCCGGCTCTCAATCTGCATTTCCGCGAGGTCGGCTACAACATGAGCGACATCCGCTACACCAACCGTCCGACCGTCTACCTTGTGCAAGAAGGGGATTCGGAATTTCGGGACATGCTCAATTTGACCCTGATGCTGTTGCAGACCACCGGCGTCTACCAGGAAGTCTACGACCTCTGGTTCGATGACGCCATTCCTACCCTGCAAACTTTGCCGGGACAGCCTTCCGTCCCCCTCATCATTTCGCAGCAATAATTCTGACAAGATGAAAAGGCTTCTGGGTTGTCTCCTGCTCTGTTGTCTCCTGCTCGGCCCGTCGCAACCGGGCCGGGCCGCCGGGGACGTGATTACATCGGATGCAGAGATGGCAACCTATCTGGCCGGCGCCGGACTTTTGGGCGACATGGAGCTCACCCCCGAACAGGCCTTTGCACAGCTTCAAGCAGTTCAGACGGCGCCGCACCGCCTCCAACCGGTCGGTACTGCGCCGGATGCGCCGCTGCCCGCTGCGCCGCGCCTTCCCGCCGACTTTGAGCCCGCCGAAGCCGTCCTCATCGCCTGGCCGGCGCAGTCGCCGCCACACTGGAAGACTGCCGCGGAACTGGCGACGCACATCGTCACGGCCCAAGCTTGGGCGCTCACCCTGGTCCCCAACGAGTTTTGGCAAAAAGCCGTCGAGCTGTACCTGACCCGCGTCACGGCTACGAGTCTGGAGCGGGTGCGCTTCCTCTACATCCCCACCGACAAGATGTGGACGAGAGATTACGCGCCTTTCAGCGTGCACTCAGCGCGCGGGGTGGTTTTGGTGAGCGGCAGTTACGCCTGGCGCGCCAATCCGCCTCAGGAGAACGACGCGCAAGTCGGGGCGGCAGTCGCCGGATACCTGGGCCGTCCTTATTACCGGCTGCCGCTCCTTTTGGAAGGTGGAAATCTCATCAGCGACGGGCTGGGGACGTGCATTTTGCTCGACGCAGTGCTGCTTCGCAATCCCCAACTCAATGCAAAGACGCTCAAAGCGCTGCTGGCCCGGCATTGGGGCTGCACGCGCACGCTGCTTCTGCCGACGCCGCCTGGCGATACCCTGGGACACGTGGACATGGTCGTCATGTTCCTGGACGCATCCACACTGTTGGTGGCGCAAACCGCGCCCGGCGCGCCCTGGCACGCGGAGTTGGATGCCCTGGCGGATCAACTGTCCCGGATTCCGTCCGCCGACGGGCGACCTTACCGCGTCGAACGGGTGACGGCTGCCGCCGTTCCTGCTGCGGGGGAGCGTTTTTGGAGCTACACCAACAGCCTCGTGGTCAACGACGCCGTCATCGTCCCCCTCTTTGGCCGCGAACCTTACGACGCCAACGCCCTGGCGACCTTGCGACGGTTGATGCCCGATCGCCGCGTGGTGGGCGTGCGGTTTGAAAACAGCCTGAACGGCGCGGTGCATTGCGCGACGATGCCCGTCGCGCTTATTCCCGATTTGCAGTTCCCTGCCAGAGTTTCAAGCGTGACCAAAACGATTGAAAAGACCATTCAGACAGCCCTTCAAACGCTGTTTGGGATATAACCGACAACATTGCAGCCAATCCTAAGGAGAATCGCAGTATGAAGGAAAGATGGTCTATATGGTTTTCCGCCATCGTACGCCAGATCATGTTCATAGCCGGGAAAGTGCTTCTGCTAAGACTTGCCCTGCAAACCCGCCATGCGCGCGCCATCGGGCGGCGCACGTTGAAAACCATTCTACGAGAGAACCGCGACACCGAGTTTGGCCGGGCGCATCATTTTGGCGAAGTCCTGGCCGGGGAATCGCTGGCCGATCGCTACCGTGATTCCGTGCCGCTCAGCCAATACAGCGACTATGAAGCCGCCATTCAGCGGATGCAGGCAGGAGAAACCAATATACTGACGGTTAAACCCATGGTCGGATTGATTCTTACCTCCGGCACCACCGGCCCGGCAAAGGTGATTCCCAGGATACGCCATCAACGCGGATTTGGCATGATCTACGGCATACTTGCCGGGGTTCTGGCGCCCAGTCAGGCGCCGAGGCCAAGGTTTACATTGGGCAAAGGTATTTCATTGATGAGCTACGCCCAGTCGCAGAAACCGTCCACGCCAGAGATGTCTATGAGCACAGCCACAGGCGCGGGAATGCAACGTATATCGGGGATCATTCCGCTCCTCTGGTGTTCAGCGCCTGAAGTTTTCTCTCTCGAAGATATGGCCACCGCTCGCTATTTGCATGCGCTGTATGGGCTACGCGATCGCAACGCACAGTACATTACAGCCATTTTTGCTTCCCAAGTGCTACAATGGTTGATGACCATGGAACAGCGCTGGGAAGAGCTCATGGACGACATTGAGCACGGGACCTTGTCCGATGATTTGAACCTGCCGCCTGACGTGCGGGCGAGCCTGACCGCCCGGCTTTCCCCGGACCCGGCGCGCGCTGCGGAATTGCGCCAGATCGCCGCCGCCGGATTTTCAGAGATCGTACCACGTATCTGGCCGCATATGACCCGAATCAGTGCAGTGACCACCGGCAACTTTGTCGTAAATATCCCC
Organism: Anaerolineae bacterium; assembly: GCA_034429675.1. Taxonomy (GTDB): domain Bacteria; phylum Chloroflexota; class Anaerolineae; order B4-G1; family SLSP01; genus JAKQHY01. The sequence continues at coordinate 6,132 of DAOUFX010000160.1, read as the reverse complement.
GCAGTTCGTGCTTATGTGGGTAATATGCCGTTTTGCGGCGCCGTTTATGCGGCATCCGAGGGAACGATTGGCATCTCCTTACAGCCAAACTCCAACACATACACGCTCACGCCAGATTCGGCTTATTTCGAGTTCATCCCCGTCGCTAAAATGGATGAGGCGCAGCCGCAAACGGTGCTGGCGGACGCTTTGACGGTGGGCGAGTCTTACGAACTGGTGATGACCACTTACAATGGACTCTATCGCTACCGGCTGGGTGATATTGTCACAATCGTCGGATATCGTCACCAATCGCCAAGATTGCTCTTCGTGCGCAGAAAATCGGTTGAACTGGATCTGGTCGGCGAAAAGACCACCGAGGCGCACCTCAATACTGCCGTGAGTTGTATGGCAGAAGCCTGGCTCGCGGGGAGCAATGTGTGCTTGCGCGACTATACTTTTGCCCTGGATATTTCTCATAATCCCGAACGTTACGTGCTTTACCTAGAACTGACAGGGAGTGACTTGCCCACTACGACGGGCAACCCCCTGGATGAGGCCGCACAACAACTGGATCGCTGCCTGTGCTCCGCCAACATGGAGTTTGATGAGTGCCGCCATGTCCGGGACATAGCCATTCCCCAAGTCAAGTGGGTAAAGTCGGGCAGTTTCGACCTGCTCCACGCGGCATTGTTCGCGCGCCATTTTGTCGGGAACTACAACCAGATCAAAATCCCCCGCCACCTGACTGACCCCCAGCTGGTGAAGCTGCTGGAGGAGCAGGTGCTGGCAACGTCTAGCGTTGTTTGATCACCAAAAGGGTCAAGTCATCCAAGATTTTTCTCCGTCCAATGAAGCGGCGGATGTCGGTGACTACGGCTTGTTTGATGTCCTTTGCGCTTTTGGCCCAGTGCCGGTTGAGCGCCATGCATAAGCGCTCCAGCCCGTAGAGCTGGTTTGCCTCGTTGACGGCATCGGTAATGCCGTCGGAGTACAATACAATGCCATCGCCTGGGGCCAGGTCTATGGGGATTTCTTTTACAAATTGGGTAATCCCGGCGATCAAGGCCAGTGGAATCCCCAGCTCCAAGGTGTCCTTCAACTCGATCTGGCCGCCTTTTCGCACCACAATCACCTGTTCGTGCTGTCCGATCAAACGCATCTGCCCGGATCGCGCATTCGGTGCGGCGGCGTAATCCACCAACGCCAACGTCAGGTTCTTGTCCACGTTCATGCGTTGCAGGTTTTGGTAAAGCGTCTGGTTGAGAACGTCCATAAAGCGCACCGGGTCTTTTTCCTCGCTGGTCAGCAAAGTGCGCACGGATGTTTGCAGCATCAGCATCAGCATCCCGCTTTCCAGCCCATGCCCGGTCACATCGCCAATGCCGAATTTCACCGCTCCCTTGTGTTGCAACACGTCGTAATAATCCCCGCCTACTTCGTCTGCGGGCTCCATGAAGCCGGCGATGTCCAGGTTTTCAATCTGGTCCAACTCCTGATCGGAGGGCAGGAGCATTTGCTGTAAGCGCCGGGTTATGTCCAGTTCGGCGGTCATACGCAGGTTCTCTTTCTTGAGCTGTTCGTTGAGGGTGTGAATTTCGGCGTTGGCCAGGGTGATCTGTTCAAATAGTTTGACGTTTTGCAGGGCTGAAGCAATTTGCCCGGCCAGAGTGCTTTGAATTCGCAGATCGTTTTCGGTAAAGGCGTTGGTCGCATCGGACTGCACATCCAACACGCCCAACACGACATCGCCGGCAATGAGCGGCGTGACCAACTCCGCCTGGGTATCTGGCAAAAGAGGGCTAGGCAACCAGTTTGGATCTGTGTGCACATCGTTGCAGAGCTCGCCTTTGCGCATGTGTACCGCCCGCGCCGCCAGGGATTGCCCGGCGTCAAGGTCAATGTGGTAATTCTCGGCCACCATCTGCCGGCCCACCGCGCCGGCGCCGGAAGCCGAAAGCAGGGTATCTCCGGCTTCATTGAGCAAGTAGATATGGGCGTGATACAATCCAAAGCGGGCAGCGGTCATGTCAACCACTCGCTGCAGCAGCTCGGACATATCCAAAATGGTGGAAGTGGTCATCGTTACCTCCGCCACCGTTTGCAACTGGCGGGTGTACTTTTCCTCTTTCGCCACCAACAAGGCCCCCTCCAGGGCGCTGCTGATTTGCCCGCGCAATACGTCGTAGGGTGTTCCCTCACGCGGTCCCATCTCGAAAAGAATGAAGCCAATCTGGTTTTCTTGAAAACACAACGGTTCAATCTCGAAGATGAACTGTCTATCCGGCCACAGCGCATCCGGCAGCAGCTGACCGGCGGGGTAATGTTGCCAGTTCGGTTCTGGCGCAATGCGTCCCTTCTCGTTGTATGCCAACACCAATTTTGCCAGGCCCAGATCGGATGTGGGATAGTGGTAGGCCGGCGGCGCTTCGTAGAGGGCAAGATAGCCACTGGGGAAGCCGATCCAGGGCAGACCGGTGGTCAGGATGTCCATCAGGCGTTCTACACTGAAGGTTGTGATGAGTCGCTGTCCGACTTCACGCATGAGCTGAGCCTGCTCTTCGGTTTGTAATGCCTGATAGGCTTGCGCCCGCCCGGTGATTTTTCCGATCAGCACGCGCCCTTGATGCCATAAGTCATCGGCCAGAGCCAATCTTTCCCCGTCGAGGCACGGCCACATCCACCGGCGCAATACCGAAAGGGCGTTCTGCCACGAATGCGCATCGTCGCCGGTGATTTCAACATGGTTGAGAATGTCGTTCAATTCGCGCAGGAAAAGTCCCGGCGATAGCCCTTTTAGCTCTGCTATAAAACTGTCCAATAGACGTTCCGCACCACCGGAATCCGATTCCGTTTCTGATACGCTCCCAGCCTGTAGTATCTCGGCCACAATAGCGTCGCGATGATTGGTCACAACCGCCTCAAGTTTTTCTATCCCGACTTTGGAAGGCGTCGTAGCCTGGGATGCGCTGAGTCCATCCGGATGCGTGAGTTTTGTCCTTATGGCGGCCTCGATCACTTCTTCAGGCATGCAGCCACATGACTGCCGTACCATCAACTTGCAAGGCAAGGTCACGAGTTCAGGAACTTCCTTGCCGTTCAACCGCGCCAACAGCATCTCGACGGCCTTGTAGCCCATCTCGTGGAATGGGGCGCGGACCGTAGTCAGGGGCGGCGTGAGCAGCCAACTCACGGCCATATCGTCGAAACCGACGAGCGCTACTTGATCGGGCACCCGTATCCCTTGGGCTTGTAAGAGCCGCAACGCCTCAACGGCAAATCCATCATCTGAGGTTGCCAATGCTTCAAAATCAATGCCGGGGCGCCATTTGCCCAGACTGGTTAGATTGATGCGCTCTGAAAGGACGAGGTCGGGATCGTAGGGGATGCCGTAGCGGGCCAGGGTGTCCATATAAGCGCGATACCGGTGGTAGTGCGGCCCGGCTCCGGTTCTGTTCACATAGGCGATACGGCGATAACCGTGAACCTCAATCAGGTGGGAGATGGCTTCAGCCATGGATTCATACTCACTCTTGAGCACAGTGGGAACGCCGGCCAGAACACGCTCCAGGCTGATGATGGGACGGGGGGAGAAACGTTTCAGGAAATCCTGAACGCCCTCGTCATCGGGAATGGAGCCGGTCACGGTGCTGGTTGAGACGATGAGGCCATCAAGGTTGGCCGCGCTTGCCAAATCGTAGACGATGTTGTGGCTTGCTTCAAATCCATCGGGGTGATATATGATTCCGCCGGGGAAATAGATCAAGTTCACATCCCGCTCGCGACAAGCGTCAACCATCCCTTGAAGCTGCGCCATCGCCCACGAATAAACGAGCCTCCGCGCCAAAACCCCAATGGTTGGGCGTTTAGCCAATGAATGCGAGGTTAGCAGCTGGACGTTTTTAACGGGATCATTCATGTCATCACCTCCTGATGTTATCAATTTACAAAAAAGGGGGGAAGTAAGGGTCGGGAGGTGGGCGTCGCCGCCCCCAAACCCCCGCCCTCCAGATTTTTGAGAATATCCCCTTTTTTGAATATCTGTAGTGAAAGTGTTGGAATAGCGTTATAATGGTGGATAACTACAGTGGGAATTTTAGTTCCAGGACAATACTATTATACTTGGGTGCTCATCCGCGCCAAGAGCGTCGTGTTCGCTCCCCGCTGAAAACTAAACACAGACTACGGGGAGTCCATTAACGGCAAGCGCGGATATGTTTGGGGGATGGCTATGGCAGAGTACTACATCTATTATTTTGTTGGCGTCATTGTCGCCTGTGGCGGCCTTATTGGCGTCACCCAGTATATCTGGCGGCGGCGCCACGCCCCCGGTGCTCGCGGTTTTATGGTAATGATGGCATTAACCACCGTATATACCCTGTCCATTGTCGCAGCTTTTCTGTGCCGCCGTCCGGAAAGCGCTTACGTTTGGTTCAAAGTACGCAAAATTGCCTCCTGTTTCAACCCGTTGGGTTGGTTATACTTCACGCTGGAATTTGGTCAGTTCCGTTTCAGGCGATACCTCTGGCTTCAGATTGTTGCCTGGTTGATTCCTCTGGTTATGACCATCCTGATGCTGACAAACGAGATCCACCAACTTGTCTGGATTATGCCGTCATTTTCTCAATTGTCCTGGCCTTATTTTTTTATTCATTATACTAACGGACCCCTGAATTTCGTTCCGGGGGTCTATCATGCCCTGGTGTATACTCTTACGCTGGGAGCATTGGGGCTCAAAGCTCCACGTGCACCAGGACTTTACCGCCGGCAGGTATTCTTCATTATCGTTGCTGCGATGACTCCTGGAGTCTTCAACACATTTCGTGACGTGTTCTGGAAGGCCCAAACTTCCTCGGTGCCAAGTAGTCCGTTCGCCTTCCTCGCGATGGGCGTAATCCTGACCTGGGGGTTGTTCCGCCTGCGCCTCTTCGACCTCAAGCCGGTGGCCCACGAAACCGTAATCCAGACTATGAGCGATGGCGTCCTGGTTCTCGATGACCGGGAGCGCATCATAGACCTCAACCCGGCCATGCTACAAATCATCGGGCGGTCGAACCTCGGCGCCGTTATTGGACAACCGATCTCGGCGATTTTGCCCACGTGGAAAGGCAACAAAACGTGTTTGTCTCCTCAGGCCACAACGGAAACCGACATTACCCTGGCCTACGCAGAACACTCGCGCACGTATAATCTGCGCCTCTCTCCCCTGTCCGACCAGCGCGGAAGGGTCAGCGGGTGTCTCATCGTTTTTCGCGACATCACCGCGATCAAGGAAGCCGAGGCTACTTTGCGCAACTACACCGTCGAACTGGAAGCCAGCAACGCCGAGTTGGATGCTTTCGCTCACACGGTTGCCCATGACTTGAAAAGCCCGCTCACCATCGTCGTGGGTTTCGGCGTCCTGCTGGATGAGCGCCTGGAGCACCTTTCTGCCGATCTCATCCACGAGAATCTCCAGCGTATCGTGCAAACCGGAAAAAAGATGGTCAACATTATTGACGAGCTTTTGTTGTTAGCCGGTCTTCGTAAAATCTCAGACCTTGCCACCGGGCCGGTGGCGATGGACGAAATTCTCGCCGAAGTCCGCGCCAGACTTGAATCACAGATCCAGGCGTCCCGAAGCGTCATTCTTATCCCGGATGCCTGGCCTGCCGCCATCGGTTATGGGCCCTGGGTAGAAGAAGTGTGGATAAACTATATTGGTAATGCCATCAAATATGGCGGGCGACCAGAAGATAAGATACCGCCGTGCATCGAATTGGGTTGGAACCGGGTGGCGGAAACGAATGGCGACGACCTGACCGGCCCTGATAAGAATCCCCCCTTCATTCGCTTCTGGGTACGCGATAATGGGCCCGGTCTCGACGCTGACCAATGCGCAAAGCTTTTCACGCAATTTACCCGGCTTCATATAACCCGCGCGCAGGGACATGGCCTGGGTCTGTCCATCGTGCAGCGCATTATTAGTAAACTCGGCGGCGCGGTTGGCGTTGAAAGTACGCCGGGAGAGGGCAGCACCTTCTGGTTTACCTTACCGCAGGCGGTTGCTCCGGAAGGCGCCGGGGTGGAATAACGGCCAACAAAAGCGTCCGCGCACATCTATTCGCCCGGTTGTCATTCACTCTACACAACAAAAACGCTCTACCGTTTCGG
>DAOUFX010000159.1:0-24850 GCA_034429675.1 Anaerolineae bacterium | reverse complement strand
CCGCCAGCGCCAACGTCCAACTCCAGATCGCCCGCGCCATTGTGGATGCGCCACGCCCACAGCCCCAACCCGAACCCGCTCCGGCGCCGCTCCCCCTCGCCACCCTGGTGCAGGCCGCCCTCGTCGCCCAGCCCGAGCCACTCCCGGAACTGCCGGCAGCATCGCCCACCGCAGCCCCGGCCCCGGTGCAGCTCACCATCGCGGACCTGCTCCAACTCCAACCCGTCATCAAAACCAAACAACGCCGCGTCGCCAAACCCGTCCCCCAGGAACAGCAGAACTTCTTCTCCCTGCTTTCCTGAGTACGCGCGTACTCAAAACAAGAGGCCCCTCATCGCGAGGGGCCTTTTTTTATTGCTGGCACAACAGTTTCCGCATTCGTTGGTTCGCCAACTTGTTGACTTACAATCTCTTGTTGTGGTTTCCACAGGTTCACTTTATACTTGTGCCAAGGCTAATATTCCTTATTCTGGGTTTGGCATGGGGATTCGCTCGTTTTGGTACTTGACAATTTGGTTACGTCAATGTTATAATGTCACTTGTATCAAAGACGTAACCGCAAAGGATAAACGTGAAACGGTTAACAATTCAAGAACTAGCAGACCTTGCTGCAATGTCCGCGGATGATGTCCGCGCTACGCTGGTGCATGGATGGACAGCACGCCTTCTGGCGTTAGCTGGGGGAGTGTCTGGGGCTTATTTCCGCAAAGAATTGGCCGCCAGGCGTGTGCCTGGCACGAAGGTGGGCACGACCTGGATTATCCCGCGCGAATTTGGCGATGCCTGGCTTCAAAAGCGTGACATTGTGTTTGAGGAATAGTTTTTCCCCTTGTAGTTACCCCGAAGAAACAAAAACGGGGTTATGCTCGAACATAACCCCGTTGTACCTTAACAGACGAATAGACCTGTTTTTGACCGAAACGCATCGTCTGTCAAGTGGTCCGTTATAAGGCGGACCGAAGTACCCCCGGCAGGACTTGAACCTGCAACCGTCTGATTCGAAGTCAGCAACTCTATCCACTTGAGCTACGGGGGCAAAGACTGTCGCGAGCGCCGGTCCTTTTGCCGTTCTCGACAGTCAGGCTCGTTATGGTAACACACTACCTGTGATTGTCAAGGTTTTTTTGCTCACGGGGCAAGTAGCTCCAAGCGGTTCTGACGATTCTTACGGCTGATAGCTATTCGCCGGGCAGCTTTGCCGGGCCGACGAGGATTTGGAAACGGGGATTACCGCGAACAGCATCGAAGTCGGCGTCTGTGTGGGCCATTGAGCGATAGTCTTCGTTCAGTGCGATGGCCTTTTCCAACCAGATGCAGGTTTCTGCACTATGCCCTTGCAGGGCGTGAGCGCAGGCGGTATTGTAATGAACGCTGGCGCTTTGCGGATTGAGATCAATGGCGTGGATGAAGTCGGTCAGTGCCGCCGCGTAGTTTTGCATTTTGTAGTAAGTGAGACCCCGATTGGAATATGCTTCGTCATCCTGTGGGGTGAGGCCAATGACGTGTGTGAAGTCATCTAGCGCCGCCTCGTATTGTTGCAACTCGGCGTAGGTGAAACCTCGATTGGAGTATGCTTCCACGTCTTGCGGGTTCAGTTCGATAACGTGAGTGAAATCGGCCAGAGCTGCTGCATACTCCTGCATTTCAAAGTAGGCGAAACCTCGGTTGTAGTAGGCGTCGGCGTCCTGTGGGTCATGCTCGATGTCGTGGTTGTAGTCGGCCAATATATCCTGGAAGGTGTCTTCATCTTCAGACATGGTTGTTCCTTTGGGTTATGAGTGTTGAAGATAGGGGACTTACGAAAAAGGCCGGACTTATAAAGTCCGGCCTAGGGTGGCTGATGGGGCTCGAACCCACAGTTTCCTGTTCCACAGACAGGTGCCTTAACCATTAGGCCACAGCCACCACGCTGGAGAACATTGTACCATAAAGCTTCAAAGCAGCAAGTGTTTTATGGCGTCTCTTCTACTTTAGAAAAGGGGCTGCCGATCGGTAGCAAGATGTGGAAGGTGCTGCCGGGCAATTTTTCTTCGTCGTGTCCGGGACTTTCTGCCCAGATTTTGCCGCCATGAGCTTCGAGAATTCCCTTTGAGACGGCTAACCCCAGACCCAGTCCGCCGCCTTTGAAGGCTGTTTTGCTTGAGCGGTGGAGCGCCACATCTTCCAGGACATAAAAGCGCTCGAAAATATGGCTCAGTTCCTCAGGCGGGATGCCCACGCCGGTGTCTTTGACCCAAAGGTGGGTGACATCGTCCAGGGCTTCTGCATCAATGGCGATTGTGCCGCCATCTGGCGTATATTTGATGGCATTGCTAATGATATTGCCAATAGCGGTGTGCAGCCGGCGCGGGTCTCCTTCGATGACCGGAACTTTCTTGATGCCCGGTCCCAATTCGAAGATGAGTTTACGCTGCGGCCCAAAGTTGCGCAGGTTGTGCAGGACTGATTGGACTACCGAATTGACGAATACCGGCTCGTGGGCCAGATCGAGTTTGTCGGCGTCAATGAGCGAGACATTGAGAATGTCCTGGATCACTTCGCTCAGACGCTGCACTGCTTCTGAAACTTTCTCTAGCAAGTGCCGGGGAGTGCCTTCACTGGTCTCTTCGCCGGGGATAGCCGGGTTGGCTTTGAGGATTTGTAGATACCCATAGATGACCGTCAGCGGCGTCCGCAATTCGTGCCCGGCAAGCACTACGAAATCTGACTTCATTTTTTCCACGCGTTGGAGTTCGGTGTTGGCCTTCTCTAATTCACGAACTTTCTCTTCAAGCCGGTTGACCAGCCGTTGGTTATATTCCAACAAATATTCTGCCTGCTCTTCTGGGGTGCCGACTTTGTCTTCAAGCCCGACCATATACGCTCGTATTTGATCTGAAAACCGATCTACGTCAATGGGTTTGGCGATATAGCCGTTGCACCCTGCCACCAGGGCGCGTTCCCGATCGCCACGCAGTGTTGCCGCGGTGACGGCAATAACCGGCACATTTTCCAATCCGGGGATGGTGCGCAGGCGCGTCGTCACTTCATAACCGTCGAGGCCATTGATATTGATATCCATCAAAATCAGATCGGGCTTCTCGCGGCGCGCCGTTTCAATGGCGCCGAGACCGTTGTCTGCGATGACCACCTCAAAGCCTTCCGCCGTGAGAATGCGTTGCACTAGCCGTTGGCTGGATAGATCGTCTTCGACGTAGAGAATTTTTGTCATGACTCTTCCTCTTCATCTTTTCCCAGAAGGGCGTTTATGCCGCGAAGCAAGTCTTCGTCCATAAAGGACCCCTTTTGAAGGAGCATCTGAATCTGGCCTTGCAGTCGGCGTTTGTCGTTGGATGAAAGCTCTTTGGCTGTAATGACAATGATCGGCAGATCTTTTAGCTCTGCATCGTTTTTTAGAGTTTCAATGACCGTGAATCCATCCATATCGGGCATCATCAAGTCCAGTAAAATCAGGTCGGGGCGGCTGGTGCGAATTAACGTTAGCCCCTCTTTGCCGGTGTGGGCTTCGACGATTTGGAAATCCCCCTGCGTTTGTAGGATTCGGCGTAGCAGGCGCGCGGCCTCTGGGTTGTCTTCCACAATGGCGATTCTGCGCACTCGCGCATCCAATTGATCCAAAGCTCCCAACAGGCCGCCGGAAGACGGTTCCTGGGATGCTGTCTGTGCGGGTGCGCCGATGGTCTCTTCTACTGGGCCTGCCGGGACCACCTTGAGCCAGTCCTCGTCAAGGAGGAATTTCTCCACCGGGAAAGTGTGGCCTGAGCAATTTACAACAATGACATCGTTGCGGTTGATGACTCCTTTGTCGAACAGCTTAATCAGACCTGCAAATGCCGCCGCCGCCGCCGGTTCGATCGAAAGTCCTTCCATTTCCGCCAGCAAATGTAGTGCACGGAAAGTCTCCCCGTCTGTAACTGATTCGAAGGTGCCACCATATTCGTTGATGATGTTGAAGAGGTGCGTATAGGCCGGCCCCGGATTGCCGGTGGCTATGGTAATGACCCGTGTGTTGGGATCGGTGACTGGCTCGACATTGGCCAGCCCTTTACGGAACGATTGCACCATCGGACTGCATCCCTCGGCCTGAATTAGTGCCAGTTTGGGGAGGCGATCCACCAGGCCCATGCGGTAGAGTTCTTCATACCCTTTCCAAAAACCGATCGGGCCCATACCGCCGCTGACGGCTTGGATATACCAATCCGGCGTGCGCCAGGGAACCCCCGGCTGAGGCGACCCCATGACCGCGGCCAATTGTTCGGCAACTTCAAAGGCAATGGTTTTCATGCTTTCGCGAGTACCGACGTTACGAATACCCCGGTCGGCCAGGATGCCCTTGTGTTCGGCAAATTGTTGCGCCACTTTTTTGGCTTCGTCATAAGAAGCTGTGACTTTGATGACTTCGCTGCCATAAATGGCGATCTCGCGCATCTTTTCTGGAGGGACCAGACTGGGCAGGAATGTCCAAAGATTGATGCCGGCGTGGGCGGAGTAGGCTGAGTAAGAGATGGCCACATTGCCGGTCGAGGCGACGACCAGTTCAGTGATCCCGGCTTCTTTCATCATAGAGATAACCAGTGCGGCTTGCCGGTCTTTGAACGAGTTGGTGGGGTTTTGCCGTTCGTCCTTGATGAAGAGATTGGGAGCTCCCAGCATCATCCCCAAAGTGTTGGCTCGCAACATGGTTGTGCCGCCTTCGCCCATAGTGATCTGGTAATTGTCGTTGTAGATGGGCAATAACTCGCGATAACGCCACATCCTGAAGGGGCGTTGCCGAAGAATGTCCGGCCAAAGACGGCTTACCCTCTCATAATCATACCTGACTTCCATCCAATCGCCCCCGCATTGTGGGCAAACTATGGTGGAAATAGTAAAAGGTTGGGAATGCCCGCATCGCTCACATTCGAGATTTACATTCATTGGTATGGCGGGTGGGATTGAGACGCTGTGCATATTTGCCTCTTTTGATTACGTAACCTGGATACGCTGCGACAATATGTAAGAATATGATTGTGCAAGGGTCAAGTAATACAAGAATAGCATAACTTCTGAGAAGAACAAGTTATGCCGGTGCCTCGCGATTGTGCTTATGTGGTAGCTTTCTCGGACTTTATCTAACGCAAGTTGCTACCTGAGGTTCGTAGTAGCGACTTTAGTCGTTCTGCGCACCAGAAGACGGCTGAAGCCGTTACTACAAGCTCATTTGGGGCATAAGGTAGCAACTTGGGTTATCTATCAAACCTAAGATGCGTAAAGTGGTTTGAATACTGTGTTGGTTTGGGTTAGAAGAAACGCTTGTCTGGTTTGCTTTTTCCGGTGATTTCCCGTATAATCAACTTAGCCTCTTGGGCAAAAGGATGCCAGGTATGCCAGACGCAAGAAGTGAATCCGAACAGGAAAAGCAATCCGATTCACCATCCACCGAAACCAGACAGATTCGGGGGCTTTCGCAGCGCTTGCGTAAACCGCTAACCGTGGAAGCCAATTTGCCCCCAGATATGCCAGTCCGCGAGAGCGAGGGTGATGCGCCTTCTTCCGCTCCTCTGGTTGAGTCGTCGGCAGGAGAAACTCGGGCTGTCGCCACTATTGGGACGCAAAAAACACGCCAGGCCGCTCCTCCTAAGAGCCAGACCCATCGCGAGGGACTGCTTTCTGTCGGTGTACAGCTCCAGGGACGCTACAAGATTTTGGGCGTGATTGGGGTAGGCGGGATGGGTGCCGTCTATAAGGCCCAGGACTTGCGATTCTCCGGGGTCGTGCGACTTTGCGCGATGAAAGAGATGATCAATACCGCAACTGATCCTCAGGTCCGGCAGATGATCGTGCGTAACTTCGAACGCGAAGCGAGCATCTTGGCTACACTGAGTCATCCGGTTATTCCCCAAGTTTATGACTATTTCACCGAGGGTTCGCGCAGTTATCTGGTGATGGAGTTCGTTGACGGCAAAGACTTGGAGGCTCTGCTTTCGGAAGTTGATGGTTTCTTGCCGGAGGCCAAGGTGGTGAATTGGGCTGTTCAGCTCTGTGATGTGCTTTCTTATCTGCATAATCACAAACCTCGCCCGATCATTTTTCGTGACTTGAAGCCCGCGAATATTATGTTGGACAAGCACGATCGCATTCGTTTGGTTGACTTTGGCATTGCCAAGCTTTTTCAAAGTGGCACCAAAGGAACCATCATCGGAACAGAAGGTTATTCGCCGCCTGAGCAGTATCGCGGCGTTGCCGAACCCCGTGGTGATATTTATGCTTTGGGAGCAACCCTTCATCATCTCTTAAGCAAGCAAAATCCACAGCTTGAGCCGCCTTTCTCTTTTCATGAACGCCCCATTCATAAAACCAATCCTACTGTTTCGCGTGAGCTGGTTGAGGTGATTGAAAAGACACTTCAATATGATATCAACTTGCGCTGGGGATCAGCAGAAGAGTTTAAGCGCGCTTTGCTTGGAGTCCCGGCGGCTAAGGGGCTTTCATCTGGGATGCTTGTGACAGAAGGGAAATCTTCTGGCTCGGCGGTGGTTAAGCCTGTATGGCGTTTCGCCTGTGAAGATGAGATCCGCGGCTCCGTAGCGTTCAAGGACAAGACTTTGTTTGTTCCTTGTTACGATAATAACCTCTATGCATTGAATATGGATTCCGGGAAGTTCCTGTGGAAGTATCCCACTGAGGGTGGAATCGCTTCGACCCCTTGGGTCGCCGAGAACAAGGTAGTTTTTGGTTCCACGGATAAAGTCGTCTATGCTGTGGATACTATGACCGGGCAACTTTCCTGGGCACGACCGACGAAAGGGCGGATTTTTTCCTCTCCCTATATCGAATATAACCACGTCTTTATCGGTTCTGATGACCACAAGATTCACGCGATCAACTTGCAAAGTGGCAGCCTTTCGTGGTCCTATGATGCTGATGGGGAAGTGCGAGCACGTCCTCTTGTCCTTGACAACGAAGTTTTCTTCACATGCCAGATGGGTGTTGTTTATTGCCTGAAGCTGGGCCGTCAAATACGTTGGCGTTATCCTACTCGACGGGGAATTTTGTCTGCGCCTGTGGTCAGTGCGGGGATGGTGTTGGTCGGATCTCTGGACAATAATTTCTATGCATTGGATGCGGGCTCCGGGTGGGTCGCCTGGCGTTATCGAGCCGGTGGGAGCATCGTTTCGACAGCGGCTGTTTGGAATACTCTCGTATTTTTCGGATCGGTAGATGGGTATGTCTACGCATTGGATGTAACGGATGCCCGTTTGGTCTGGCGTTACCAGACAGAGGGACAGGTGACTGCCTCACCGGCAGTTTATCATGACGCTGTCTATATTGGCGGCGTGGATGGGGCGCTATATTGTTTGGATGCGAAGTCTGGGGCGTTGCGTTGGCGTTATCAAACCGAAGGCGCCATTACCAGCACCCCTGTCATTGTTGGTGGGGTCATCTACATTGGCTCTTCAGATCATTATATTTATGCGATTCCGGCATGATTTTTTAGGGTGAAGGAGCGGACATGGCTGGTCTAAAAGCGTTTTTTCAACAATTCTTTGGTGACAAGCAGACAGAAAAGCCGGTTGATAAAACTGTTGAGCCTGAGACTTTAGGCATTGATGTCGAGACTTTGCCGGTCGAATCACCTGACGTGAAGAAATTATATTCCGGTGCCTATGCTATGGGATGGTTGACGGCTGTAGGACGCGTTCGTCCGCACAATGAGGATGCTTTGTTTGTTTTCATGGGCGAGCAGAACGCCGAAGATGCTGCGGCTCCTCCTTTTGCTCTTATCATGCTCTCGGATGGCATGGGCGGCCACCAGGCCGGTGAAGTTGCCAGTTCGTTGTCGTTGCGGACGGCGGCTCACCATTTGATTTCTCAAGTTTATTTGCCGCTTTTGGTCAGTTCCAATCGCGGCCCGGACCAGCCTTCCATTCACGAGGTCGTGCGGAATGCGATGTCGGAGGCCAACCGTTTGGTTACGCAGGATGTGCCGGGTAGTGGCTGTACTTTGACATGCGGCATGATCATGGGCAGTCGCATTTTTATCGGCCATGTCGGCGACAGTCGCGCGTACTTGTTGCGCCGGGGTGAGACGATTAAGCGGCTAACGAATGACCATTCCCTGGTCAGCCGCCTCAAGGAAGTGGGGCAATTGACCGATGAAGAGGCCGCGGTTCATCCACAGCGCAATGTTCTGACCCGTGCGATTGGACAGGGGGAAACTCTTCAAGTGGATGTATCAACCCATACGGTGCTGCCGGGCGATCGGGTGCTTTTGTGCAGCGATGGATTGTGGACGATGATGGAAGAAAGCGAAATGGTGCGCATGGTTGATGAATCCGCCTCGCTTGATCAGGCGTGTGTTCGGCTGGTTGATGCTGCCAATGCTGCCGGTGGTAATGACAATATTACCGTCGTCTTGGCTGAAGTTTGCCAGCCTGAGGAGTGAAAGAGACGTTTAATGCCCACCATTGATCCGCAAAAGGATTATTATGCGGTTCTCGGCATTCTTGGGGATGCTGATGAGGAGCAAGTTAAGAAGGCCTATCGAGACAAGGCGCGTCAATATCACCCTGACAGCGCAGATGGCGGTAATGCAGCGCTTTTTCGCGATGTTCAGGAGGCTTATGAAGTACTGCGTGACCTGTCATTACGACGCTCTTATGACCGTCAGCGGGAAAAACGTGGTTTCTCCGATAGCGCTCCTATTGCATTGGAACTTCTGCAGAACATGCGGGCTTTGCCAGTTCTGACAACACCGCAGATGCTTTATGTGCTGTTGGACATTCGGGCAAAGAAGGATTTGGCCGAGACACGTCAGCGCCTGAATTTAGCGCTGGTTATTGACCGCAGCACCTCTATGAAGGGAGCGCGGATGCAAAATGTCAAGATGGCGGCCACTGACTTGTTGAATGCTTTGCATCCAGACGATCGGTTGGCGATTGTGGCTTTTAGCGATCGCGCTGAAGTGCTTGCGCCTTCCGATTATGTTCGCAATACCAATTTCTTCCATTCGGCGATCGCCGCGATGACTCCCGGTGGCGGCACAGAGATTTACCAGGGGTTGCTCTCCGGATTGCGTCAGGTGCAGAATTCCACTGCCAATAACACTGTCAACCATGTTATTCTGTTGACAGACGGGCGTACTTACGGCGATGAGGATTTTGCTTTGTCTGAGGCCAGGCGCGCCGGAGCGCAGAACATCGGCATTTCGGCGCTGGGTATAGGCGAGGACTGGAACGACGTATTCCTGGACAAGCTGGCGCTTTATGGCGGCGGCATTTCGCGATATATTCATTCTCCAGCCGAGGTGCGCGATGTTTTGCAAAATGAGATTCGAGGATTGAGCAATATTCTCGCGCAGCGGATGCAGGTGGAAGCTATTCTGGCGCAAGGTGTGACCATAAAGAACGTTCATCGTGCGATGCCTTACATGGAATCGTTGGAATATCAGGCCGGTCAACCGATCAGTTTGGGCAATTTGACGGTTAATGATCCTGTCTCAATAATGCTGGAGATCGTTGTTGAAGAGCAGTCTGCCGGAGATCACCGTCTCGTGCGTTTTGAATTACAGGCCGATGAAGTTCCTACATCGGCCAAAGTGCGGTTGTATCAAGAACTGCGGGTAGAATTCTCGTTGGCGCCGAAAGAAGAACCGATATCGCCGCGAATGCTCAATATTCTTATGCGCTTAAATGTGTTTCAATTGCAGGAGCGTGCCTGGGCCGCATTGGAAGGTGGTAACTCTAAACAGGCTACGCGTTATTTGGAGGCAGCCGCCACAAAGTTGTTTGATATGGGCTACAAAGAGTTGGGACAGGCTGCCATGTCAGAGGTCGGAAGGATTTCTCAAGGGGGGGAACCGACCGGGACCGGACGCAAACGGTTACGTTATGGAACACGCGCTCTATCAATGCCCTTAGGGTAAGCTTTGGAGGTAAGGATGTCTCAGAAGGGAAGCAAAATTATATGTCCATCGTGTGGCGCTGAAAACTTGCCTGGGACACTTTTTTGTGTGCAGTGTGGCACTTATCTACCTTCGGGAGGACCATTGCGAACAGAACCGCTTCCTGAGCAGGAGGATGGGCGGGTGGCGCGTCCGCGTCAGGAAGGTCAGGAGGATGAGGCGGAAAATCGCGTTATTAATATCGAAGTTGAAGTGCTAAACACCGGACGAAAAGTGCTGCTCTCGGCAGATCGAGAAATTTTGGTTGGGCGTCTGGATGCTGCTCAGGGGATATTCCCGGATTTGGACATGACAGCCGATGGCGGGCTTGAGTTAGGGGTTTCGCGCCGACACGCACGGATCTACACTCGAGATGGCACATGTTTTGTTGAGGATTTGGATAGCACAAATTGGACCTATTTGAATGGTGAGCGTGTGACGCCTTATTTGCCCTACGCTTTCCGCGATGGTGATTCGTTGACGTTTGGCACTATGCGTATGAAGGTGCGCATCTACACAAGCGAAAAGTAAGGTCATGTTCGAATTCGGACGATATGTGAATTGAGGGAGTGGTTATGCCAATTACAATTCTATTGCACATCGAAAATGAAGATGCAGTTGTCGGGGAAGTGGATGAATTGCCCGATCCCCAATCCCAGTATATTGCTATGACAAGCCCGCGCTTGCGCGATGGTCGCGATGTGACTTATTTGTTGCCGGAGACAAATATGGTGATTTACCCCTGGCATCGTGTGATGAGTATGGAAATCTTGCAGACAGAGGGAGAAGAGCAGATTGTTACCTTCATCCGGGAATGAGGATGCTCATCCTCTGGTTTTGGTCGTTGACGACGAGCCGCGTATTATTCGTTTTGTTCGTATCAATCTGGAAATGGAAGGTTTCCGTGTGATTGAAGCTGCCAATGGTCTGGTCGCGTTAGACCGGGTCCGCGAGAAAATGCCGGATATTGTCCTTTTGGACGTGATGATGCCGGAAATGGACGGTTTTGAGACTTTGCGCATGATCCGTGAGATTTCCAGTGCGCCGGTGATTATGCTGACCGTTCGTAATTCGGAAGAGGACAAAGTGCAGGGGCTGAATCTGGGTGCGGATGATTACGTGACGAAACCTTTCAGCCCACGGGAATTGGTCAGCCGGGTGAGAGCAGTTTTGCGACGGACACAGCCAGTAGCTTTGTCGGAGTCCTCTGTTTTGCGGATTGATGAATATCTAAGCGTAGACTTTAATAAGGCCGAAGTTATTGCTCGCGGCGAGAGTATTAAATTGCGCCCAACCGAATTTCGGCTTTTACGCCATTTGATTGAAAATGCCGGGTGGACAGTCCCTCATGGAACGTTGTTGTCGAAAGTGTGGGGATATGAATATCAAGACGCAGTTTCTTATCTGCGTCTGTATATCAATTACTTAAGAAAAAAAATTGAGCCTGATTTGTCGAATCCACGTTACATTTTTACCGAGAGAGGAATGGGGTATCGTTTTGTGGACTTCCGTCACCCCCAAGCAACAGGATGAGACCAGGAGGAACCGATGAAAACTTATAAAGTGGTCGTGACCGGTCCTTTTAGCGCCGGGAAGACTCAGTTTATTCGCACCGCCAGCGATATTGACATCGTAACAACCGAGCGGCGTATTACTGAAGCTGGCGTTGCTCAGGGCACCAAACAGGAAACCACCGTGGCAATGGATTATGGACAGAGGCGGTTAGGGGACTCTGTGTTTCACCTTTATGGCACTCCTGGACAGGCGCGTTTTGAGTTTATGTGGCCGATTCTGAGCCGGGAGATGGACGCATTTGTTTTGATGGTGGATAGCACTAATCGCACCAGTCTGATGGATGCTATGCAGATTGTTCGGCTTTTCCGTAAGCGGGCTAACGTTCCTCATATTGTGGTTGCCAACAAGCAGGATTTGAGTTCGGCATTGGCGCCCGATGAGATTCAGCGTTTGTTGAATTTGCCTGACACTGTGGAGGTCGTTCCGTGTGTGGCTCCTGATAAAGCATCCGTAAAAAAGGTTTTAGAGCGCATTCAGCAGATGTTAGCGTAGGCTGTGCGATGGCGTGACGCTTTGAACTCTCTCGTTGGAATAACGAGAGAGTTTTGTTAAGATAGGATTTGTGATATGCAACATTTGAAAGTAAAATCCTCAGGCTCTCGTTCGTTGCTTGGAAATATCACGCAACGTTTGGCGCTTTTCTCTCAACGTATTCCTCGATATGTGGATCGCGCCCTGGGATATGTCGAGGGAGTGGATTTCTGTTTAGCCGTGGATGTTTATGTGACGTTGGAGGAAGTGGTGATACAGGCTCCCGTTCCGGGGCTTTCGTCGGGTGATCTTGAAATTGCTTATGCCGATAACGAGTTGGTGATAACGGGAACAACAAAGC
Organism: Anaerolineae bacterium; assembly: GCA_034429675.1. GTDB lineage: Bacteria > Chloroflexota > Anaerolineae > B4-G1 > SLSP01 > JAKQHY01. Next base: position 12,521 of record DAOUFX010000159.1, on the reverse strand, counting down.
CTTCGCCGCGCAATGTGCGTTATATGCTTCAGGAGCAGCCGCGAGGACGTTTCTCCCGCACGCTAAGGCTAAATGTCCCGGTGGATGCAACTCGGGCCGATGCTTGGGTCGAAAACGGTCTTCTGTTGGTAGTTTTTCCAAAGGGCAAGTCTTAAATTCTAGGGGGTGTTCTATGCACAAATCTGTCGTGCGTGCATTGTCAGGAGTAGTTCTCATTCTTGTGATGGTGTTGGCAGTTGGTTGTGATGCCTTGCCGTTTGGGTTGCCCTCATTCAGACCTACGGCGTCCCCTATGCCCACGGCAACGTCGGAGTCTGCACCCCCTGCGACGGTTCTGCCGGAGGGCCCTTACGCGCCGGTTGTTGTCGAGCATACGCCGCGGACCGGCGAGCTGGCATTGTCCACCACAGATATTGTAGTGCGTTTTGACCAATCCATGGATCGGGGTAGCGTTGAAAGCTCCCTTCATGTTTTCCCTGCCGTTGAAGGCGACTTGATCTGGCAAGATGATGCGACGATTTTGCTGCGTCCAAGGGCATTGGCTGCGGAAACACGTTATCGCGTTTCTGTCGGCCCCGAGGCGCGATCTCTTGAGGGTCTGCCGCTCGCAACCGAGCTGGCCTTTGCCTTCTCGATAATTCCGCCCATTACGGTGACTCGTGTCAGTCCGAGCAATGGTAGTCTCGATATGCGCACAGATGCTCCGGTGCTGATCGCCTTCAACCAACCTGTGGTTCCCTCGAATTGTGCAGGCCAGGCAGCCAAAGCCGACTGCCCGGTTTTGCCTCTGGCATTTTCGCCTGCGGCGATCGGTGATGGATTGTGGGTCAATACATCTTTGTATCGTTATACTCCGTTGAGTGGTTGGGCCGCCGGCATCATGTATTCGGTGACGTTAGGAACTGATTTTAAGGGCATCGCCGGAAATCTGGCGTCTCCTTATAGTTGGTCGTTCACTACTGCGACGCCGGCGATTCAGAGCAAGCAGCCGGAGTCTGGGCAGAAGGATGTCCCGCTGGATGCTGGCATCCGGGTTGCCTTTAATACGCCAATGGATGAGGAAGTCACGGCCAGCGTGTTTAGTCTTCGGGGCGCCGATGGCGCCATCGTACCCGGTTTGGTGACCTGGGAAGACGCCGGCGCCGTCCTGGTTTTCACTCCCACGCAGCCATTGACTTTGAGCATGCGGTATAGCGCGCGTGTGGGGGAGCGCGCCCGCGCGGTGTCGAGCGCCCCGTTGCGCAATCCTCAGGCATGGTCATTTGAAACGGTCCCTGCCCCTGGGGTATTGGGTTTCTTTCCCGACGATGGCGCTGTGAGCGCCTCGCTCTACGAGCCTGTGCGGATCTTCCTGGGCGGGATGATTGATCCGCAAACTCTGCCGGACCATATTCGCATTGACCCGGCACCCGATGGCCTTTATCAGTATTTCGATGCGACTACCCACGTCTACCATCTTTCCTGGGGCAGGCAGCCGCGTGCTCAGTATTGCGTCACGGTGCTCCCAGGCATTGCCGATGTTTATGGAAATCAGTTGACGGAAGAGGGTTCGGCATGTTTCACGACGGGGAATTTGGAGTCGTTGGTTGCGCCGATGGCGGCTTTTGACGCTGCGACGTTGGACGCTGTTGAATCGCCTCAGTTTTATTTTCTGGTACGGAATCAGAATGCGTTGGCTCTCTCTTTGTTCTCTTTGACCGAGGCTGAGTTTGTCCAGGGAGGGGCACGCCCTGAAAATGCGGAGTCATTGCGCGATTGGGATGAAAGTCTGGACGCGCCGGCTAATGAGACCACTGTCGCCGCGGTGAGTTTGACCCGCCGGGGTGGGCCGTTGGATCCCGGTTACTATCGCCTGGAATGGGATACGCGATGGGGACGGCATGGTATCAACTTGGCCGTGGTTAATGACCATATCACTTTGAAGCTGGCGGAAAAAGAGGCTCTGGCCTGGGTTACGGACTTGCGCAGCGGCGCCCCCATCAGCCGCACTGCCGTGCGTTTGGTGGATCGAGAGGGGTTGTTGATCGCTGCCGGAACTACCGATACGGACGGATTGGCGCGCATTCCCATCAGTCCTCGGGAAAACCTCTGGCAGAATGTTGCGGCGATCGTGGGAAGTCCCGGTGCGCCTGGATTTGGCGTTGCGATGATCAATTGGCAAAGCGACGTCACACCTCAGGCGTTTGACATTGCGCTTGACACCGGTCCTTTCTCGCAGTCTGATCTGTTTGTCTACACTGACCGCCCTGTCTATCGTCCCGGGCAAAGTGTCTATTTCCGCGGGGTTATTCGTCAGAAGAAGGAAGACGGCTATGCGTTGTCTGCGGCGAATACGACGGTGTTCCTGACTTTACGGGATTCACTGTCGAATGTGGTCTATTCCGACACCTTGACGTTGTCCGAGATGGGCGCTTTTGATGGGTTTATTCAACTGCCATCTACGGCTTTGTTGGGACAATATCGTCTGGCAGTTGCGCTGCGCGATAGGGTGTCTTTACCGGGTTGGAACGCAGATTTTTCGGTGGTAGCTTATCGCAAACCGGAATTTGAGGTGGCGGTTACGCCTGAGTTTGCCGGGGTGCTTAGCGGCGCTGCTGTGCGGGTGTCCGTGCAAGCCACGTATCTGTTGGGCGGGCCGCTGAGACAGGCGTCGCTTTCATGGACGGTGCGGGCTGAACCCGACGATGGGATGCGCGATACGGCGGGTTTTGTGGGAGGTTCTGGCCGTGTGATTGCTTCCGGAAAAGGCGCGACCGACATAGCGGGGAAATTCCTCATTGAACTGCCATCCGAGTTGAGTCTGTTGGCGGCTAAAACCGCTACGCCTCCACAGCGCTGGATTGTGGAGGTGACGATGCTGGACGATAGCGGTTTTCCCATCAGCGGGCGAGGCGAGGTGAGGGTTCACCCGGCGAATTTCTATCTGAAGGTCCGGCCCGATCGGCAGGTGCTGCGCCCCGGTGACAAGACGGTGGCAACGGTTTCGGCCTCTGACTGGACCGAATTGCCGGTTGCCGATCGCGAGGTCACATTGACGCTTACTGCGCGAAACTGGTACCGGCAGTCCTCTGAGCCCGCCCTGGCGTCTTCCGGTTGGGTGTATAGCGACACGGCAGTGTCTACCGCCACGGTCACTACGGATGCCGCCGGGCAGGCCGCCGCCGACTTTACTCTTGCGGCTGGGGGAGCCTATGTGCTCGCCGCCGAGTCATTGGATGAGGGCGGCGCCCTGGTGCGCACTGAGGCTTTCGTTTGGGCGGGCGGCGCCGACGGTATGCTTTGGCCGACGACTTCCGGCCGGATTACGCCCGTTGCCGACGCTGTCGCGTATGAGGTTGGCGACACCGCCCATATTCTTTTGCCCACGCCTTTTGATGGCGCTTACCAGGTGTTGATGACGGTGGAGTGCGATGGCGTGTTGGATGTCGAGCAGTTTACGTTTGATACGCCCAATCCAATGATTGAATTGCCAATCAAGGATGGCTATGCGCCCAACGTCTATGTCTCGTTTGTGCTCATTCGCGCGATGGACGCGGAACATCCTGTCCCGGATGTTCGTGCCGGCTATGTCGCGCTGTCTGTCGCTCTTGCCGATCAAGTCTTGACCGTTGATTTGATTCCAGATAAACCGTTCTATGCACCTGGCGAGACGATGTCTTTGTTGGTGCGTACCCTGGATGTCAAAGGAAACCCGGTGGATGCTGAAGTCGGTCTCTCGGTTGTGGATAAGGCTGTATTGATGTTGCGCCGCACTTCTCCCCCCTCAACGATTGATGCGTTCTATGGGTATCGGCCTCTGCGAGTGGTGTCGGGGGATTCGTTGTTGGTGCTTTTGAGCCGTTTGGAGGGCTACGCATCCGATTTGGCGGCGGAGGCGGTGCGGCAATTTGATTTGTATTCACCGGAATCGTTAGCCGACGCGGCTGAGGCCACGGTGGGTGGGGCGCCTTTGCGCGAAGAGTTCCCCGATTCGGCGCTGTGGGAAGCAAGACTGCGGACCGGCGAAGAGGGCGAAGCTCAAATATCCCTGGAAGTCCCGGATCCGTTGACAACCTGGGTGGTGAACGCTCAGGCGATCACGGCGGATACGCTTGTGGGCGAGAACAGCGTCGAGTTGCGTGTAACCAAGCCTCTGGTGATACGTCCTATCACGCCGCAGTTCTTCGTAGCCGGAGACCGAGCGCAGATCGCGGCGATGGTGTATAACACTACCGACAGTGATCTCAATGTGACGGTGTCGGTGGACCCCGGGTTAGCCGCGGTGGAGGACTCGGCGGAGCGTATGGTGGCGATTTCCGCCGGAAGAAGTGTGCAGGTCGCGTGGACTTTGGTATTGCCACAGAGTGGCGTGCAATTGGTTCCGCTCACTTTTTCGGCCCAGGGAGGAAGCTACCAGGATGTGGCGCGGGCTACGGTGGGTGGAAACGCCGCTGGAATTCCGGTCTACCGGTATGAGGCGCCGGATGTGATGGAGATTGCGGGGATGCTGACGGAGGCCGGCGTCCGCATAGAAACGGTGTCGCTCCCAACTACAGCCGGAGACGCAAGCACGTTGGATGTGCGTGTAGACGTTGCTCTGTCCACGGTGCTGTCCGACGGATTGGCATTTCTTGCGCGTTATCCCTACGACACCAACGACGTTCTTGTGGGGCGTTTCTTGCCTGCCTTGACGGTTTACCGGGCGCTTCAAAGTCAGGGAGCGGAGACTTCGACGCTTGCATCGCGCTTGCATGTGGCTGTGGCAAATTCGCGCGATCTGCTTTATTTGCGCCAGAACACGGATGGTGGTTGGGGCTGGCGGCAAGACGTAAGCATGGTGCACCTGACCGCTTACGTCACATTGGGGTTGGCTCGCGCGCAACAGGCGGGGTTTGCAGTGCGTGAGGATGTCCTGGAGCGCGCATTGGCTTACCTTTATGCGACATTGGAAACCGATCTGCAAGGCGGGACGGCCGGTTCTCAGGATGCTTTTATACTCTATGTGCTTTCTGAGGCGGAGTATGCCTGGCCCACAGGCGCCGGCTCGGCGCTTTATACTGTTCGTGATCGCTTGGACTCTGCCGGACGCGCTTACCTGGCCCTGGCATTAGGGGTGGTAGACTCTTCGGATACCCGTCTGAAATCGTTGTTTTCTTCTTTTGCCGACGAAGCCGAGTTGACGGCAACCGGAGCGCACTGGGAGATTGCGACCTCGGCGACTTGGGGTACCAAGACTCAGGTGACGGCATTGGTCGTTGATGCGATGGCGCGTTTTGCTCCGGACGATCCGATGTTGCCGCAGGCGTTGAATTGGTTGCTGGCAGCGCGTCGGGCGGATGGTTGGGCGACGGCGTATGAGACTTCCTGGTCGGTGATGGCGCTTGCCGATTATATGGCCGCCAGTGATGAGTCTTACCCCGACTACTCCTGGGGAATCTCGTTGAATGGCGCGTCTCTGTATAACGGCGTTGCCGGCGCTCAAGTCTGGCAATTCCAGGCGGGAGTGCAGCCCGGCGGCGTCGTTTCGTTGCAGCGCAATCTTGCCAATATCCTCGAAATCTCGCGCACCTCGGGGGCGGGAACCTTGTATTATGACGCTTATGTATCCCCGATTCGGATTGCGTCGGAGTTGACGGCTGAAAGTCGCGGGATGATGCTACGTCGCGAGTATTGCGCGGTGGGAAAGGCGCCTGCCGATCCCGCTTTGTGTGTGCCTGTGCAGCAAGTGCGCGTCGGGGAACTGGTGCAGGTGCGATTGACTCTGGTTGCGCCGCAAAAGCGCGCGTTTGTTTTGCTGGCGGATCCATATCCGGCGGGTTTTGCGCCGGTCAACGCGGCGTTGTCCGGCGGATCGCAGAGCCCTGAAACCGGGGATCCCAGTCTGTCCAAGCTTTCTGTTTTTTCCAGCTGGTGGCGTGATCCTTTTGAACGCCGCGAGTTGCACGCTGATCATGCTGCGTTTTTTGTTTCTGAACTGGATGCCGGCACTTATCAGGTGACTTACGTATTGCGGGCTGCCGTTCCCGGAGCTTATCGGGCGATCCCTGCGACGCTTCGCGAGATGTATTTCCCGGAGGTGTGGGGACGCAGTGACGGTGCGTTGTTGTATGTGTTGCCGTTGGAGCCGTGAGCGATTGAGTAAGAAAGGCGATGGCTATGCCGAAACATGCTGAGGCAAAATCTTCTCTGGATTTAAGTGATCCCAGCCTCTATTTCAACCGCGAATTGAGCCTGTTGAAGTTCAACTACCGGGTCTTGGAGGAGGCTTTGGATGAACAGCGCCATCCTTTGTTGGAGCGGGTGAAGTTTCTTTCCATTTTTTCCAACAACACCGACGAGTTCTTTATGACCCGTGTTTCGGCCTTGCGCCGGCAGTTGGCGGCGGGCGTCGTTGAAGCGCCGCCGGACGGAATGTCGCCTACCGAGCAATTGGCCGCGGTGCGCCTGGAATTATTGCCGACGTTGGATGTACAGATGAATTGTTGGCAGAACGATGTGCTGCCGAAGTTGCGCGCGGCGGGCATCCACATCTTGCGCTATGAGGAATTGAAGGGAAAGCAGCGCAAGCTGCTGAACCATTACTTTGAGAACGACATCTTCCCGGTTCTGACGCCGCTGGCTTTTGACCCTGGCCATCCTTTCCCACATATTTCAAATCTCAGCATTAACCTGGCTGTGGTGGTCAACGATCCTGTTCACGGCGAGCGTTTCGCCCGTTTGAAGATTCCCACGATTTTCCCACGGCTCTTGCGTATCCCTGAAGAAGAACAGGCGGAGAATTATGAGACGTTGGGGTTAAAATCGGTAGTCGCCAATAACTTTGTTTGGATCGAGGAGGTGGTGGCGGCCAATCTCCAAATGCTTTTCCCCGGACTGGAAGTCGTGGCGGCGTATCCTTTCCGCCTGACCCGCGACGCCGACCTTGAGATCGAAGAGGATGAGGCATCGGATTTGTTGGCGGCGATCGAGCACAGCGTTGGCATGCGCCAGTTTGGCTCGGCGGTGCGCTTGGAAGTGGATCGGCGCATGCCCAAGAAGATTCGCGATATTCTCGTCGGCAATCTGGCCCTGGCGCCGTATCTGGTCTATACCGCCGACGGCCCGATCGGTCTGGCCGACCTGCGGGTGTTATTGGAAGTGGACCGCCCCGATTTGCGGGATCAGCCATTTGTTCCTTACATTTCGCGTGTTTTTACCGAGGAAGAGAGCATTTTCGCCGCCATCAAGCGTCGCGGCAATATTTTGTTGTATCAACCCTATGACAGCTTTGCTCCGGTGATTGACTTCGTGCGTGCGGCGGCGCTTGACCCGCAGGTGCTCGCCATCAAGCAGACTTTGTATCGCGTCGGCCCCAACTCTCCGGTCGTAGACGCTTTGCTTGAGGCGCGCGAGCACGGCAAGCAGGTGGCCGTCCTGGTGGAGCTAAAAGCGCGTTTCGATGAAGCTAACAACATTGTGTGGGCCAAGCGTTTGGAAGACGCCGGGGTTCACGTGATTTACGGGTTGGTGGGATTGAAGACGCATGCCAAAGTGTGCATGGTGGTGCGGCGCGAGCCCGAAGGCATGCGGCGTTACGTTCATCTCGCCACAGGCAATTACAACGTGGTGACGGCGCGCGTTTATACCGATCTCGGCTATTTCACCTGCGATCCGCAGATTGCGGCGGATGTGGCGGATCTTTTCAATTCCTTGACCGGCTATTCACACAAGGATAAGTACCGTAAGTTGTTGGTCGCGCCGGGGACGCTGCGCCAGCAGATTCTCGATCGCATCGCCCGTGAGATCGCGGTGCACGAGAAGGAAGGCAATGGCTACCTGGCTTTTAAGATGAACCAGTTAGTAGACCCGGATTGTATTCGCGCGCTTTACCGGGCGTCTCAGGCCGGAGTGAAGGTGGATTTGCAAGTGCGCGGGGTGTGCTGCATCCGCCCCGGCGTTCCAGGGGTGAGCGACAATATCGTTTTGACTTCTGTTGTCGGACGCTTTTTGGAGCACACGCGCATCTTTTACTTCCATAATGGGGGACACGAAGAAATTCTGATCGGGAGCGCCGACCTGATGCCGCGCAATCTCGACCGGCGCGTCGAGACGTTGTTCCCGGTGGAAGACCCACGGCTGTTACGCGCGCTGCGCGACGACATCCTGCTGATGCATTTGCAAGACAATCAGCAGTGCCATCGCCTGATGCCGGACGGCTCCTATCAGCGCCTTCACGCCGATTCGCCCGACCTGGCCCTGAATACGCAGCTGTGGATGGTCCGCCATCGCGGCAAGTGGGACCCAGAGGAATAGAGGCTAAAAGCGACGTCGCCGGGTACACTGCCCGGCGACGTTTTTTTTTGTCAGATTTTTACAATTTGGCAATGGCGGCTTTGAGATCGGCGGTCACGGCTTCGATATCCTGATAGCCGTTGATGTCCGTCAGCACGTTCTTGCCCTGGTAGTACTGGATGAGCGGGCTGGTCTGGCTCCAGTAGACCTCCAGACGGTTGCGCACCGTCTCCGGCTTGTCATCGTCGCGCTGGTAGAGGTGTTCCCCCTTGCATTTCCCGTGCGGGCAGGTGTCGAAAGGTTTGAACATGGTGTGGAACGGCTCCTGGCATTCGCGGCAGATCAATCGCCCGCTCAGCCGGTTGACGATTTCTTCGTCGGGCACCTGGACGTTGAGCACCATATTGATGGCAACGCCCTGTTGGGCCAGGGCTTTGTCCAAAGCTTCGGCCTGGGCCAGCGTGCGCGGGAAACCGTCGAGCAGCACGCCGTTTTGACAATCGGGGCGGGCCAGCCGATCCAACACCATGGCGATGGTGATGTCATCGGGAACGAGTTCTCCCTTATCCATGTAGGCTTTGGCCTTCAGCCCCAATTCCGTCGCGTTCTTCAGGTTGTAGCGGAACAGATCGCCGCTGGCGACGTGGGGCAGGCTGAGGGTATCGCACAAAACGCTGGCCTGGGTCCCCTTTCCTGAACCGGGAGGGCCGAGCAAAATGATGTATTTGGGTTGAGCCGTCATAACATAATCCTCCGTGCTTGTTTGGGTTAAAAAGCTGGTTTGCGGTCGCGATGGTCGTAGACCGTGTTTATTTTACCATAGTTGTGCAATCATAACTCGTTCACCGCTTTGGCAATGAGCTGATTGAAATCCGAGCTGAGGAATTGTCGCCAGACCGGGTCGAAGGACGCCAGCAGTTGTTGGATTTCGACATGTTGGGCGGCATGGTAGATGGCGACGCCCGGCGCGATGACGGGGACGCCGACCGTGATGGAAGTGTCGGCGGTGGGCGCGTCCCAGCTTCCCCAGATCCAGAAGTTGCGCAAGCGCCCGCTGGCGACGACGGCATCCTGCAGGCTGCCCAGGTGGTCCTGGAACTTCTTAAGTTCGTTGATGGCGGTATTCACTTCTGCTCCAAGGATTTCTCGGAAGAATTCGAGGGTGTAACGCAGGTACTTGGCCGCGATGCGCAGGCGATGGTATCGCGCCAGGGGAACGTCCGGGCCGATGACCCACTCGTCGAATGCGCGCACTTCGGCGAGTCGTTGGTAGATGATCACCGGCGCGGTGTGCCGTATGCGACACGGCGCGGGAACTTCGTTGAGGAGTTGGGGGCGGAGCTCTTTGAAGGGAGTTTCAAGAAAGTCGCCGAAGGTTTCTTTGAAGTCGTTGTAGTGTTGGTCGCCGAGGTAGAGATTGAGGTTGGCTCGTGCTTCGTCGTAAGCGCGTTGCCATGCCTGAAGCAGCGGACCGAGGTCTGGCCGTTGTTCTGGCGGCATTGCCGCCAGATAGAGCCTGGTGTGTTCGTGGAAGACATCCAGATCGCGCACGGTACCCAGCGCATTGGTAATTTGTCGTAGACTCTTGATGTGGGGTTTGACGGTCGTGATGTCCAGATGCCCGGCAAAGATGCGTAGAGCGGCGCGCATACGCCGCGCCGCAACGCGCATGGCGTGGAGTTCTTCGTGGTTTTCTCCCAGGCGCGCGCCGGCTTCGTGGGATAACATCTGCCAAAAATGAAACCGCAAGGTTTTTCGAGCGGCTTCGGCCATCGAGTCGTCCGGCGTGAGACCGGGCGATTCGGGTAGGATGTGTGGTTGTGCCGGAGCTTCCGACTCTCGCGTGAGCCCAATCGCTTCCGGCGCCTGTGTGGGCATTGCGTTGTTGGCTTGTGAAATTTTTTTGATAAACGCCAGGCCGCGCTCAAATTTTGAGATCGTTTGTGGGGGTAAATTGAAGGCTTTTTGCAGGCAATTGGATAGGGTTTGCAGGTTTTCTTCCGATCCATCCGGCTTAAGCTCGATTTCCAGCTCGATGTAATCTTGGGCGTGTCCGCTGTAAACCTGGCGCACTGTGTCCAGGCTCAATTCCGCGACGGTTTTCTCTGCCTGCATAACCGGGCGGCGGTGGCGTTTCTGTTGCAGGTCAAAGAGCGGTTCCAGCGGGGCGTCGGCGACGATGGCGCGCACCTGCCGGCGGAGTTTATTGTTGGGCCATTGTTGTAGCGGCAGCGGCTCAGGCAGCACCATTTCCAATTCTTCGCGGTGGTGCACCGCTTTGTGTGACGGAGTCAGCGCTTTGACCGTGACGATGCACTGTTCGCCGGTTTGCCGCACCCGGCAGGCGTAGCCGGCATTCATCAGGTCCCGGTTGGCGGTATCCAGGTAGGTGTCCTTTACTTCCTGTATCTGGCCTTCGCGGATGACGAACAGGTTCAGCCGCCCGATAGATTCCAGTTGTTGGTAGGTCTCGACGTCGGGGATAGAGAATTTAGCCTCGATCTCTTCCATTGCCGCTCCATGGTTGGTCTAAAGTCGAAAGTCCGAAAGTCCGAAAGTCGGATGGTCTTTGGGTGTGACATCATTCTTTGGGTAGTATAGCCCTGTTCAGGGCGGTTACAAATGCCGGGCGGGGGCGGGTGCATTTCAGGATGGGGGCAAAACCCATATCTTTGTAGAGACGCAAAATTTTGCGTCTTCTCCTGCGCAGAGACCGCGCCCCCAAATCAGAATGCACCCGTGGGGGGGGGCTTGCTCGCGGGCGCTGGTGTATAATGTGGCGTTATGGTTGCCTTGAAAGATTACGCGATTGGACTGGATTTGCGAATGGGGCGGGATTTTACTCTGGACCAGGCTGTTCAGCGCTTCTTAACCTATCACGCATGCCCCGGAACCCTGACGCATTGCGGCGCCGTGGCTGCCGAGGCGCGCCGGTTGGCCGCACGTTATTCTGCGGACGAAGAGCGAGCGGAACAGGCGGGGTGGCTTCACGATGTCAGCGCCGTGGTCCCGGGCGGCGACCGCCTCGCTTTGGCGCGGGCGTTGCCGCTTGAGGTCTTGCCGGAAGAGACTGCGTTGCCGATGCTTCTTCATCAAAAGCTGTCAGGCGTGTTGGCTCAGGAGTTCTTTGGAATGCAGGACTCCGGGGTTCTGAGCGCTATCATTTGCCATACCACCCTCAAGCCGGATGCGTCGTTGCTGGACAAGGTGGTGTTCCTGGCCGACAAGATTGCCTGGGATGGGCAGGGACGCCCCTCCTATTGGGACGCAGTGTTTTCAGGCCTGGAAACTTGCCTGGACGCAGGGGTTTGTGCGTATTTCGCTTATCTCTGGCAGAAGCGCGACGTAGTCCCGCACCCGTGGTTTGTAGCGGCGTCTCGACAGTTATGTCGCTCTTTCGCGTAGGCAGGATTCGGGCGCCCGCTATTTTTGCAACACAAAGCTCTGGTAAATTGAGAGCCTGTTTTTAAAGCGTTGGTAGATGCGCGTTCCTTTCATTCCTGCGAATTGTTCCAAAAGGCCGGTCAGCAATTTGGGCGAGCCTTGCCGGATTTGGGCCAGTTTGCGGGCGTGATCCTGGTCCAGCGCTCCCACGACATTTGCCGTGATATCGCGTTTGCGATGGATTTGCATGCCTGTTCCCGCCAACTGGCTTTCCAGTTCGGGCATTCGCTCCTGATCCCGAAAATCCGCGAAGAGAAAGTGTCCTCCCCGGCGTAGCACGCGCCGCACTTCCGCCAGGAAGCGTTCCATCGCGCCGTAGCAGTGCGACGATTCCACGTTGATGACTGCATCAAAGCTTTGATCGTCGAACGGCAGATTCTCCGCATTGCCGGGTAGGAACAGCAGTCCTTCCATTATATAGGTCTTGTGGCAGAGTTTGACGGCGTTGGGAGAGAAATCTATTCCAATCATTGTGTGCGGTTGGAGGCAACGTTTGATGTAGGCCGATCCTCCTCCGCGCCCGCTGCCAATCTCCAATACTCGCAGCCCGGTCAGATTGACGGCGCCGGCGACGTGATGGTAGAGCTGGATGCAGAAACGATCGGATTCGTCGTTCGCTGCAAGGGTGGGGGCCGGGTCTTCATCTGTCAGATGCGCGTAACCGAAGTTCATGAAGGTCCAATCCGGTTTCTGATAGTGCCGGGCCATAAATTGATACATCACACGCCTGGAGAATGTGTTGAAACGCGGCGACATCCGGCACAGTCTGGCATAAAGGGCTGCAACCATTGTTCCTCCCTCACGATCGAAGTTAAAAATCTAGGGGG
>DAOUFX010000158.1:0-16832 GCA_034429675.1 Anaerolineae bacterium | reverse complement strand
GCGGGGGGGAGCGGCGCGGGCAGCTCCGCCGCGCTCAGCAGGCGATAATAGAGCGCGTCGTCGCCGCCGGCGGCGATGGCTTTGACGAATTTTTCGACCTGCGCGTACATCGTTAGCGTGAGGATGATATTGCCGCTTTGCGCGTGATGTTCGGCGTCCGCCGCCGCCTCGATGGCCGGCCCGCTGAAGAAGTACGCGGCCTTGACCTCGGCTTTTTCCAACGGCCCGGCGTCGTTCTCCGGGCGCAGGACGCCCCAGAACACTTTCCCGTCCCCCAGGCCGACTTTGATGCCAAAGGTGAAGTTGCCGTAGGGGGTGCTGTACGTCGGACGGGCGCTCATGTGCTCCTGGATGCTTACCGCTGCCGCCAACGCCTGTTCGTAGGCGTCGGTCTCGGCGTTGATGGGGAACAGGGCGGTGAAGGCGTCGCCGGCAAAGGTGGTGATGAAGCCGCCGTGCGCGTGGACGAGCCGCACCAGCGGGTCGAAGATCGCCAGCATCGTGTCGGCCATGGCCTCGGCTGCCTCGTTGCCGTGCGCCATCAGCGCGTGGGTCACGGCGCTGAAGCCGGAGATGTCGTTGAACAGGCAGACTGCCTGGAAGCGGCCTTCCGTCTCCCCTTGCGCGTACTTCTCCAGGATGAACTGCGGCACCAGGTTTTGCATCGTCACTTCCTTATGCGGCGCGCGGCTGCTGCAAGGTCTCGTTGGAGCAACGGCAGGAACACGCGCCTGGTCGGGAGCTCGCCGCGTTGGATCAACGGCAGGAACACGTGAGCGAGAGGGGCGCCGACGGTGACGTGGGCGACGCTCTGGCCGCCGTCGTCGTCGGCAACGGTGTAGTCGAAGCCGTCCACGCCTGTGGCGTCCGGGGTCGGGGTGTAGAGCAGCGCCGTCCCCGCTGCGGTGATCTCGACGGTTCCGTGCACCCCCTGACCGGTTGCAATCACCGTCAGCGGGTCCAACGCGCCGGCTGCGTCGCTATCGTTGGCCAACACCGCGATCAGGAGCGGGGCGCCATCCCGGCTCATTTCCACGGCGTCGTCCACCGCGATCGGAGCAAGGTTGCGGATGACGGCCACGACCGGCGCCGGCGCCAACCCGGCGACCTCGGTGGAGGTGAAGGTCGCTGTGAACGTGACCGACGCCGGGCCATCGAGCGCCCGCACCGGTAGCGTCACGGTGACGGTCTGTTGCGGCGCGAGGATCAGGTTCTGCGCCAGAAGCGGCCAGTCGCCGGTTGCGCCGGCGGTGGGCGGCTCGATTCTGACGGCGCCGGTGAGCACCTGTCCCGCCAGCTCTCCCCGGATGGCGCCGCCCGAAATCATCCCGACGCCGGTGTTGCTGATGACCACGGTGAACGTGAGGGCGTCTCCCTCGTCCAGAGTACCTGTGCTGAGAGTACGATCCATCGCTGCACTGCGCGGCAGCTCCGGGTCCCACAGAGAGCCGGGCGTGATGGCGGTGAAGGGCTGGCCGTGATCCAGGGCCAGGGCGACGTTGCCGGTGGCATCCACGGCCTGCGCGAAATAGTAGAGCGGCGCGTCCATGCGCGGCAGAATGGCGTCGGCGTAGCCGCCCGTGGGGTGATAAGCCAGCTCAGCTTTGCGCCAGGTGGTCTCCGCGCCCTGCCGGTAAAGCACGACCACGCGCTCCACCGCGCCGTCGTCTTCGACCGTCACGCGGAAGCGCAGGTGCTGGGGTGTCGCGAGGGCCTGCACCTGCCACATCAGCGGCGCGATCTGGTCGGGCGCGTTCTTGTCGGCGTGGTACACCTCGAAGCTCAGGTCGGTGTAGAGCCGCTCGCTGCCCAGGCTGGGCGTCACGCCGGGCGCTGTGGTGAGTTCGAACTGGGCCGGCACGACGATCAATTGTTCCGCCGGCTCCGCGTTGAGGCGCGGCAGACGATTGAGGGCCGCCAGTTGCGCCGGATAGGCGGTGGTCAGGGGGAAGGCCGGTTCGGTCGGGGTGAATTCCTGGGTGACGAGGCTGACGATGAGCGGGTCGAAGCTCAGGACTTCGGTGAACGTCCCGCCCACCATCAGCACGCCCTGGGCCACCTTGCCGGGTTGGTGGACGGCGACGCTCAATTGCGGCTGCGCCGGGCGCCCGGCGGCGGCCAGCAGATCGTGGCTGCCGCTCAAGGTGTAATAGTCGCCGGCGGGAGTGGTGTGCGCCGCGTAGTCCAGCCCCGTCAGGTTCACCGGGGTGATGGCGGCGGCGCCGGACGCGAGCCGTTGCGGCGCGTCCCCGGCCAATCCGGCGGGCGCGGTCGTGGTGGTGACGGGCATGTGGACGGCCAGCATCGGCAGGCCATACAGGGTCAGTTCGCCCAGCGCCTTCTCGTCGTACTTGCCAAACGCGCCGCCGGCGGCGCTGTGATAGTAGCGCTGTTTAGCGCGCAACAACGCCTGGCCTACCGTCGGCGGGGCGCCGGCGTCTTCCCAATAGCCGAGCTCTTCCGTAAAATTCAGCATCAGCCGCTCCGAGTAAGCGATCAGCTCCGTGTCGCCGTAGCCGTACCCCGTGTTGCCGATGAAGGTCGCGCCCCGGCGCAGGAACGCCTGCGCCCAGTCGGTGGCGGCCTGCGCGCTGATCGCGTCGTTGTCGGGCACGTTCAGCCCGGCGTGGCAGCCGACGGAGAAGACGAGCGAGCCGCTGTATTGCGTGGTCGCCGTCACCTCGCTGGCGCGCACCCAATCCCCGGCGTCGTTGGGGAAAAGCGAGAAGTGCGTGAAGTGCGCGTTGAGCGAGGCGAGGTCGGGCGCGATGGGCGTGAAGACGGCGGCGCGGAAGTCGGCGCCGGTCCAGGTGTCGTTGATGAGGGTGGTCAGCGGCGCGATGCCCTGCGCGGTCAACGCGCCGTTGATGGCTTCCGCCTGATCGGTGAGGAAATCGTAGCCGGTGACCACGGCGTCGGCGGGGCTGATCGTCGCCTGGAGCTGGAAAGCGTCCAGGGCGGCGGCGATCTCCGCCGGCGTCTCCACCAGCCGCCCCACGCTCAACTGGGGCAGATAGAGCTCGCGCCCGCCCGCCGGGATGGGGAGCAGGGCGGCATAGTAGTCGTCGCTGAGGCTGTGGCGCGTGTGCAGCGATTGCTTGAGATTGGCGGCGAAGGCGATGCCGGCGTATTTGCGCTCGTTCGAGATCAGGGTCTGGTCAGCGAGACGGCGGAAGGGGATCACGCGGTCGTCGCCTACGATGACCAGGTATTCCAGGTTGGGGTACGACGGCGCTATCTGGTACAGCAGCGATTTGATGCTCATCGCCGCCTGATTGGCCAACTGCGGTTCTTCGGGGTACTGATCCCAACGGCTGTAGGCGGCGACAATTTCCGGGTAGTCATCCAGAGTGACG
This sequence comes from Anaerolineae bacterium, assembly GCA_034429675.1. GTDB lineage: Bacteria > Chloroflexota > Anaerolineae > B4-G1 > SLSP01 > JAKQHY01. The sequence continues at coordinate 13,476 of DAOUFX010000158.1, read as the reverse complement.
ACGACGCCTTGCACGTCCGGGTGGGCGGCCAGCGCATTGAGCCGGTTGATCAATTGGGACGACGTGAGCGTGTCGGTGGCCGTGTAGAGTTGATTGAAGCGCATTGGGCTGAACAGAATCAGGGTGTGAACGGCGGTGTCGGTGGGGGGCGGCGTGACCGTGACCTGCACCGTGCCCGTGTAAATTGCGAACGGCTCCGCCGGCGGGATGATGCGGCCGGTGAGCGTGTACGCGGCGCTGCTGTACGTGTGCGCGCCGACGGCGATGTAATACGCGCCGGCCAGCTCGTGGACGTTGCGCACGATCCGCTCGGTCTCGGTCAGCGGATGAGAGGAGAGCGCGACGAGGGTGCGTCCGATGCCCTGTTGCAGGATATTCCCCAATCCCGCGATGTCGGCGATGCCGCCAATATCGGCAATCCCGCCGATGTCGGCGATGCCGCCAATGTCGGCGATGCCGCCGATGTCGGCAATCCCACCGATGTCGGCAATCCCGCCGATGTCAGCAATCCCGCCGATGTCGGCGATGCCGCCGATGTCGGCGATGCCGCCGATGTCGCGCACGTTGCCGGTCTCTTCATCTATATCCGGCGCGAACAGGTACAGGTCGTAGTCGCCGCCGTCCATCGTCAGCGTCAGCATGATTGTCGCGCCGGGGGTAGTGACCGGCAACCGGTACCAGTCGGCGTAGCCGGCGGCGGAGAGCACGCCGGTCACTGTGATCGTCGCGCCGTTCAGCGGCTCCGCGTCCTGGCGCGAGTCGTTGCCCGTCCGTTCGTACGCGCCGAGGTCTACCAGGCCATCCTCGATGCGCGGGTTGCCGTCGAGGTCGGTGGACACGGCGACTTTGAGGTTGTCCCCCGCGTTGACGGCGGGCGAGCCGAACTGAAGATGGTAATCGCCGGCGGTGGTCGGCGCAGCGCTGGGCGCTACCGGCGCAACGAACAGCGGGTCGGCGGTGAGCAGGTGATTGCAGGCGGCATAGGCCGGACAGCCGCCCTGCACCAGGCTGTAATCCAGCGTGGCTCCGTAGTTGTCGTTGTACATTTGCGGGGCGTTGGGCGCGGCGTTGCCCCAAAAGACTGCGTTGACCAAAACGGAGGAGGTGTAGTCATGATTGTACATCCCGCCGCCGTTTTGGCCCGCCTGGTTGCCGCCGAAGGTGACATTGGTCAGCCAAAGGGTATGATAATAGTTGTTTAACCCGCCGCCGTTTTGGCCTGCCAGGTTACCCTCGAACGTTACGTTGATCAGGTTCACCCCGCCGCCATAGTAGAGGTGCAACCCGCCGCCGTCCAGTCCCGCCTGGTTGCCGCTGAAAGCGACGTTGACCAGCCGGAGGGGCCCGTAGTCATTGCCTATCCCGCCGCCGGAAGCGTCGGCCCGGTTGCCCCGGAAAGTCACATGGGTCAGATTGGCGGAACTCCAGACGCCGGACATCCCGCCGCCGTTTTGGGCGGCCCGGTTGCCGCTGAAGGTCACGTTGCTCAGGCTGGGGCTGCCATAGTCATTGTGCATCCCGCCGCCGCTGTTATCCGGCGTGGCGCCGTTGGCCCACCCGGCGGTGATGGTGAAACCATCCAGCACCGCCGTGGCATCCGCGCGGTTGCCGGTGACGACGTGGTAGGCGTTGGCGCCCACGATGTCGGCCCAGGTCTCGGCGATCGCGTTGCCGTCGGCGTTGGCGTCGTTGCCGTCAATGTCGCCGCTGAGGATGGTGACGTTCGTTTTCCAATCGCGCTGGTCGCGCAGCGTCTCGGTGGCCGCAAAGCCGCCGTAGAGCGCGACACCGTTGGTCAGGACGAAGGTCGCCGCCGGGCTGTTGTTGATCTGGCCCGCGCCGGCGTCGGGGTAGTAGACGCCCGCCGCCACCCAAATCTCCTCGCCGGCGCCGGCTGCCGCGAGCGCGTCCTGCACGTTGGTGTAGGCGTTCGCCCACGACAACCCCGTCCCGGCGCCCGGCGCATCAGCGTCTACGTAAATCGTGGTGGATTGCCGCTCGTATGCGCCCATGTCTACCACGCCTTCGGCGATACGTTGTCGGCCATCCAGGTCGGTGAAGACGCTAACGTAGCTGCTGTTCCCTGCGTTGGCGGCGGGGGAGCCGACGCGGAGGCGATAATTGCCGGCGGTGGTGGGCGCCGCGCCGGCGGACGCCGGCGCGACGAAGAGCGGGTCGGCGGCGAGCATTCCCGCGCCGCACGTGACGCCGCCAGGGCAGCCGCCTTCGACGTCGCTGTGATTTATGACCGGCGTACCCTCTCTGATCTCTACCTGACCGGAGCTGTTCCCCCACATGATGCTGTTCTGAACTTGTAGGTCGCCGCCGTAGTTGTACAGCGCGCCGCCGTGCAGAGCGCGGTTGCCGCCGAAAGTGACGTTGATGAGCTCGCCATCGCCGAGGTTCATCATTCCGCCGCCGTAGTAACTGGCCGTGTTGCCGCTGAACAAAACGTTGATCAGCGTGGGACTGCTGCCGTTCCAGTTCGCCATGCCGCCGCCGGCAAGGTAATAATTGTTGACGCTGGAACCGACCGTCCCGGCGACGTTGCCGACGAAGATGGCGTTGGTGATCAGCGGATCGCTGTTGCCGTTGTTCGCCATCCCGCCGCCCAGGCCCCAACTGGCGTTGTACATAAAGATGACGTTGGCGATGGTGGGATGGGCGCTGTTGCTATTCCGCATCCCGCCGCCGTGACACCAATCGCAACTGGCGTTGCCGTCCCGGATCGTGAAGCCATCCAGGACGGTGGTGTGATCCACCCCGTCGGTGCGGACGACGTTGTAGCTGTTGTCGCTGTTGTCGCCGGCGACGCCGATGTCGCCGCTGAGGGTGGTGACGCGCGTCGTCCAATCGCGTTGGCCGCGCGCGGTTTCCACGCCGGCAAAGCCGCCGTATAAGCGCACGCCGTTGTTCAATTGGAACGCGATGTCGCGGGAGATAATGTCGGTGGGTTTGTAGATGCCTTCCGCCACCCAAATTTCTTCGCCGGCGCTCGCCGTGGTCAGCGCGTCCTGCACATCGGTGTAAGCGTCTGTCCACGAAAGGCCGGTCGCCGCGCCGGTTGCGTCCGCGTCCACGCAGATGATCCCGCCGCCGCAGGCCCACGCCGCCGCCGGCGAGATCAGCAGCCATACTCCCAGCGCCAACAGCAGCGCCAGGCTCCAACGGATGCCAGGGGTCAGTTTTGTTGCTTGCATTTTGTTCTCCTTGGAAAATAGCATTTAGCTTTTCGCCAGAATCGCCGCCGACGCGGCAAGAATTAATGAGGGGCGTTTTTTCGTGCGGGCACCCCCGCACGAAAAAACACGCTTCCTTTATTCTACATCTAAAATTTTCTCTCGCTCGCGAGCTCTATGGAATAGCAACGGTGAATGCGAAAGGACGAAGTTTATCAAAAAATCGAGTATAATCAGCATTTTGAGTTGACTCTTTCAATTCCTCTCATATTCGATAGCATCGAAACGGATTATGTCGCTAAAAACCATGGATCATTCCATACATTCCGAGTATTTGACTCTTGTGCATACCTTTTTCGAGCGTCAGGCCAATCGCACGGCCGGCGCCATTGTGCTGGTTTTTGAGAGTCAGTCGTTTACTTATTATGAGGATGAAATTTTCGGGTAAAGGGGAAAATTATGCAGACGACACTCTATACATCTCGGACACTTTCCGCTACAACTGCGCATAAACCAGTAAACAAAATATACACCTTGAGAAACTTTCGACAGATACCTCAGCTAGAGCGGCTTTCGGGCGAACAACGCTTTGCCATTGAGGTCGTCGGACGGGTTATCCCTTTCAGAGTCAATAGCTACGTGCTCGAAAATTTGATTGATTGGGATAACATCCCCCATGATCCGCTCTTCACGCTCACTTTCCCGCAGAAGGACATGTTGCAGCCGGATCATTTTGAAGAAGTGGCTTATGGGATGCGGAATGGCGCGAGCGAGCAGAAGATTCAGGAAATCGTTACCCGAATCCGCCACACTTTGAACCCCCATCCCGCCGGGCAGTTGGAGCACAATGTCCCGATTTTTGAAGGCGAATTGCTCAGAGGGATTCAGCACAAATATCGGGAAACGCTGCTTTTCTTTCCCGGTCAGGGGCAGACTTGCTTCACCTATTGCAGTTATTGCTTCCGTTGGGCCCAGTTTGTGGGAGAAACCAGCTTGAAATTTGCGATGCGGGAGGGAGAAACCCTTGAGCGTTATTTGCGCCGGCATCCGGAAGTAACGGATGTGCTCTTTACGGGCGGCGATCCCCTGGTCATGCGGGCCGAAACGTTAAAGCACTACATTGATCCCCTCCTGACTTCCGATCTTGCCAGTCTGCTGAATATTCGTATCGGCACAAAAGCTCTGGCGTATTGGCCGTATCGCTTCCTTCTTGATGAAGATTCCCCGGAGTTGCTGGCGCTTTTCAAGCGGATAATCCGGTCGGGGCGGCACATGGCGATTATGGCCCACATCAGCCATCCGCGCGAATTGGAAAACCCTGCCGTCCGGGAAGCCATTGCGCGCATCCAGGAAACCGGCGCGCAGATCAGAACCCAGGCTCCCCTGATGGCTCACGTCAATGACGACGCGCACCTGTGGGCGCAGATGTGGAAGACGCAGGTCGCTTTAGGCTGTATTCCCTACTATATGTTTGTCGCCCGCGATACGGGGGCCAAGCATTACTTCAGTGTGCCGTTGGAACGCGCCTGGCGAATTTTCAAGGAGGCTTACCAATCCGTGAGCGGCGTGGTGCGCACGGTCCGCGGCCCATGTATGTCCACTGATCCCGGCAAGATCCAGATTCTCGGCGTCACCGAGGTTCATGGCGAGAAAGTTTTCGTTCTGCAATTTTTGCAGGGAAGGGATGCCGATTGGGTTTCACGCCCATTCTTCGCTCAGTATGACGAGAAAGCCACCTGGTTGGATGAACTGAAACCTGCCTTTGGCGACACTGCCTTCTTTTTTGAAGGCCGGCAGTGATTTCAGGATCACTGCCCGCAGTTTCAAGGCAACCCAAACAACTCCCGCTCTGCCGGTGTCAGTTTGCGAACGGCGCAGTGCTCGTGGGCATACTCCATCAATGCTTCAAGGGATTGCCAGGTGGGGAATACTTTCAGCGGGCTATGGTAAGCGCCGGTGACGATGCGCGTCTCGTCTGGCGACAGGGCCACATCGGCAAAGTATTCCAAATCGTAGCAGAGCAATTCCGCGCCGGTGGCCGTATCCCATACACGCACCGAGTTGTCGCCGCCGGTAAAGAGGCGTTTCCCGTTATGTGACCATACGAGCGTCCACACATCGCTGGTATGCCCGTTGAAGGTTGCAAGCTCCTTGCCGGTGACAACCTCCCATATCCGCCCCGTTCCATCGCTGCTGTGGGTGGCGACCCGTTTGCCGTCCGGCGACCAGGCTACCACCGTTACGGCAAATCCGGCTTCCTGGGGGGATAGACTTCTGATCACCTGGCCGGTTGCCGCATCCCAGATTTTGGTCGTGCCGTCGCGGCTGGCGCTTGCGATGACCCGACCGTCTGGCGACCAGCTGGCGCTGCATACTCCACCCGTGTGACCGGTGAAGACGAGCAGTTCCGCGCCTGTTTCTGCGTCCCATACTCTGGCCGTGGCGTCGCTCTCGCCGCCGGTGACAAGCCGTTTACCATCGGGCGACCATCCTCCTCCGAACACGTTCCCCGAGTGGCCGAAGAGGGCCAGGAGCTCTTTGCCTGAAGCCGTGTCCCACACTCTGGCGCCGGGCTTCTCGGCGCTGGCCTCCCAAAGATTGAGGGTCAGCAGCTTATCCCCCGCCGGCGACCAACCTGGCAGGGGGAAGAGGGTTTTCTCGGTTCCCGACAGGACGAACAGCTCCTCACCCGTGGCCGCGTCCCAGATTTTTGCCGCGCCGTTGCTGAACCCGGCGGCGATGCGGTCGCCTCTGGGCGACCATGCTACCCCGCCTTCCAGATCCTCCAGCCTGGCGATCGTGAGCAGGGCCGGGTCCGGTTCCCACACCTTCGTCGTGCCGTCGTAGCTGGCCGTGAGCAGGCGTTTACCCGAAGGCGACCATGCTACCGCTTCGACGCCTCCCGTGTGACCTAAGAGGGTAAAGCGCTCTTCGCCGGTTGTGGCATCCCAGATTTTGACCCGGCCATCCTGGCTGGCGCTGGCGATGCGCGAACCATCGGGCGACCACGCCAACTGGTAGATCACGTCTGTGTGTCCGGCGAGGGTGAATCGTTCTTTGCCGTAGGCCGGCGACGCTGGGGCTACGTCCCATATTTGCGCGGCGCCTTCGGTGGCGCCGCATGTGGCGATTTCTTCTCCCGAAGGCGACCATGCCGGGCAGTGCGCCGGCACGCGATGTTGCGCAAGGGTGAGCGTTTCCGCCCCCGTCCCGGCATCCCATACTTTGGCCACGCCATCGTTGCCGGCCGTGACGATGCGTGAGCCATCCGGCGACCAGACTGCCCACCGCACCTGGGCCGTGTGTCCGGCAAGGATGAGCATTGCTTTGCCCGTCTGGACGTCCCACACGCGGGCTGTATGATCTTTGCTGCCGGTGAGGATTTTGCCTCCTGTGGGGGACCAGGCGATGGCGTTGATTTGATCGGTGTGGCCTGATAACATCAGGCGTGGTTCCCCGGTCGCTGCGTCCCAAACCTGGGCCGTGGCATCGTGGGCTGTGAGCAGTTGCTCTCCAGAGGGCGACCATATCGCCAGATTTGCCGGCTGATCGAGGGTGAATAACTCCACGCCGGCGTCCGCGTCCCACACTTTCACGGCGCCATCTTTGCCGGTGGTGACGACGTGTTTCTCTGAAGGCGACCACAGCGCTGTGGTCACCCCTTCTTTATGATCGGAAAATGTCACCAGTTCGGCGCCGGTGTGTGCATCCCACACTCTGGCCGCGCCGTCGTTGCTGGCCGTGAGGATGCGCGTCCCAGCGGATGACCACATGGCCGTATTGACCATTGCCCCGTGTCGCAAAATCAGGCGCAGCCGGTTGCCCAGAACGGCCTGACCCAGGGCGCGTTCTGCCTGCCAGGTATACGGGTAGTTTTCCAACGCCGCCAATGCCAGCAACACAGCGCGTTCGGGGAATCGCCCTTGCAGTTCCAGCCTGGCCTGGGAGGCCAGGCCGATGCTGATCTGGGTCAGTTCGAGCCGGCGTTGGGCTTTTTGTTCGGCTTCCTCTCGCTCTCGTAATGCCATACCGGCCTGGATAAAGCCGCTCTCGGTTGCGCTCAGGTCGGCGGCCCTTTGCTTTAGCCAGGATTCAGCCTCGGCCAGGAGGACGCCCCGCAATAGAGCGCCTTCATCTTTGTTGCTGATTTCCCATTGATACAAGGCCGCCCGCAGCCGCTCTTGCCAGGTGCGGAAGGCGCGGTCTGCATCCATCCAGACATGCAGCTGTTCCCAGCGCCCAATCAGCGCTTCATGGACTACTTCCACCGTTTCATGCCCCGTGGTGGGATCGCGTCCTGTCACCACCAGGCGCCTTTCTGCCAGATATTGGACCAGCGGCCAATTCTCTTCGCCGATTTCCGCCTGGGTAGCGACCCGGCGCGTGTCCTCTGTGCCGGCCCCGGGCTGCACCAGTTGGACGAAGATGTGTTGCGCTTTTTCACGTTCTTTCTGCGCCAGCTCGTCATGGACCTGTTGCGCATACCGCGCCAGGGCGCCCTCCACCCGGCCGATTTCTGCGTAGGCCTGGTGCGTCATCCGGCCCCGGTCGAGGCGTTCCCACAGCAAGGTCAGCGCAAATTCCAACAGCGGCAGATTGCCTGGTTCGTCCCCCACATCGTCCAGAAGTCGCTCCGCCAGCCCTGCCTCCAGCCGTGCGCCTTGCTTTTCCGCCGGTTTTTCGATGATGGCGCGCAGATCTTCTCGCTTCATGGGCCCCAACAGGAGCGACGATTCTTGCAGCACTTCGACGAAGCTCCGATGGGTAAGCGCTTGCCCCATAAAGTCGGCGCGCATGGTCAGCAAGAGGGTCAAGGATTTCCCTTTTTCTGCCGTACTCAGGACGCCCGTCAGCAGGGCGTCCAGAAAACGCTGCCGGATTTCAGAGTGGGAACAAAGGGTATACAGTTCCTCGAACTGGTCAACCAGCAACAGCAGGCGACTTGTACCGGCGGTTTCCCCCGGCGCACTCTTTACGATGTCATGGAGGGAGGCGTTTCCTTGACTCAGGGTGTCGGCTAATGCGTGGACTTTGATGGCCCGATTAACCTTGCCCGAATCAGGCTCCAAAATCGGCAGCAGGACTGCCGCGAGCGCGTGAAAGGGCTGTTTGCCGGGGCGAAAAGCGGCGATGCGCCAGTTCCCCTCCGCCTGCAACTTTGGCAATAGCCCGGCGAATACCACCGACGATTTGCCCGATCCTGACGGGCCAACGACCACCGTCGCCGGAGGCCGCGTTTGAATGGCTTCCATCAGCCGGGCGACGAATGCCTCGCGCCCGAAGAAAAAGGGAGCGTCGGCGGGCTGGAACGCCGCCAACCCCCGGTAGGGGCACGCTCCGACGTTTCTACTTTCACGTTCCAGGTAGGCGGCGATGAGGGCCGGGGCGATGGGCAGCTCTCCCTGGCGCAGCCGCTCATACATCGCCTGCGTTTTTTCCGCCGGTTCTACCCCCAGCTCCTCTTGCAGAATTTGAACGCAGATCTGGTACTGGCGCAAAGCCGCCGAGCGATCGCCGCTCCAGGCGTACAACTCCATCAGCGTGCGGTAGGCCGCTTCTCGCAACGGATCCAGTTCCAGCCAGCGATGCGCAAAAGCGATGGCCGGTTGGAATTCCCCTCGGAGGCTGTGCCCGCGCGCGAGCCGTTCCAGCGCTTCCTCCAATTCCAGACGCAAGTGCTCTCGCTCGATCCGCATCCATTCCTCAAACAAGGGCGCGTCGGCGACATAGAAACCCTCGAGGAACTCTCCCTGGTACAGATCGGCGGCCTCCTTGAGCGCGGCCAGGTCTGCCGGCGTTGGCGCTGTATCGGTCGCGCCGTCCCACTGCACGCCGGACAATTGGGCGATGTAGCGCTCGCCGTCCACGTAGAGCGGCATGTCCCGATTGAGAGCGACGGTCTGGTGCGTGATGTGCAAATAGGGGCCGAGCAACTGGCGCAGGTTCGTGAGGGCATTGCGGAGGCTGCTTTTGGCTGCATTTTCCGGCCGGTCGCTCCACAGTAGACCGGCCAGATTTTCACGGGTGTGGGGGTGGCCTGTCGCGGCCAGATAGAAGATCAACGCTTGCGCTTTGTTGGAGACAAAGCCCGCGACCGGCTCATCATCCAGAGTCATGCCGGGAGCGCCCAGCAGGATGATCCGTAGCTCTTTCGTCGCCATATCTCCTCCCTTAAAGATAGTGAATGAGTGATTGGGGGATTAGGGGATTAGGGATTGGGGCATTCTGCCCAATCCTTAATCCCTCAGTTCCTAATCCCTTTCGCGCTCGCGCGGATTTTCATCCAACCGTTGGCGAACCGCCGGTTTATGATGAATTCCTCTGCTGATGGGTAGAGATTGCCACGAAGTAAGCGTCAATGCGACGATTATATGCCCGTTTTGTTGCCGGGAAAATTGCGATAGGAGCGTCAACGCCCGCGCTACGGAATCACGCCCGCTGAAGCGGGCTTCCGGAAGCCCCATTTACGGGGCGTGGGCTTGTAGAACGGCGATTTATCGCCGTGGCGAACAACGGTTGTCCTTTACCGCTCTATTTGTTAACTCCCATCGCCGGTTAACGATCTCTTAACGCCCGTTTCGTAAAATACAGACCAAGGGAGGTGAGAAATGAAAAGCTCAAAGATTTCAATGGCTGTGTTGTGTCTGGCTGCGCTGCTCTCTGTCGTGGTGATGATGGGGTGTGTGCCTCGATCCAGTATTGATGAAGTCCAGGCGACGGACGCGCCGCAGGTTGTGGCCGCCGAGCCGACGGCGACAGCGACAGCGACGGCGACTTCTACACCGGCGCCCCCCACCGTCGAACAATCCGTGGATGAGTTTATTGCCCCTTTGGTGAACGATCAACTTTTCAGCGGGGTCATTCTGATCGCTCAGGGTGATACTATTTTGGTCAGCAAAGGGTATGGCATGGCGAATCTGGAACACGACATCCCGAATACCCCGCAGACCAAATTTCGCATTGCCTCGTTGACCAAGCAATTTACGTCAATGGCGATCATGATGCTCCAGGAACAGGGGAAACTGAATGTGCAGGATTCTGTCTGCAATTACCTGGCCGATTGCCCTGAGACCTGGCGCGCCATGACGATTCACCACCTCTTGACGCATACTTCGGGGCTGCCGGCGAATACTCCCTCGCCCAATTACACCGGGAGGTCGTTCGCGTTCTTTTCGGAGTCGGTAGTGAAAGACCTCATGGACGATTCCCTTAGCTCCGAGCCGGGAAAGAGATTCAATTATTCTAATGCCGGGTATTTCGTATTGGGCGTCATCATTGAGAAAGTCTCCGAAAAACCCTATGCGACTTATCTCAAGGATAACATCTTCCAGCCGCTCAATATGGTGAATACAGGGTGTGATACGAATGACCTCATCCTCAAGTACCGCGCCTCTGGGTATCGCTTCACCGCCGCTGATGGGCTTCAGCATGCGGCCTACAACGACATGACGATCGCTTATGCCGCCGGGTGTTTGTATTCCACGGTAGAGGACCTTTATCTTTGGGATCGGGCTTTGTATACTGAAAAACTGGTAAGCCAAAGCTCATTGGATTTGATATTTACCCCGGTTGGCGCATCCGGTGGGACGTATGGATATGGCTGGGATGTCGGGAAAATTCTTGATCACGCCGAGGTGGGGCATGGCGGTAACATCAATGGTTTTATAACGGATATCCGCCGATTTGTGGATGACGACATGGTGGTCATTGTGCTGAGCAATATCGAGAACGCCCCCATGTGGAATAAAATCGCGCCGGGTCTGTGGAAAATTGCGCTGTCTCATTCTGAAGAGTAGCGAATGTGGACAGAGCTATTGCATCTGACAACTTCCTCACGCCTGGTTGATGTTATAGGAAGGTGAGAAATGAAAAGCTCAAAGATTTCAATGGCTGTGTTGTGTCTGGCTGCGCTGCTTGTTACTCTATTGCTGGGTGGGTGTGCGTCCCCGGTTGGAACCGTTGAGGTTAAGGCGACGAACACACCGGAAATCGGGGCGGTTAAGTTGACGGACACACCTTCGCCGGCGCCGCCGACTGCTACACCTTTGCCTCCGACTTTTACGCCGTTACCACCGACTCTTACGCCTTTGCCGCCAACCCCTACTGCGCTACCAATTGTCGAGTTCACTGAGTTCTATGTCCCCGATGGAGATCGTACGCAGGTACTTACAGTCTATTTGCCGGGGGAAGGAAATGGGCCGTTTCCCACGATACTCGCGATCCATGGCGGATGTTTTTATACCGAAAGCAAGCAGAATTACCAACGCTATGCGAGTTATTTCACCGGCTTAGGCTACGCGCTGGTGGCGATGGATTACCGGCTGGTGCCGTATTACAAATATCCGGCGCAAGTCCAGGATTCATTCTGCGCCCTGGCCTGGATCCATGCCAGTGCTGATACCTATGGTTTCGATACGGAACACATCGCCGCGATCGGCGAGTCGGCAGGAGGGTATCTGGTCTCGATGCTGGGAACGGTGGATGCCCCAACGCCTTACCTGGAAGGTTGCCCCTATACGTTGCCGGAGAAACATTGGATTCACGGGGTAATCCCGGTCTATGGATTATTCGATCTTACAACGACGGACGGGTATGCAGAGGATGTTGTGAAACAATGCAATGAACCCTTCCTGGATACTCCCATTAACGAGGCTTCGCCGGAATTTCTGGCAGAAGTGTCGCCACTGTCCCAGGTAAACGGGGATGAGCCGCCTTTCTTGCTCATTCACGGGCGATCGGATCCATTCATTCCCGCGTGGATGGCCGAGGATTTCGCGGCTAAACTGAAGGAGGCAGGCGGAGAGGCGGATATTTTGCTCGTTGAAGCCGGGCATGGTTACTTCACCGACGATCCTCTCGCGACTGATGCGAACGTACAGACGCGAGAAGCCATTACCGCTTTCCTGGCAAAACTGTTCGCGAAGTGATGCGTTTGTAAAAACGAGTTCCCGCGCGGGCGCTCCTGGGACTCAGGCAAACCACCGTGCCGCGGCGAAGAAGAACACTGTAGAGACGCAGAATTTTGCGTCTCTAGAGGAACACAGATTTTGTCCCCTTTCTGAAATCCCCCCCCCTCCTCACTGAATGGACGTTTGTGTTTCGCAAGGGTTGCCGCAACGAAGACGCCGGTTTAAAACCCTGGCGCTAAACAAACGAAGCCCTTCGGGCTGAAGAAATTCTGTAAGTGTCTCCCGGCCCGAAGGGCCTCGTGTGTTTGGCCCTGTGGCTTTAGCCCTGGGTTCTGTGCGGACGACGTTCTGCGAAACGCAAACGTACACCCCCCCTCACCTAAACGCCATTGGCCGTTAGCGAAAATCGCGTATAATGTGGGGTGTCTACGCGCATTTGGAGGAAAGTTTTTTGCGATGCGACTACACGACTAAAAACTATCGGACTTTCTTCTGAGGAGGCCGCTATGGATTTGATGTTGAAGGGTAAAATCGCTTTGGTCACAGCCGCGAGCCAGGGTTTGGGGTATGCCACGGCCCGGGCTCTGGCCCAGGAAGGCGCGAATATTGCGCTGTGCGCCCGTCGCGCCGAGCCGCTTGAGGCGGCAGCGGCCCGCCTGGTCGCCGAGACCGGGGTGGACGTGTTGCCCGTCGTCGCCGATGTCTCGCAGGAGAACGATATCGAGACTCTGGTCACCCAAACTTTGAAGCGTTTTAAGCGCATTGATGCGCTCTTTCTCAACGCCGGCGGGCCGCCAACCGGCCATTTTATGGCGTTGACCCCCCACGACTGGGAGGAAGCCATCCAACTGACCATCCAGAGCGTGGTGCACATGATCTACGCGGTGGCGCCGGTGATGCAGCGACAGGGCGGCGGGAGCATTCTCGCCAACACTTCGATTACGGTGCGCCATCCCCTGGACAATCTCACGCTTTCCAACAGTTTGCGCCTGGCCGTTGTGGGATTGGTGAAGAGCCTTTCCATCGAGATGGGGCCGGACAACGTCAGAGTCAATGCTATCGCGCCGGGGTGGACCCGCACCGAGCGCGTGAACGAGATTTTGCGGGCGCGCGTCGAGCAGAACGGCACGACGCTGGATGCCGAGGCCGCCAAGGTCGTCGGTGATGTGCCTCTGCGGCGCATGGCCGATCCGATGGAATTTGGTCGGGCGGCTGCCTTCTTGCTCTCGCCGGCTGCCTCTTACATCACCGGTGTCACCATGTTAGTGGACGGCGGGATGGCCCGCGCTATGTTATAAAACACCCTTGTCCCAGGGTTGTGAGGAGACGCGCCGATGGCGCGTCTTTCTGTATCAGAGGATAAAAGGGAGGTGTTTTTCGCACACGGT
>DAOUFX010000157.1:0-13887 GCA_034429675.1 Anaerolineae bacterium | reverse complement strand
GTGCGGGTACCCCCGCACGAAAAAACACCCCCTTTATAGTGTGCCCCACGGCTCATGTGGATTCCTCAGCAACCGGCAGGGTGAAGTAAAACGTGCTGCCGCAGCCTTTCTTACTTTCGGCGCCGCTCACGCCGTCCAGCCGCTCCACAATGCGCCGGACGATGGAGAGTCCCAGTCCGTGCCCTTGAATTTGCACCTGATCCAGGCGTTCAAAGGGCGTGAACAATTGCCGCACTTCCGGTTCGGTCAGTCCCATGCCGTTGTCGCGCACCCAAAAGAAGATCTGGCGTTGCGGTTTGCGCTCAAGGGATTCCAGGGCGTGTAAGGTTGCCGGGGATATGGCGCGATCTTCGGCGGCGGCTTGGGCTACGCAGGGCAGAAGTTGCGCCGGTGTGTCCATTGTCGAAAACCCTATCTCCACCCGCACGGGAATCCCTTCCTCAGGCCGTCCGCCGTATTTGAGCGCATTGCTGAGGTAATTGGTCCAGACTTCTTCGACCCAGGGCGCATGCCCGACGACCCTGGGCCAGGCTTCGGGTATCACGATGTCCGCCTTTTGTTTCTCGACGATGTCTGCCAGCCGTTCCAGAGCTTCAGAGACAATCTTTTGCATGTTGATAGGCCCCATCGCCACTTCCATCTTGCGGATGCCGGCCAGAATCAGCAAGTTGTTGATGATGGTGTTCATTTTTGCTGCGCCGCGCATGATGTATTGCGCAAAGTTGTCTACATCTGCCGACCCCTGCGCTTCGGCGTCTACGTGCAGCAATTCGGCGTACCCGGCGATGAGCCCCAGGGGATTCTTTAAATCGTGGGCAACGGTGTGGGCAAAGGCGTCGAGTTCTTCGTTGCGTTCGTAGAGGATGCGGTTGGCCTCGGCCAGATCGTCCAGGCGCTGCGCCAGCTCGGCGTTTGCGCCTTGCAGCTGGCGCTGCAAAAACAGCAGTTTCAGATGAGCCTCAACACGCGCCACAATTTCCTGCCGCTTGAAGGGCTTGGTGATATAATCCACGCCGCCTATTTCGAAAATCTCTATTTTTTCCTCATCTTTGCCCAAAGCGCTGAGAAAAATGATGGGGATGTCGGCCGTTTGAGGGGACAGTTTGAGGCGCCGGCAAACTTCGTAGCCGTCCATTTCCGGCATCATCGTATCAATCAGTAGCAGGTCGGGGGGATACGCCTGCGCTATTTCCAGAGCTTCTGCGCCGGTGGCTGCCGTCTGGATGGCGTGCCCGCGTTCTGATAAGAGTTTGCTCAAAAATCGTAGATTGCCCGGCTTATCATCTACGATGAGGATGTGTCCTCTGGGAGTCTTTTCTTGCATACAAGCTCCTGGTATTTGTCTTCTGGGAAAGGTTTGCCTTGGGAGATTCCCGGCATGGCTGAGTATAAGCGGGCTTTGCTTCAAGTCAAATCGCGGCCGGGCCGGTTTTACGTTTCCTGATTTGATGTTACACTACCCGGAGGCAGAGGGGATCGAAAAAATCTATGCGCAAATCCAATTCACAAAAACGGTGGGGGCGTTCCCTCCGCAGAGATTTAAATGTTTTTGTCCACTTATTCCCCTGGCGCACCGGGATGGCTCTGGGCGGCGGCATTGCTTTGATGGCCTGGGCGTATCTGGCGACTTACAATTATCTGGAGCCAGACTCTACCACTTACGTCAAGGCGGTTTACGCCATCCTGAACATGCTGACTTTCCAGGTCTCCTTTGCCGACATGCCCGCAGGTCCCGGATTGGACATTTTTTATGTCATTGTGCCGCTGGTAGGAATTCCTCTGCTGTTGGTTTTCGGCGCGAGCATTCTGGACGTGTTGCGGATTCTGTTCGTGCGGATGGAGCGTGGGGAGCGTTGGCAGGCCGCGCTGGCCGCGACGGTTGAGAATCCCATCGTGGTCTGTGGCCTGGGGCGCGTGGGGTATCGCGTCGCCGAGCAGTTGTTGGAACTGGACGCGCCGGTGATCGGTGTGGAGAGCGTCGCGTCGCCGTTGGTGGATGCTCTGATGGAGCGCGAAATGCCCGTCATTATGGGGGACGTTCGCAACCGGGAGGTGCTGCGTTCCGCCGGCGTCGAGCGCGCTCAGACGGTTTTGGTTTGCACCCACAACGATCTTGCCAACATCGAGGCGGCTTTCCACGTGCGTTCGCTAAATCCCAAGGCCGAGGTGGTGTTGCGTCTTTTCGAGGATGAAATCGCGCACGAGATTCAAAAGAGTTTCAAGGCCAGGGCGATTTTGAGCCGTTCGGCCATCGCGGCTCAGGCGTTTGCCTATGCCGCGATCGGGCTGGATGTGCTCGAGGTCTTTGACATAGACGCTGTGGCGTACTTTCTGGCCCGCGTTCCTCTTTCGCCTGATGCCCCTCAACTTGGCCAGCCCTTGGGGCGATTGGCCGACAACGCCGATGTAACACCCGTTTGTCTTGCGCGAGATGGGCGATTGCTCGTCGAGCCGCCCGCTGAAACCTTGTTGTGTGTTGGGGATGCGCTCTTTGTTTTTGCCTCGGCGGAGCGATTGGGCTTGTTGGCGCAATCGCAGGATGCTCTGCCATATCACAAACATTCTCCTGTTTTTGTCTGTGGATTGGGCCACGCAGGGTATCGGGTGGTGGATGTGTTGCTTGGCATGGGGCGCAAGGTGGTGGGATTGGATTTCGAGTCTACCGAGCTCACCGAGCGCCTGTCGGATCGCGGCGTGCCCGTTTTTTATGGCGACTTCCGCCAGCGGGTGGTGCTGGAACGGGCCGGAGTTCGCGAGGCTGTCGCCATCATCACCTGCACCGAAGATGATATGATCAATTTCGCTACGAGCCTGCGCGCGAGGGAAGCGGCCCCCAACATTCGTGTGGTGATGCGCATCTTCGAGGAGGATCTGGGCGTGCATTTGCAGCAGGTATTCCACATCAACGCGATTTACAGTACGTCGGCTATCGCGGCTCCGGCTTTTGTTTCGGAAGCCTTGAACATCCACATGACGCAACCGCTCAATGTCGCCAACGACCAATATGTGATTGCGCGACTCACTGTTGAGCCTCTGTCGCACCTGCACCATGCGCAAATTGTGGAGCTCAACGAGCAGGACGATGTGACGGTCTTGTTGCACAAGGCCGGCAAGATCATCCACGTTCCTCCCATTTTCGAAAATACTCTATCCGCCGGCGACGAGGTGGTCGTGCTTGCTTCGCGGGAGAAACTCCGCGCTTTAAGCGCGCGAAATCGCACATTTTGGCGTGGATTCTGAAAGAAAGCGAGGAATTTGTAATGTCAGACACACCGGCTCATTCTCAACCGTCGAAGCCATTGCCGCCCGCGTCCGACCTGCCTCGCTCATGGGTTTGGCTGGCCTTATTGGTGGTGTTCATTTTGATACTGGCGTTTGAGATCGGCAGAGTCTTGCTCTATCCAAGTGCGCTTCCCTGGCAGTCTTCTGTGATTACTTTGGCGTTCAGCATCGTTGTGGTGACTGCCGCTGCCTACTTGTTGTTCGTGCGCATCAACCGGCTGTACCGCCAGATGAGCGCCGAGCTCACACGCCGCACCGAGGCCGAGGATGCATTGCGCCAATCCGAGGAACTTTACCGGACGACGCTTTCGATGATTTCCGATGCCGTTTTTATCGCGGACGAGAACGGTAACTTTACGTTTATCAGCCCCGATGTGCACACGATTTTCGGTTTTACGGTCGAAGAGGTGCGGGCTTTGGGAACCATTGATCATTTGTTGGGCGACTTGACCTTCGACCGGGAGGTGTTGTCTGCTGCCGGCGAAATTCAGAACATCGAGCATGTGGCCCGTGACAGGGACGGCGCTGAACATTTTCTGCTCATTGGGGTCAAGCGGGTCGCCATCGAGCGCGGCACGATTCTGTACACGTGCCACGACATCACCAAGCGGCACATGGCCGAGGTCGCGTTGCAAAAGGCGAACGATGAATTGGAGCAGAAGGTAGCGTTGCGCACGTCGGAGCTGGCGCGCAAGATTCAGGAGCGCGAAGACGCCGAGGCGGCGTTGCGGCGGGAGCGCGATTTCGCCGAGGGTGTGATCGCGACGGCGCAGGCCATCGTCCTGGTGCTCGACCCCGACGGCCACATTATGCGCGCTAATCCGTATTTGGAGCGAATTTCGGGATTCTCGATGGCCGAAATACAGGGACAGGATTGGTTCCGCACGTTTTTGCCTTTGAGCGACCATGCGCGCGTCAAAGAGATTTTCCAGAAGACGTTGCATGACATGGAGTCGCGCGGGGTGGTCAGTTCGATTGTCACCAAGGCGGGACACACGCGTGAAGTTGAGTGGAACAACAAGATTTTGCTGGACAGCGACAATCGCGTTTTGGGCCTGTTGTGTATCGGACAGGATGTCACCGAGCGCAAATTGGCCGAAGAGGAACTGCGCCATGCGCGCGACGCTTCCGAAAAGCGCGTCCAGGAGCGCACCTCCGAGTTGGAACGGCGCGTCATTCAGTTGGGCATTCTCAACGACATCGGCGGCAAGATCGCGGCGATTCTGGATCTCAACCTGATTTTCAAGCGTGTGACCACGCTGGTTCAGGAGAGTTTCGGCTACCATCACGTGGGGTTGTTCACGCTCACCCCTGAGAAGGATCGTATGGTGATGGAAGCGCGTTCCGGGATTTTCGAGCATCTTTTCCCCTCCGACCACGCGCTGCGGATCGGGCAGGGGATGGTCGGTTGGGTGGGGTTGCACGGAAAAACGCTGCTGACGAACGATGTGGGGATCGAGCCCAAGTACGTGAACTTGTACCCCGAAGTGATTCCTACCCAATCTGAACTGAGCGTCCCGATTCGTATTGCCAGCGAGATTGTCGGCGTGTTGGATATTCAGAGCCCGCAACGCAATGCTTTTGACGAGAGCGATGTGATGGTGATCCAGACTCTGGCCGATCAGGTGGCGGTGGCGATCGCCAACGCCCGCTTGTACCAATCGGCGCAGCGCGACCTGATGGAACGCAAGCAGGCCGAGGCGGCTTTGCGCGAGTCGGAGGCGCGCTACCATACCATTTCCGACCTGATCTCCGATATTGCTTATGCGATCAAGGTCGCCGAAGATGGGAGTCTGTCTTCGGAGTGGGTGGCGGGCGCTTTCAGCGGCATCGAGGAGGTCAACACCGGACGGCTGTGGACCGACTGGGTTTACCCTGACGATGCGCCCCTGGCGCGTGAGGTTATTCAAACGCTCATCCAGGGACAGCCTTACGAATGCGATCTGCGCTTCGTGGATCGTCGCCTGGGGGCTCGCTGGTTCCATATCCGCAACCATCCGGTGTGGGATGGCTCGCAGGCGCGGGTGGTGCGGATCATCGGCGCGGCGCAGGACATCACCGATCAGAAACAGATGGAACGCATGATGCTGCGCGCCGAACGCCTGGCGGCGATGGGCAACATCACCGGGACGCTGGCCCACGAGATCAAAAATCCTCTCCAGGCGATCCACAGCAATCTGGAACTGGTGTTGGATTTTCCGTTGGAACCGGACGAGTACACCGAATCGCTCAATGTTTGCCGGCGTGAGGTTGAGCGCTTGATTGAGATCACGCAGAGCGTTCTCAGTCTGGCGCGTCCCGGCAAAGATCATTACCGTCAGGTGGATATGGCCGACATTATCCGGCAGACGATGGACCTGTTGCGCCATCCGCTGCAGAAGGCGGCGGTGCAGGTCGCTTTGGATGTCCCGCAATCTCTGCCGCCTTTTATGGGCGACCCCGACCAGATTCGCCAGGTGACGCTCAATCTGGCGCTCAATGCGATTGAGGCGATGCCCAACGGCGGCCTGTTGACGATCACGGCCTTTGCGGAGAATAACTCGGTCATAGCCAATTTTATCAACGATGGTCCCTACATCCCCGGCGATAACATCGAGCGCATCTTCGAACCGTTCTTTACCACCAAGCCGGGCGGGGCGGGATTGGGGCTTTTTATCAGCCACCATATCATCCAGCAACACGGCGGCGCGTTGAGCGTTGTCAATCTCGACGATGTGCAAGGGGTAGTTTTTAGCGTCTCCTTACCCATAGTGAAGTCAACAGAGGAGTTGCCATGACTGCAGCTTCACGAATTTTGATTGTTGAGGATTCCCTCGGTGTGGCCCGCGCGCTCCATCGCGCTCTGGGACTGCATCAGGATGGCGTTTACCGCGTCGAAACGTGCGAGTCGGGCGAGTTGGCGCTGGCGCGTTTACATGAGCGGGAGTTTGACCTGCTGATATCCGATTTCCGCCTGCCGGGCATTGACGGCCTGGAACTGATCCGCCGCGCTCAGCAGATTAAGCCGGAGATTCGCACGATTCTGGTCACCGCGTTCGGCTCGCCTGAGGTCGAAGAGGAGGCGCGCAAAGTGACCCAGGCGTACATCCCCAAGCCTTTTCGCCTCAACGACATCATCCGCGTCGTCGAACGAGTGTTGAGCGAGCCCACCCATACGGCGCCGCCCGTTGAGGTCAACGACGCTCTGGCGCGGACCACCCGCGAAGCGGCGATTGACACGGCCAAACGCAAGACGGCGCATTTGATCGTGCTGGCGAGCGATCTCGACGGGACGCTGGCCGAAGAGGGCAAGGTCTCGGCGGAGACCTGGCGGATGCTCAAGCAGGGCAAGATTGCGGGGCTCGCCCTGATTCTGGTAACGGGCCGCACGCTGGATAGTTTTGTCGCTGAAGGCCCTTTCGCCGAATTGTGTGAGGCCATCGTCGCCGAAAACGGCGCCGTGATCTACTTCCCGCGCCGTGAGACGGTGCTGCTGCCGTTCGGGCATCTGGATCCCCGCGTGATTCACCGCCTGGAAGTGATGAACGCCCCGCTCGAACGCGGCATGGCGATTGCGTCCACGGTTGTCCCCTACGACGAGGCCATCCTCAAGGCGTTGCGCGACATCAAGAGCAGCGCCAACGTCGAATACAACCGCGAATCGGTGATGTTGCTTCCGCCGGGGGCGACGAAGGGCACCGGGCTGAATTACGCCTTGCGCGAGCTGGGGTATTCGCTGCACAACGTCGTCGCCTGCGGCGACGCTGAAAATGACCGCAGCCTTTTTGAGGCGGTGGAGATGGCGGTGGCCGTCTCCAATGCCCAACCGGCGCTCAAAGCGATTGCGGACACCGTGCTCGAAAAGCCCGGCGGCGAAGGGGTGCAGACGTTGGTCCAGCAGTTGCTCGACGGGCACACGCCCTACCGCCAGCCGCGCGCCAACCGGCGCCTGCTCCTGGGCCATCGCGCCAGCGGCACACCGGTTTACCTTGATCCCTTCGCCGTGATCGAGAACAACATTGGCATTCTGGGCGCCAGCAACAGCGGCAAGTCCTGGTTGGCCGGTCTGTTGGCCGAGGAGATGCTCAAGCAGGGGTATCAATTGTGCATCATTGATCCGGAGGGCGACTATCGCGGCCTGGCGACGTCGCCGCACACGCTGTTGATGGGCGGGCCGGAGATTCCGCTGCCCACGGTGTCGGACGTGATCAACTTCAACGAATGGACCAACAACAGCCTGGTGTTGGACATTTCGATGTACGAGTGGGCCGAACGGATGGCCTATATGTTGGAATTCCTGCGTGCGCTGCGCGGACTGCGCAGCCGGCGCGGGCGCCCGCATTGCTTCCTGGTGGATGAAATTCAGCATTTTTGCCCCCCCGAAGGCGGCATCCTGACCGATATGTTCGTGGATGCCATGCGCTGGGGTGGTTTCAGCCTGATCAGCTACCGTCCGAGTATGATTGCGCCGGCGGTGATGAATGCGCTCGACCATCTGTTGGTCACCCGCCTGGCCCTGGACGAGGAGATCGAGACGCTAAAGCCGAGGCTCGAATTCGCCGAAGAGGGTGCGCTGGTTTTGGAAGAGTTGCCGACGTTGCCGCGCGGGCAAGCGTATCTCTGTCCCAGCCGGGTGCGCTCCTGGACCGCCGACATGCCGGACGTGGTCAAATTCCGGGTGGGCCCGCGCACGATCCCGCACATCCGCCACCTGCACAAATACCTGCGCGCGCCGCTCCCCGAGCAGAAGCGCTTCTATTTCTATAATCCCGATGGCTACTACATCGGTCACGCCGCGGCTAACCTCTGGGAATTCCGCGAAGCGATTCACGACGTCCCGCTGGATTCGCTGCAACACCATCTGAAGCGCGGCGACTTCGAGATGTGGGTCGAGAACGTCCTCCACGACGAAGAACTGTCCCGCCGCATCCACAAGATCAGCCAGCAGGTGATGACGGGCGAGGCGCTGCGCCAGACCTTGCTTGAAGTCATCGTAGACCGTTACGAGGAACTGGAATCGCTGGCGTAGAAAAACGCATTCCCCGAATGGAAGAGATAAAGGAAGCGTGTTTTTTCGTGCGGGTACCCCCGCACGAAAAAATATCTCCTTTTAACCCTCCGCCGTGTCGGCGGCGATTCCTGGCTAAAGGCTAAAAGCCAATGGCTAACAGCTATTTTCCGAGGAGGCGCAATGAAACCCTGGGGACCGCAAACCAAAGCCATTCACATCGGCGGCGAAGCGTCGCGCGATGTCGCCGAGCCGTTGCACATGGCCAATACCTATGCATTCGCGAGCGCTGCCGAGGCGGCGCACGCCTTTGAAGTCGAGGATTTGCCCATCTACGCGCGCTGGGGGAATCCGACGCTGGCGCTTTTGGAGCAGAAAGTCGCTGCTTTGGAAGGCGCGGAGGCGGCGGTGGCGGCGGCGTCGGGCATGGCCGCCATCAGCGCGGCGGTGTTCGCGGCGGTGCAGTCCGGCGATCACGTCGTCGCGACGACCGGGCTCTACAGCGGCACGTATCACCTGCTGTTTTCCGACCTGCCGCGCTATGGCGTCGCGGTGACGGCGGCGGAGGCGACCGATCCGGCGGCGTTCGCGGCGGCCATCCGCCCCAACACGCGCCTCATCTACCTGGAATCGCCGGGCAATCCCGCGCTACAGCTCAACGATATCGCCGCAGTCGTGCAAATCGCCAAATCGCGCGGCATCCTGACGATGATTGACAACACCTTTGCCACGCCGGTCAACCAACAGCCTATCGCTCTGGGCGTGGACGTCGTCCTGCACTCGGCCACCAAATTCCTCTGCGGCCACGGCGATGCCATGGGCGGCATCGTCGCCGGCTCGCAGGAGTTCGTGACTCGCGTCGGCAAGGGCAGCATCCGGCACTACGGCGGGTGCATCAGCCCTTTCAACGCCTGGCTCATCGCGCGCGGCATTTGCACGTTGCCGCTGCGGATGGCCCGCCACAACGCCAATTCGCTGGCCGTCGCCGAATGGTTGGGCGCGCATCCGGCGGTGGCCTGGGTGCGCTACCCGTGGCATTCCTCGCATCCGCAGTATGCACTGGCGCAGCGGCAGATGCCCGGCGGGGGTGGGGGCGTCGTCGTTTTTGAGCTGAAAGGCGGCCTGGAAGCCGGGGCGCGGCTGCTGGATCGCGTCCGGCTCTGCACGCGCACCGTCAGCCTGGGGGACGTGCGTAGCCTCATCACCCACTCGGCCAGCACCACCCATCGCAGCGTCCCCCGCGAAACCCGCCTCGCCGCCGGCATCAGCGACGGCCTCGTGCGCTTCGCCGTGGGCATCGAGGATGTAGAGGACATTCTGACGGATTTGGAGCAGGCGTTGAGGGATTGAGGAGAAAATATGGCTACAACCCACGTCCGTAAGCGTCTTCAGGGAGGTGTTCAGATGAACTGGTATGCTGCTCATGCTGTGATGTATGTAAAATTCAAAGATTGCCAACAGGAAAAATACCCATTATGGGAAAATATCCTTTTGATTGACGCCAATTCAGATGAAGAGGCGATGGCAAAAGCTGTGAATCGTGCCAGAGAGGACGAAGGGGATAGCGAAGGAACCTTTACCTGGGAAGGGTTGCCGGCGATGTGGTGTTTTGGAGGTATTCGTAAGCTTGTAACCTGTGAGTCGGAAGAAGAGCGTCCCACGGGAGGCACGGAAATTACTTATTTGGAGATGGAGGTCAACAGCAAGGCGGATTTTGAGCGATTCCTGGTAGGAGAACCGGTCACTATGAAATATGGCGGCTGAGAGTACGGAGTAAAAAAAGTGGAAGAGAAAAACCTTTTCACCAAAATTCTGGCGATTGTCGGAACGGTGTTGGTGTGGCTTCCCCTTCTGGCGCCCCTTTTGTTCTTCGTGGGGCGGATTGTTGCCGGGCGCAGAGGGGTGATTGACTACCTGATGCCCGGCGAACTTTTCCCGGTGGTGCTGCTCGGCGGCGGGGCGCTTCTCTGGGCGGCGCTGCGGGCGCGCTCGCGGCAGAAACTTGTCGGCTGGACGCTGGGCGTCGCCGCCGGCTCGCTGGTCGCCAGCCAGGGACTCGCCGTGGTCACCGGGTTGGCTTCGGGCGCGACGGAGCCGTCCGGCTTGCCGTGGATATCGGTGCTTGCCTTGTTTGCGGTCTACGTCTTGTCCGTGGCGGCGATGGGCGTGGGCGGGGTGTTGTTGGTGCGCGATTTGTTCAAGACATCGTCATCGCAGGTATAAACCTATGGAAGAAAAAACTTCTCTCACGAAAACTATGGTCATTGTGGGGTTGCTGCTGGTATGGCTCCCTATCCTGATAGCGCTTCTGCGTTATGTTCTTACCGATCCGACAGCTGAAACGGCGAGCCTGGGGCTGTTGGATTATCTGCGCCCCGTGCTTGGCCCGATCGGCGGCGGGGTGCTGTTCTGGGCGGCGCTGCGTTTGCGTTCGCGTATGAAGTTCATTGGATTAGGGATGATCGTCATGCTTGGCTCGCTGGTTGCTTCGCAGCTGTTCGCGCGATTTATGGGAATATCCGCGGGCGAGCCCTGGCCGATCGGGCCGGCGTGGATCATCTTTATGTTCTTGCTTGAGGTGAGTTTTCTATCGTTGATTGTGGTGGCTTTTGGCGGCGCCTTGTTGTTGCGTGATTTGTCCAGGGCGCCTGTTGTGAACGAGGAACTGGAATGACAAAACCTGACCTCTTTGATTTAACCCGCTTCACGGAGGCCCAAGAAGCAGTATACGCCGCCGTTCTTGCCGAGCTGAGAGATGGCCGCAAGCGCACGCACTGGATGTGGTACATTTTCCCGCAGGTGGATGGACTGGGGGTCAGTTCGACCGCGAAGTACTACGCCATCAAGAATATCGAGGAAGCACGGCAGTACCTGGCCCACCCGGTCCTGGGCGTGCGGTTGCGTGAGTGCGCCGAAGTGTTGCTCGCCGTTGAGGGGCGCTCCGCTTCGGAAATTTTTGGCTTTCCTGACGATTTGAAATTGAAGTCTTCCATGACGCTGTTTGCGCACGTGTCCGGCGACTCAGATTCGGTATTTGTCCGCGTCCTGGATAAGTATTTCCACGGCGAGCCGGACAGCAAGACGATAGAGCTGCTGGAGAAGTAACGTTTCAACGTTCAAACGTTTGAACGTTGAAACGTTAAAAGTTTTTCGGAGGCGATTTCATTGACATTGAATGACGGCATTGGCTTGATTCTCTCTTATCTTTACGCCTTCGGCTTGCTTTTCATCGTCGAGGGTATCGGTAAACGGCGCGGGTGGCCGCAGTTCGTTACCCGCAAGCTCATTCATATCGGCGCGGGGATGTGGATTTGGGGCATTCTGGCGCTGTTCGACCACTGGGTCTTCGGCGTGATCCCCTTCGCGACGTTCATTGTCCTCAACTACGTCTTTTACCGCCAGCAGACATTCAAGGCGATGGACACCGAAAAAGCCACACCGGGTACGGTCTATTTCGCCATCTCCATCACCATCCTGTTTGCGCTTCTCTGGCGCACCGAGGGCCTGGATCGTGTCCCGATCGCCGCTGCGGCGGTGATGGCAATGACGTGGGGCGACGGGGTGGCCAGCCTCGTCGGTAAGACCTGGGGAAAGCATCCGTACACCGTCTTCGGCCACACGCGCACCTGGGAAGGCACCGCCGCGATGGCGATCTGCGCCTTTCTGAGCATCGGCTTGACCCTGTGGCTGCTGCCGGGATCGGCGCTCAGTCCGAATAGCCTTCTCCTGGGTCCGGTGCGCGCCTGGATCATGGCCGCGATCGGCGCCCTCGTCGCCGCCGCCGCCGAAAGCGTCTCCCCCGCCGGCACCGACAACCTTAGCGTGCCGCTGTTGACCGGGACGGCGTTGCTTCTGCTCGCGGCTCTGTTATAATCGCCGAATTATGAATTTAGTTATTCGACTTATTCTCGGTCTTGGGATCAGCTCCGGCATCGGCTGGTTTGCCTATCGCAAGGGCGCGCTTTCCAAAAGCGGCGTCGCCGGCGCGATGCTCACCGGCACGGCCATTTTCGGCTTTGGCGGCTGGACTTGGGGACTGCTGCTCATCACGTTTTTCGTGGCCTCCAGCCTGCTCTCGAAATACAAGGCGCGTTTCAAGGAATCCCTGGCCGAGAAATTTGACAAGGGCTCGCGGCGCGATCTGTGGCAGGCGTTTGCCAACGGCGGCGCCGGCGCGTTGCTGGCGTTGATCTATGCGCTGCGCCCGCACCCGGCGCTGTTCTACGCTTTCGTCGGCGCTATGGCCACGGTCAACGCCGACACCTGGGCCACCGAACTGGGCGTGCTCAGCCGGAGGCCGCCGCGCCTGATCACCACCGGTAAACCGGTCGAGCGCGGCACGTCCGGCGGTATCTCCCTCGCCGGCACCCTGGCGACCCTGGCCGGCGGCGCGTTCATGGGTCTGGCCGCAGTGCTCTTCATTCTCATGGAGACCTTCATCCGCCGATCATCCACCTCATCCTCCTTACTCCCTATTCCCTATTCCCTACTCCCGATCGGCGCACTCGCCGGCCTCGCCGGTTCTCTCGCCGACAGTCTCCTCGGCGCGACCGTGCAGGCTATCTACTATTCGCCCGTTCGCCGGAAAGAGACGGAGAAAGTCATTGACCCTGACGGTACGCCCAACCAACTTCTGCGCGGCTGGCGCTGGCTCAACAACGACTGGGTCAACTTTATCAGTTCGTGTTTCGGCGCGTTGGTCGGGGCGTTGTTATGGTGGGCGCTCAGGCTTCGGTGAAAGGATACGAATGTTTTTCTACTTGTCGAAACTGCTTCCCCTGTTGATCTATCCGCTGGGCCTCGCCTGTGTGCTGTTGACTCTGGCCCTGCTTCTCAAGCGCTCCCAGGAATGGCAGACGCGGCTCGTCGGGATTGCGCTGGCGCTGCTCTGGATCGGCGGCAATCGTATTTTCACGATGGTGTTGGTGCGCTCCCTGGAATGGCGTTACGCTCCGCCGCCCGGCGAGACCGCGCCGATTCCGAGTGGTGAAGCGATTGTCTTGCTCGGAGGCGCGACGCGCGAGGTGGGCTATCCCCGTCCCATCAACGAGGTCAACGAGGCCGGCGATCGTATCATTTACGCGGCCTGGCTTTATCATCAAGGCGCCGCGCCGCGTATTTTGATCAGCGGCGGCACCGCGCCCTGGGTCAGCCCGGAGGGTGGGGCGCCCGAAGCCGAGTCCATCGCCGATTTGTTGGAGATGCTGGACGTTCCACGCGAAGCGCTGTTGCTGGAGACGGACTCTCGCAATACCCAGGAAAACGCCGCCGGAAGTTTCGCGCTTTTGGAGAAGAACGGCATCCATCGCGTCATCCTGGTGACTTCCGCCATTCACATGCCGCGCGCCTACGCCTCCTTTCAGGATTCCGATCTCACCGTAATCCCCGCTCCGACGGATTACATGATTTCGCAGGCGGAATGGGAGCATTATCTGAAACCCGATCTCGCCATTCAGGTGATGAACCTGATTCCCAGCTCGCGCGACCTGGCGTTGACCTCGCAGGCTCTCAAAGAATACATCGGGCTGTTTGTTTACAAGCTGCGAGGATGGTTGTAAACTGCCAAATTACCCTGGCAGAGATAGGGAAGGGATATTTTCGCGGGCGGTACTCCGCCC
>DAOUFX010000156.1:0-2946 GCA_034429675.1 Anaerolineae bacterium | reverse complement strand
TCGCGGGCGAGTTTTGTTCGCCCGCGAAAACACCTTTTTAGTCTATTTTAAGGAGATTTGCTGTGAAACGATGTGAGATGTTGGTACGGTTTTCTTGGCGTCTGGGGCTGGTTTTGGCCCTGTTGATCGGGTTTGCTTCCGATTGGTTGCACCCTGCGCCGGTGTTGGCGGGGGATTGCGACATTCAATGGGTTTCGGTGCTTCATGACACCTTTAATACAGACTATCGCTCGCCCGGTGGGGCGGTGACGCCGGGAACGACGGTCAAGCTGCGGTTGCGCGTTGGACAGAGCGATATCTCCAGCGCGCGGGTGCGAACGTGGGACGATCGCTCGAATACGGAGACTTACCACGATATGGAATGGGACGGCGCTTTCGATAATGGCAACACCACCTACGACTGGTTGTTTGCCGATATTCCGGTCGGGAGCCAGACGACCATCCTTTATTATTTCTTTGAAATCAATGACACCGGCTCCTGCACCGCCGATCAGGATTTCTATACCGACGATGATCCTCAATTCTACGGCGGCGGGTATGGCGGGATGAGCGACGCCTACAATGACGGCAAAAGCTTCCAGATCACCGTCTACGATCCGAACTTCGCCGTGCCCGCCTGGATGCAGGGCGGCGTGGTTTACCAGGTCTTCCCCGACCGCTTCCGCGATGGCAACCCGGCCAACAATCCCCCCGCCGGGCGCTTTTCGTACAATACCAGCGGCACGATTGTGCGCTCGAATCAGACCGACTGGAACTACACCGTCTGCGACCCGCGCTTAACGTACACCCCTGGTTGCGACGGCAAGTACGGCGACAATTTCTACGGCGGCGATCTGGCCGGCATCACCGAGAAGATCAACGCGGGGTATTTTGATTCACTCGGCGTGAGTGTGCTGTATCTCAACCCCATCTTTCTCTCGCCATCCAACCACAAATACGATACCGCTGACTTTATGAAAATTGACCCAGACTTCGGGACCCTGGCCGATTTCCAGGCGTTGACGGCGGCGGCGCACACCCACGGGATGAAGGTGATTCTCGATGGCGTCTTCAATCACACGTCGTCGGACAGCCGCTATTTCGACCGTTTCAAGCGTTTCGACGCGAGCGGCAATCTGGTAAGCGCGACCGAGGGCGCGGATGACAACAGTGGCGCGTGTGAAAGTCCCAATTCCACGTATCGCAGCTGGTTTTACATTCCCGATTCGCTCGGTTCGCCGGCTACCGGCGCCAGCGATCGCTGCGACAGCACCGATAGCGATGACCCGGGCGGCGCGTGGAACCAGACGTATTCCGCCTGGTGGGGCTACGGCTCGCTGCCCAAGCTCAATTCCGGCAACACCAGTGTGCGCAGTCTGATCTGGAGCAATGGCCTCAACTCCGTCGGCCCGTACTGGGTGTCGCAGGGCGCGGACGGCTGGCGTTTCGACGTGGGCGACGACGTGGACCCGGGCGTGGGCGCCGATCCGGCCAACACTTATTGGGAAGGCTTCCGCGCGGCGGTGCGTAACGCCGGCGTGACCGGCAAAGATGACACGCTCATGCTCGGCGAGGTGTGGGGCGATGCGTCCGGACTGCTGCTCGGCAACGAGTGGGATAGCGTGATGAACTACCGCTTCCGCTCGGCTGTGCTCGGCTGGCTGTTCACCGGCTGCTCCGGCAACGGCTGCACCGGCAGCACGGTTTTTGAAGACAACGACAGCAACAGCGGCAGCTCCAGCGGTTCAATCAGCTATCTTAGCCCCTCGCTTTTCAATGCCCGCCTGCGCGCCATCGAAGAGGACTATCCGCCGATGGCCTGGAAAGCCATGATGAATCTGGAAGGCTCGCACGATACCAATCGCCTGCGCTTCTTGCTGAAAAAGATCAACAACGACGTTGACAGCGTGGCTTTGCAGCGGATGAAGGAGTGGTGGCTGTTCTCGTTCACCTACGCCGGGTCGCCGACGTTCTACTACGGCGACGAGGTCGCGCTGAGCCACGACGGCGTCTGGGCCAACAACAAGTGGGAGGACGATCCCTACAACCGCGTACCCTATCCCTGGCCGGACACGCCCGGTTCCTACGACCCTGACTCGGGTACGCTGGCTTTCGCCCGCAAGATGGCGAGCATCCGCTGGAGCTACCCCGCGTTGCAGTCCGGCGACGTGCAGCATGGCATCGTGATTGACGACGCCAACCAGCTCTACGGCTTCGCGCGTACCGACGGCAGCCAGACCGCGCTCATCGTTCTCAACCGCGACAGCAGCGCGCACCCGGTCAGTCTCACCGGTTTGAACGCCGGGCCCTACAATCTTGCCGATGGTACGGTGTTGTACGACGCGATCGAGGGGAACACCTACACGGTCGCTTCCGGCGCGGTGAGCGTCCCGGTCAACCCGACCTGGGGTGTGGTATTGTTGGAGCAGAGCAAAATTCAGGCGCCGGCCATGCCGGTGGTCGCGTATACGGAAAACACCAGTCCCACGCTCGATTTGTTGAGCTGGCCGGCGATTGTTGCCGACACAGGCGGTGGGCGTGAGTTGGCGATAAGCTATACCGTGCATCGTGGTAGTGCTCCCGAATTTACCCCCGGCGCCGGCAATCAGATCGGCGTGGTCGCGCCTTCCAGCTTCGGCGCGCCCAACGGTGTGTTGACCTTCACCACAACCAACCCCGCCAAAGGTACCTACTACAAAGTTTGTGCTTACAACGGCGCCGGGAAGTCCTCCTGTGGTGTTTCCGGCCCTACTGCCGTCACCCTTGCCAAATTTCCCACAGCCTTGACGCCATGGTGGATTGCGGCGCTGTTCCTATCTGCCGGCGTGATCGTGTCTCTGGTGTATCGCGTTTGCACAAAGCGCCAAAATCGCTTATGATAGGCCAGTAATTGGCCTTCTGCGAGGTAAGAATTTACATCATGACCCAATGGAACAAGTAAAGGAAGCGTGTTTTTTCGTGCGAGTT
>DAOUFX010000155.1:0-3143 GCA_034429675.1 Anaerolineae bacterium | reverse complement strand
TCGGGCTACACCCGCCCCCAACCCCCCACTTCTCCTCTTGTTATTGAGATGGTACAAACCGGGTTTCTATACGCAGAAAGGGAGGTTACGGTATGTGGATAATTCGCTTTGCTCTTCTCGGTTTGTTGATTGCGTTTTTGGGTGTTTTCGGTTATTTCCTGAGCCATCGGCAGAAATATCAGGGACTTCTCGAAAATAGAGCCGTTAATCTGGTCCTGGTGATTGTTTACAACCTTTCCTGCTTTCTTATCGCCGGTTTGCCGTCCGATGTATCCGTCATCTCTCCGCCCGGCTTCTTTGTGCATCCCGCCACTCGCACGGGCCTTTTCATTATGGGCCTGGTCGTCATTGGCGCGGCGGCGCTGGTGATGGGTGTATCGGTGCGGCAAAGAAAAACCTTAGGCGGCGAAAACGTCAAGGCGGGGCTGCTGACGTCTGGCGTCTATCGCTATTTCAGACATCCTATCTATGTCGGCATTATTGGAGTATCCTTGGGGATAGCGCTCCTTGTCTCAAGTTGGGACGGTTTGTTGATGATCCCGGCAGTGGCCGCCATCAATGTGCTACAGGCGACGATTGAGGAACGCTACGACATTGGCAAGCGGTTTGTGTCTCAATATCAGGAATACAGAAAACGCACGCGCCTGTTGGGCCCGATTTGGATGTGGGCGGCGCTTGTTGGCTGTATGGTCGTTGTGGCCATTGCCGCGCCGTGGGTGGCCGGGTAACTTTTGCGCGGAGGTTGATGATGAAAAAGCACAATTGGGTATGGCTGGCGCTGCTTGCGACGGGCGGGACGCTGATATTCTGGCTGGTTGGACTCAAGTTGATGATGCTGTTGGGAAAGAAGCGCGGGGCGCCATGTCCGGCCTCGTGGAGCTGGGTGGTGGACAATCCCCTGCGCCGCTGGGATGTGCGGAAGGCGCTCGACCGCGCGGGGCTACGCAGCGGCGAGACGGTGCTGGAGCTTGGCCCCGGGCCGGGCGCGTTTACGTTGGATGCGGCCCGGCGGGTGGGCCCGGCCGGCCGTTTGATTGCCGTGGATATCCAGCCTGAGATGATCGCGCAAGTGCAGGCGCGCGTGCAGGCTGCCGGCGTGACCAACGTGGAAACTCACGTCGCCGGCGCCTACGAATTGCCGCTCGACGACGCCAGCGTGGATCGCGCCTACTTGATCACCGTCTTGCCCGAAATCCCCGATCCGGTGCGCGCGCTGCGTGAAATCTACCGCGTGCTCAAGCCGGGCGGAATCGTCTCCACCACCGAGGAATTCCTCGACCCCGATTATCCGCGTCGGGTCACGACCATGGCTTGGGCCAGAGCTACCGGTTTCGTGCCTGCCGGGCGTTACGGGAACTGGTGGAATTACACCCTCAATTTCCGCAAGCCTGCCGCGGGCGAGTCATTAGACGATTCCCGCCGGGGGCGGCTGTCCGAAGTCGAGTTTAACGCAATGAACAACGGCGTGCGCCGCTTTCTCCAGCGCACGGTCGAGTTCCCGCTTTTCAAGCGTTTTGGGTTGAACGTTGCGGGCAAGGACGTGCTGGAAATCGGCTGTGGCTCCGGCTATGGCGCAGCATTGCTGGCGGCGCAGGGGCCGGGCAGTTATCTGGGCGTGGACTTGATGTCGGAGCAGATTGCGCTGGCGCAAAAGCGCGCTTTGCCCGATGCCACGTTTATCGTGCAGGATTCCACCGATTTGTCGCAGATCGCCGACGCGAGCAAGGATGTTGTCGTCATTTTCGGCGTGCTGCACCACATCCCCGCCTGGAGAGCCGTCGTGCGTGAGGTCGCGCGCGTCCTGCGCCCCGGCGGCGAAGCCTATTTTGAAGAACCCAACGGAGCGGTCATTGAGGTGTTTGAGCGATTGGGGCATTGGGGACATGCCCCGGAAGCCGCTTTCAGTTTGAGCGAATTGGAAGCAGCCTTCGCCGATGCGGGCGTGCCGGTGGCTCACGCTCTAAAACTCGGCTTCGGCGCTTTCCGCGCGCAGAAACGAGCATAGGTGGATTTTCAAATGAAAATGTTATTTTTTGGTGCAGGAGTTTTAGGTAGCCTTTACGCGGCGCGTTGCAGGGACGCCGGTCATGATGTTGCCATTTTGGCGCGAGGGCAACGTTTGGCCGATCTGCGCGAGCATGGAATCGTGTTGGAGGATTTCGCCACGGGCGCGCGAACGGTCACACCCGTGCGCGTCGTCGAGACTCTGGCGCCCGATGACGTCTACGACTGGATCGTGGTGTTGGTGCGCAAAAACCAGCTGGATGAGATTTTGCCGGTCCTGGCGGCCAACCGGGGTACGCCCAACCTGTTGTTGATGGTCAACAATGCTTCCGGCATCGCCGGCATCGCCGATCGGGTGGGCCGCGAGCGGGCGGTGTTCGGTTTTCCCGGCGCGGGCGGGGCTCGCGTCGGTTATGTTGTGCGCTACAATATAGTCTCCGGCCTGATCCAGCCTATGACGTTAGGCGAACCGGATGGCCGCATCACGCCACGCTTGCGCGATATAGCGGCTGTGTTGGTGGCCGCCGGATTCCCGGTGGCATTGAGCCGCGCTATGGATGCCTGGCTCAAAACGCACGTCGCTGCCATCTGTCCGGTCGCCAATGCACTCTATTTGGCCGGCGGGGACAATTACCGGCTGGCGCGTACCCGTGACGGCATCGTGTTGATGGTGCGCGCGATTAAAGAGAGTTTTCGTGTGTTGCGCGCTCTGAACATTCCGGTGACGCCGTTCAAGTTTCGTATCCTGCCTTTGATCCCGGAGCCGTTCCTGGTGGCGTTGTTACAGCGCGCGCTGGCGACGGAATGGGCGACGACGACGCTGTCGAGCCACGCCAATTCGGCCCGCGACGAGATGCAGCAGTTGACGGATGAGTTCGACGCTCTTGCCCGTGAATCCGGCGTGCCGACCCCGTCCGTGGACCGGCTCGCCGCTTACGTTGACCCCGCCATGCCGCTTGTTTCGGAAGGCGCGGCTGCGCTTCCTATGGATTGGCGCGGCGTCTGGCTTGGTCTGGCGGCGTTGGCCGGGCTGGCGGCTGGTTGTTGGTGGCTAGACAAAGAATTTCCATTTTTACCTTTCCGTGTCAGTGGTGAGAAGAAATAAGGAAAGGGTTTTCGCGGGCGAGTCTTCTCGCCCG
>DAOUFX010000154.1:0-31291 GCA_034429675.1 Anaerolineae bacterium | reverse complement strand
CAGATATTGAGAAAATACTATCTTTTAGCCCAGGCGGCGCGAGATGCTGAAGGTGGTCGCCAGGCCGATCCCGATTCCTAACAGAAGCAGCGGGATCAGATTGGGAAGCATTTCCTCAAACGTGGCTCCCTTCAGCATCACGGCGCGGACAAAGGCCAGGAAATAGCGCAACGGCGAGAAATTGGCGAAAAATTGAAAGGCCGGCGGCATATCGGCGATTGGAACCATGAAGCCGGAAAGGGCGACGTCGGTCATCGCCTGGATGAAGACCAGCAGGATGGCTTGCTGCTGCGTCGGCGAATGCGTCGAGATGAAGGTGCCCCACAAGACTTCAACCACGATAAAGAGCAGACTGCCGCCAAACAGGAACAACAACGACCCACGCATGGGAACTTCATAGATGAAATGCACCACCGGTAAAAGAATACAGAAGTTGAGCAGACCCATCAAAACCGGCGAGAGCGTCTTGCCGAGCAGCAATTCGGGACGGCGCACCGGCGTGACCATCAACTGTTCCAGCGTGCCGACCTCACGTTCGCGGGTGAATCCCAGGGCAGAGACGGCCAGAGTGATCTCGTAGGTGATCAGCGCCAACTGAGCGCCGATAGTGCTGGGACGGCTACGCACCGTTGGGTTGTACTGCATAATGGCCTGCACCTCGACGCCGGCAGACTGTGTGATGCTGCGCTGTTGCATGAACCGTTGCATCACCTGTTGGACGCCGGCTTCGACCACGCGCGCTGTGAGAGTCGTCGTCGCATCGGCGACCAGCTGAATGGTAGCAGTCTCGTTGGGATCATACAGCGAGGTGGCCAGACCGACCGGCAAGATGACCATTCCGAAGACGTCGCCTTTTTCCATAGCCGCGATGCCTTCCTCCCAGGTTTCCGGGTACATGGTCACATCCAACGAGCTGCTCGCATCCAGCAAAGCGATGAGGTCGCGGCTTTCCGCGGTGCGGTCGTAATCCAGCAGGGCGATGGGGAGCGGGTTATCGGCGCCGGCGGTCGTTTGGGCCAGCAGCAACAGCTGCATCAACGGCAATACCACCAGCGTGATCATCAGGATGCGATCCCGCAGTGATTGTCGCAGGTCTTTCATGGCGATGGCCCAAATGGTTCCCAGATTCATAACGTACTTCTTGCGGCTTACGCGGCCGGTACGGCATCCAGAATGGCCTGGACGATGGCGTCCGGCGAAATTCCTTCCGCCTCGGCCTCGTAGGTGCGGATGAGGCGGTGGCGCAACGCCGCCGGCGCCACGGCGCGCACATCTTCGAGGGCGACGTTGTAGCGTCCCGCCAGCAGCGCTGTGACCTTTGCGCCCAGGATCAACGCCTGCGCGGCGCGCGGGCTGGCGCCATAGCGGACGGCCCGGCGCACCAGGGCCGGCGCTTCCGGCGCGTCGGGGTGCGTCGCTACCGTCAGTGCCGCGACGTAAGCGCTCACCGGAGTAGGCACCGGCACGTCGCGCGCCATGGCTTGCATCGCCATAACCGTGCGGTGGTCGGCGACCGGCGTCAGAGTTGGCGCCGCGCCGCCGGTGGTGCGACGCATAATCTCCACCAGGTCTTCGGCGGTGGGGTACCCCACGTTAATTTTGAACAGGAACCGGTCCAGTTGCGCCTCGGGCAATGGATAGGTGCCTTCCAACTCAATCGGGTTCTGCGTCGCCAACACCAGGAAAGGCAGATCCAACCGGTACGTCGTCCCGCCCATACTTACCTGGCGCTCCTGCATCGCTTCCAGCAACGCTGACTGCGTCTTGGGGGTGGCGCGGTTGATTTCGTCGGCCAGCAGCAGATTGGTGAAGATCGGCCCGCGATGGAAACGGAAATGGCGTTCGCCGGCGTCGCTCATCTCCAGCACGTCCGTGCCGATGATGTCGGCGGGCATCAGGTCAGGCGTGAACTGGACGCGCGCAAAGTTGAGGCTGAGCACGGATGCCAGCGTGCGGATCAACATCGTCTTGCCCAGACCCGGCAGACCTTCCAGCAGCAAGTGCCCGTTGGCCAGCAGCGCGACGAGCGTGTGGCGCACCACGTCCTGCTGGCCCACGATCACTTGCGCGACGGCCGTTTCGATCCGCAACGCCAGGTCGCGGAACTGGCTGGGGGGAAGTTGGGGGGCTGTTTGAGTGGTCATGGCACCGTCAACCCCACGCCGAAAAGATAGAAGCTGCCGGCGACCAGGGCGCAGATCAAACCCAATCCCACAAGAACGCCGACGATGCCCACGATGCGCGCCGTTTTGGCTTCGCCAAACATAGAGCGCTCCGACTCGTTTTTGGTGAACCCTTCATAGAGCGCGTAGCCGCCGAATCCCATCAGCAGCAGCCCGCCCAGGATGAAGAGAAGAAAGACAATGATGGCAATAGACATAGGGCCTCCTTCGGAAATAGTCGAAAGTCAAAAGTTCAAAAGTCGAAAGTCCGGAATTGCCTTTGATGGCCAGGGTAAAGGGGATGTTTTTCGCACACGGTACCCCGTGTGCGAAAAACGCCTCTGTTACTGTGATTCCCACAATCGGCAAAACGAGCATAGCGCTTGAGCGCTGGTGAGTTGCCCGCATTGAGGACAGGCGTGCAGCTCAAGCTGCGCCTCTTTCTCTGCGCAGAAAAGGCCGTCTTCCTTGACTTGAAGGAACTTGGTGTAGAAGTGGCGTTTGGCGCCGGGCGAGTCGTGCTCCATCTGGTTCAGGACGTCCTTGTGCGCCAGACTGGTCGCGCCGACGGCATAGGGGCATTCGTCGGCAATGTAGTCAATCCCCTGGATCAGGGTGTAGGCGGCCGTCTCGCGCTCGTAGAAGTGGCAGAACGGCTTGACTTTGCGCGCAAAACCGAGCGGCGCGTCCGGGTCCTCCGCGTCGGCCAGCAGGACAGGGCCCTGGCGCAACAGGTAGCTCACCTGCCAGTGCATCACATTGCCCAACAGCGCGGCGGCTTCGTCATCGAGATTGTGCCCGGTCGCCAGCACGTCGTACTGCCCTGCGAGCGCGACGCGGTTCATCTCGTGGCGTTTCACCATGCCGCAGATCGAGCAGGGGCGCTGCTGGCGGCGTCGGCGTTGCGCCAGCTGGGGAATGCTCTCGCCGTAGAGTCCGGGGAGGTCCACCACCGTCAGTTGCGCTTCGGGGTGAACGGCGGCAAAGGCCAGCGCCTTCTCTTTGGAATGCGCCGAGTATTGCAGGCCGTCGTCAATGCCCAGGTCAATGTACAGGCCGTCGGCGCGATATCCCAGACGCAGCAACACGTCCCACAGGGCCAGGCTGTCTTTTCCGCCGGAGACGGCCACCAGAATGCGCGCGTCCTGGGGAAACATCTGATACTTATGAATTGCGTGTCCGGTCTGGTAGATAAACCACTCGGCGTAGTGATCGGCGCAGAGGGCCAGCCGGTGTTCGCGCATATTGATGGCAGCGGGAGCGCCGCATTTACGACAACGCATCGCGCTACCCTCCCGAAATCGCCGCGACGACTTTGACTTCATCGCCGACTTCGAGACGTTGATCTTCCGTCACCAGCTTGCCGTTGCGCACCACCAACACCGTTTCCGGCAAGACGGCGAGATGCTTCAACAGCTGCGACACGACCAGGGATTCGGTGAGATGCCATTCTTTGTTGCGATAGACTACGTGCATAAATTTTCCAATCCTATAGCGGGTTACAAACCCATTTTACCCCAAAATAAAAAGCGGGGGCGATGTCGCCCCCGCATGGTCTTCGCGAGCGTTATTCCTGACCGAAATGCGCTTCCAGTTGTTCGAGCAGCTCTGCGGCCTCGACCAGCTTGTCCAGAGGATTCTGGGCGCCGGTGAAATAGCGATAGTCGCAGGGCATAATGTCCAACTTCTTCACCAGCTCTTTGTGGTGCTTGCGGATCGTTTCGACCGACACCAGGTAGGACGTTGCCAGCTGCTCCAGAGAGATTTCACGCAGATTGACCTTGCGCACCGTGTAATCCAGCGCCGCGGCCCAGGTTTCTGGCTTGGGAATGGGCAACGATTCCTCGCCCATCGCGATAATGAATTCCATCCACATCTGGATGGCCGCGCCGATGATGTCAATGGGCATCTGTTCGGACTTCATCGTATCGGTCAGGATTTCTTCGACGGGGTCCATGCCCCGCGCAAAAAGTTGCTCGATGCGCTCCACAACGCCGGATTCAGGCGCCAGTCGCAGATAGTTTGCCAGAGCGCGCAACGCCCGGTCGAAATCGCCGGCGCGTGACAGCATTTGGGCCAAAGTCATGTGATAGGTGGCGTTATTGGGGTAAATCTCCAGTGCGGATTCCAGAATCTTGATAGCCTCGTCCATTTCCCAGCGGTTGTGGGCATCCAAGGCCTCGTGGTAAAGCGCATCTGCCTGTTTTCGTTTTGCAGCACTGGGTTGAGTTGGGCTCATCGCGGCCTCCCTGTTGATTAGGAAACGGTGCTTTTATTATAACATTTTTACAAACACTGCCAAGACGCCGTTAGTTAAAAAGCTCACTCACCACCAGACGGCTTCACCAACTGCAATACCCCACTCTGCCAGTTTCGATTTGGCGCTGTCCCAGTGTTTTTCCTCGACCACCACCAGGCCGGTGGTGTGCGGCAAGGGGCGCAGCCAACGACTGAGCTCACGGTCGGCGCGACGCAATTCGGTGATGGCCGTTTCGCCGAGGCGCAGCAGCGTGACCCGCGCGACCTGCGCTTCGCCATAGTGATTGCCCCACGCTTTGAGCTGTTTTTCCCATTCCAGCGGCAGTTCCTCACCCGTCATCTGCTCCAACAGCGCGATGATATCGGGAATCGTCATTCCGGCGGCGACGGCGGCTTTGGTCGTAGCGGGGGTCAACTGCCATTCCGCGTCTACGGCTTCGGCGATGCGGCGAATGGCGCCGGCGACGTACAAACTGGGAAGCGGGTGGCGCGACTGCAGGCGGTTCTCGCGCCACTGTAAACTACGCGGCAGGTCAGATTCGGGCTCATGCGAATGCGCGGGCAACAGCTCCAACGCGGCGAGCTGTTTTTCGATTTGCGGCATGTGCTTGAAGTGCGCCCAGGCGGTGCAATCGTCGAGGCGATGCAAATAGCGTTTGAGAAGCGCATCGTTCAGAAGTTTTTCCAGGAGCGTTGTGTCATCCAATTGCAGGATCGCCACCTCGCGCCGGACCACGACACGCTCATATTGCGCACTCCATTCTTCAAGCGTCCGCGCAACATTCTGCGGCATCGGCTGATGCGTCACGTCTTCGAGGAAGAGCCGGATGGAAGCTGCAGTCTCGCCGTGTTGGAATGCCTGGTAGGCCTGATCGCGGGTCAACCGGTAGGTAAGGACACTCTCGTTGAATTTCTCCCGCACGGCCACGCGCTCCAGATTCGCCAGAGAGCGCAAAGGGATGGGACCCATCGCCAGAATTTGGAAGTCCGGCTGAAGGACGACCTGCCCCTCGGTTGTCTCTTCCGGCGCCTGCTCATTCTTGAAACAGGCGTACCCCACTTCGCTCAACTGCATTGCGATGGGCGCCGACTTCGCCTCGCCGGAATATCCCAGGTTCACGATCCCCATGTCCTGCAATTCTTGCAGCACGATCGTAATCGCCTGCTCATCCAGACGCTGTAGGATCGTGTCTGGAGATTCGCGGTTCTTTGAGTTTCCCCAACGCAAATTGTTATGCAGAACAGTGCGCACCTGATCCGGCAGCGTCAACGAACCGGGCCGCTCGACGCAGAGAAGCAGCGTAAAAAGCGAGAAAGGCGTCCAATCCGGCCCGGCGACTTTTTGCAGAACATCCAGGATGCGCGCGCGGATCTCGGCGCCGGAGCGCAGTTGGAAGTATGAATAGTAATAATAGTGGGTCGTAATGTCTTTAAGATCCAACCGCAGGGGCTGGCTCAATGCGCTGTATTGCTTCAGGATGTCGCGGAACTGGTTGGAAAGTCGGGAATCCCAGAAGAGCGTGCTGGCTTTGGTGTCTACGGCCAACGCCATGCCATCCTCTTCTTTCAACAAGTTCAGCACCATCAACAAGTCATACAACCAGAGCAAATGAGCGGAATCTTTCTCGACATCCAGGCGCAGCCTTTCGGCAAGGCGTTTCATGTCCCGCTTGGCAAGCCCGCCGCTCTTGAGGAACTTCGCCGGTTGATTGCGCAATTCTGACCAGACGAAGAAAAGCTGTCGCAAAAACTGGCCAGGGCTATTGCTCTCGATGCGCTTCGGCGCATTGGCCAAAGGCGGCAGGGAGCGCGGATGCGGCGGAGGCAGCAACGTTTGCGGCAAAACGCGCTGGACTTCCGGCGCCAGGCCAAAGACAGCCAGAGTGTCGAAGGTGCGCCGCGTGGCGGCATTGCCGGTCGTGCCCAGGTCTACCACCAGGCCCCGGCGCATCAGGTTCAGGAGCACATCGCGCGTTTTCGGCAAATTCCGGTCATTGTCCAACCCTTCGATGTGGACCAGACCGGCTAACAACAGCGCCAGCGTCGCCTCTCCGAGCGTCCCGATGCCGTTACGCTCGATCAGCCAGCCCAACAGCGCTTTTTCGGCGGCGCCCAGCTCCTGGATGAAATTCTTGGAGCCGGCAATCTCCTGAATCTTCTTGTGCAATGTTTGAACAAGATCCACTTTGCGCGCTCCCATCACCGACACATCCACGCTTAAATAGCCGGCCATTTCCTTAAGCGTGTTGACGTGGTAGATATTGAGCGTATCCCTCAGCGCCTCGCGTGTCACGCTTCCTCCTTCGGCATATATCCCTGGCGTTTCAACCCGCTGACAATGGCGTCCACGTGATCCGGGCGCAGCAGGGCCGTGTGGGGCGTGATCAACCCCAACACCGATTCGCGCAGCGCCGGAATTGCCGCCTGAATCTCGCGCATGGTGAACTCGTCGCGCGTCATCAGCGTGGCCTGGCGCGAGTAGATGCGCACGTGCCCATACCGCGCGCCCCAATGACGCCACCACGCCACGATGCCGGGCAACGGTTCAAAATCGGCATTTTCTTTCCACGTCTGGATCAACGTGTCCGGGGTTTCTCCATTTTCGAAAGCTGCGTGCAAACGTTCCAAGTCAAGCGTGTAATGCAGAAGATTTGCAGAAAATCCGGTAGACCTGGCCCACCGTTGTACAAACGCTAAAAATGAGGGCGATACCGGCGGGGCAATCAATAACAGCGCTTCGTCGGCTTTGAAGGTCAATTTCTCGACGCTCAGGAGCTGTTTGTGGGTGGAGGGCATTTCGGTCAGCCGCCCCCAGTGAATATCTTGCAGATGCCGCAGGCGGAAATACGCCGGCGCTTCGAGATCAGGCGCGATATCCACGAACCCCATAAGATGCAGCGGGCCGGTGAGGATAGCTTGCAGCGCCAGGCGCAGAAAACCCTCCCAGCTTTCGTCTCCTTTGAGTACCAATTCCGTCAAGTACAAATGCGTGTTGGGATTTGGATAGAGCGACTTCACAAACGCGATGACCGTGTCCAGTGAAAGCCAGGCCTCCTGCGGCAAATAAGCCAGGATTTCCAGCAGTACCCACTGCAACGTGTAAGTGACGGATTGTAACATCTCGTCTACCGCCGTAATTTGCCAGTAATTTTGATAGTTCCAAAACACGCGGATGCGTCCACTGCGCCACAAGGGCCACCATGGGCCCCACGT
Organism: Anaerolineae bacterium; assembly: GCA_034429675.1. GTDB lineage: Bacteria > Chloroflexota > Anaerolineae > B4-G1 > SLSP01 > JAKQHY01. Next base: position 23,657 of record DAOUFX010000154.1, on the reverse strand, counting down.
TCTGAGCCCGCAATACAGGTGATACAACGCCACAATCTGCTCGCCGGGAGTTTGCATCATCCATTTCTGCGCTAACGCGGGATCCAGGGTGATCGGACTTCCGGTCAAAACCACCTGACCGAAAACCATGGCGTTGTAAATGAATTCGGCCATATCTGGCGCGATGCCCAGCTTGGCGCTCCAATCGTCCAGAGCGGGCTGTTCGGGGGACGGCGGCAAAGCGCAAAGCTCCAGCTCGCCCTGGAAATTGTTTTTCTTGATCAGTTTTTTCGCCGATTCCGGCGTCGGCGGCCAGATCAGATACCGCCCCATGTACACCATCTGCGGCGGGGACCAACAGGCGCGCGCGCGCTGTTTGTACGTTCCAGACTGGATCAGGGTGAGCCAGTGTTGGATGTGGGTAGTAAGAAATTGTGGGTCGGGCGCCGGGACAAACTGATCCGGTTCGGGAACCGTTGCGCAGTCAATGGAGACCGGCGGCATATAGCGCAGCGCCTCGAAGGGCACCATCGTGTCGCCATACGGATCTTGCAGCGCCAGGCCGGCCTGGACCAACGATTGAAAAGCTCCGCCACGGCCTGGGCGCGGCAGCATGTTCATAACCGGCATGGTGCGCAGTGCGAACAGCTCGTGGCCCAACAACAGGTAGGGCAAGAAGCGCCGGGTTTCGGCGCCCAGATTGCTGACCCGGTTGACGATGCGCTGGGGATCCAAATATAGGGCGACAAATTGCTCGACCAGCTCCTGGCGGCGACGCCCGCGCGGCGTTCCGCCCATTTCGGCAATCTTGTCGCGGAAGTCATCTACGCGCCATCCCATATCTATCAAATAGGCGACGAGTTGTTGCCGGGCAACTTCGTTGCTGACATGCCATTCAATGGAATTGGGGAACCCCTTGGGCGGATTGGGTTCGACCCACTCGTACTTCAAATCCGGGGTCAACTCGTCGCGGTCATAAACTGTCTTCGCGAGGGGGGTATCTTGCTTTGCGGCCATGATCTGCCAATCCTTTAATGCGACAGAGGCGCAAGCCTTCGTCGCTAAATAAAATTTCTACGAATTAACCGTCCGTTGTTGCGTGTGTGGGAGCGCGTCGGGAACCTCTTCGTTGTACAAAATCAGGTAGCGATACCCCTGTTCCGTCAGGAACCGCTGGCGGTTGGCGCTGTAATCTTGATCTACCGTTTCTTTGCTCACAATCGTGTAAAAATAGGCCTGTTGCCCGTCGGGTTTGGGGCGCAGGATACGGCCCAAGCGTTGCGCCTCTTCCTGACGCGATCCAAAAGTCCCCGAGATTTGAATGGCGACGTTTGCGTCGGGCAGGTCAATGGAGAAATTGGCGACCTTGGAAACGACCAGGGTCGTGATCTCGCCGTTGCGGAACTGCTCGTAAAGTTTCTCACGCTCGCGAATCGTGGTCTTGCCGGTAATCAACGGATAGTCGTACCGCTTCGCAATCTTCTCCAGTTGCTCCAGGTACATTCCGATGACGAGCACGTGGTCATCTTTGTGATATTTCAGCAAGCGATCCAAAATATCCAGCTTGAACGTATTGTCGGCGGCCACCCGGTACTTCTCGCGTTGTTCGGCCACAATGTAATCCATACGCTCGGTTTCGGGCATTTCCACCCGGATCTCGTAACAGACCGCCGGCGCAATCCAGCCCTGACGTTCCAGGTCGTGCCACGGCACGTCGTATTTCTTCGGCCCGATCAGCGAGAAGACATCTTCCTCGCAGCCGTCCTCGCGCACCAGCGTCGCGGTCAGTCCCAGACGCCGGCGCGCCTGGAGCTCCGCCGTGATGCGGAAGACCGGCGCCGGCAACAGATGGACTTCATCGTAGATGATCAGGCCCCAGTTGCCCTCGTTGAAAATGCCGAAATGTGGGAATTCTTGCTCAAGCGGCAGGTTTTGCCCTTTGACGCCGCGCTTGCGATGGGTCAGGATTTGATAGGTCGTGACCGTAATCGGACGAATTTCCTTGCGCTCGCCGGTGTACTCGCCGATGCTATCGGAGGCGATGGTCGTTTTGTCGAGCAATTCTTCACGCCATTGTCGCGCCGCTACCGTGCTGGGCGTCAGGATCAGGGTATTGGTCTGCGCCTTGATCATCGCCGCCATTCCCACGATGGTCTTGCCTGCGCCACACGGCAACACAATCACCCCGGCGCCGCCCGCATCCGAGCCGTCCGCCCAGAAGACTTCGCCGGCATCGCGCTGGTAGTGCCGCACCTGGAACGGTTCCCCGTTTTGAAGCATAGCCTCGCGTAGCGCGAAACTGAGGACGGCGCCTTCGACGTACCCCACCAGGTCCTCAACCGGATAGCCCGCCTTGACCAGCGCCTGCTTGACGTGCCCGCGCCGCGACGCCGGTACCTGAACGGTGTGAGCGCCGATCTGATCCAGGACATAGAGCTTCACGTGGCGGTTGCGCAGCAGTTCCATCAACAACAAATCGTCGTCGGAGGTGAGCCGCAGCCGCGTGGGATCGTTGGGATCGCGCAACAGACGCACCCGCCCGTAGCGCCCGATGGCTTCCCGAACTTCCACCACCACATTGTCCGGCAGGGGATACTTGGCGAGACGACGTAAGCCATCCAAAATCTCATTCGCCGACATACCCGCCGACGCGGCGTTCCACAACGAAAGGGAAGAGATGCGGTAAGTGTGGATGTATTCGGGGCTTTTTTCCAGCTCGGCAAAGCGCGCCAGATGGTCGCGCGCGGCTTCGTATTGGGCGTTGTTCACTTCCAGCAAAACTGAGCTATCGCTCTGAACAATCAACGGGGCATCCATTTTATATTCCATAACCGGGACATTTTACCTTATGTCAAGAAGAGCGTCAAGATTAATGTGCTCAGATCCTTTCCTCGTCTTTTGGTTTTCCAGCGGAGTCTGTCAGGAGGTAGTAACAATAGCGGGCGGGTTATGCGGCGGGTACGAGCCAGGGGCGCGCGGGAGGCGTGGATTTGTTCGGGTTTGTAGTAACGACTTTAGTCGTCCTGTGTCTTAGGAGACGGCTGAAGCCGCTACGACAAGCCCATGTGAGGGGCAAGGTAGCAACTTGGGTTACATAAGGCGCGGCATCTTCCTGAGCAAGATAGGACGGGGGAACTTGTTTCAAATGGACTTGCCGGAAGATGCCGGGCCGGTGGGGCGAATTGAGGCCAATGCCATAAAAGGCCCTATCACTGTGGCTCCCTATGTCATTTCGGCGACAGGTGCGCGCACGCTCTCCACTTTTGCTTCCTCTTGTCCCGCCGCATCATTCTCAAGCAACCGCCGTAAGAACTGCCCGGTGTAGCTGGCTTCGACGCGCGCTACTTTCTCCGGCGCCCCCTCGGCAAGGATGTAGCCGCCCTGGTCGCCGCCTTCGGGTCCCAGGTCAATGAGCCAATCGGCGGTCTTGATTACATCCAGGTTATGTTCGATCACAATGACGGTATTGCCGGCGTCGGTAAGGCGGTGCAGCACATCCAGCAGCTTTTGGATGTCGGCAAAATGCAGGCCGGTGGTGGGCTCGTCAAGAATGTAGACGGTGCGTCCAGTGGCGACCTTGCTCAACTCTTTGGCCAGTTTGACGCGCTGAGCCTCGCCGCCGCTCAAGGTCGTGGCGCTCTGTCCCAGCTTGATATAATCCAGGCCCACGTCGTGCAACATCTGCAATTGCCGGGAAATCTTGGGGTAATTCTCGAAGAATGACAACGCTTCCTGAACGTCCATATCCAAAACTTCGGCGATATTCTTGCCTTTGTAGCGAATTTGAAGGGTTTCGCGGTTATAACGGGTCCCCTTACACTCTTTGCAGGTGACCCAAACGTCGGGCAGGAAGTGCATCTCAATGCGCCGCAAGCCATGCCCTTTGCACGCTTCGCAACGCCCACCCTTGGCATTGAAACTAAATCGTCCGATCCCGTAACCGCGCATCTTGGCTTCTGGGGTAGCGGCAAAGACCCGGCGAATTTCGTCGTAGACCCCGACGTAGGTTGCCGGGTTTGATCGGGGCGTGCGCCCGATCGGGTCTTGGGTGATGTTGATCACTTTGTCCAGATGTTCCAGCCCTTCCAGCCGGTCGTAAGGGCCGGGGCGTGTCTCGGCGCGATTCAGATCGCGCGCCAGCGCCGGGTAGAGCGTTTCGGCGACGAGACTGCTTTTGCCGCTGCCGCTGACGCCGGTGACGCACGTCATTACGCCCAGCGGGAACCGCGCGTCAATCTCTTTGAGGTTGTGTAGCCGCGCCCGGCGTAGGATCAGGCTGCCGTTTTGGGGAGTGCGCCGCCCGGCATTGGGCGATGTAACCTCCAGCGCGCCGCTCAGATAGTGACCGGTGAGCGATTCGGGATTAGCCGCAACGGCGTCGGGCGTCCCTTCGGCGATGACGTTGCCGCCCAGAACCCCCGCGCCCGGCCCCAGATCCACGATCCAGTCGGCTTCGTACATCGTTTCGGCGTCGTGCTCGACCACCAACACCGTGTTGCCCAGATCGCGCAGTTGCAGCAGCGTATCCAGCAGCGACCGGTTGTCGCGGGCATGCAGGCCGATGGAGGGTTCGTCGAGGATATAGAGCACGCCCACCAGGCCACATCCGATTTGACTCGCCAGCCGGATGCGCTGCGATTCACCGCCCGAGAGCGAGGGCGCGGGACGATCCAACGTCAGGTAGTGCAGCCCGACGTTGAGCATAAACTGCAAACGATCCCGAATTTCCTTCAGCACCTCTCCGGCGATCTCCAGCTGCTCCTCATCAAATTGCTCGTAGAGCGACGCAATCCACCGATTCGCTTCGGCGATGGGCATACGGCCGACATCCAGCATCGTCTTGCCGCCCACGTACACGCCGCGCGCTTCGGGGCGCAACCGCGCGCCGCCGCACGAGGGGCACGGTTGCTCGCTCATAAAGCTGGCGTACCAGCGACGGGTGAATTCCGAGTGCGTTTGATGGAACAGGCGATGGATGTGGTGAACGATGCCCTTGAGCGGGCGATTGGTCTCGCCGGACCAGGAACCGTCCTCGCCCTCCGAGTGATATTGAAAGTGAATCTTCTCATCGCCGGAGCCGAAGATAAGTGTGTGACGGAAAGCCTCCGGCAACTCCTGCCAGGGTGTCTCCAAATCTACGTTGTAATGTTCGGCGATGGACTGCAATTGGTGCATCTGCCATTTACTGTTTTTCTTGCGGACGTTGCCATACCAGCGTATCGCGCCATCCATAATTGAAAGGGTGGGGTCTTGTACAATCAGATCGGGATCCACTTCCTGCTTTGTGCCCAATCCATTGCACTCGGGGCACATTCCCAACGGCGAGTTAAAACTGAACAGTTGTGGGGTGAGTTCGGGAAAGCTGATGCCGCAGTGGGCGCAAGCATGGTGCTCGCTGAATACAATCTCCTCGGAGGGAAGTCCTTCGCCGTGGATAATCTCCACCGTGAGCAACCCCTCGCTGGCGCGCAGCGCCGTCTCCACCGAGTCCATCAGCCGGGTGTGGAAGTCGCCCTCGCCATTTTGGGGGACAACCAGACGGTCCACGATCAATTCAATCGTATGCTTTTTGGTTTTTGCCAGCTTGATGGAATCCGACAAATCTACCGGCACACCATCAATGCGCGCGCGAACGTAGCCCTGTTGTCGCGCTTGCGCCAGCAGGTCGGTGTGTGTACCCTTGCGTTGTTGCGCTACCGGCGACAATACCTGGAAACGTGTGCCTGCCGGTAAGGTCGCGATCTGATCCGTGATTTGTTGAGCGCTCTGAGCGCGCACTTCGCGCCCGCACTGGGGACAATGGACGTCGCCGATGCGGGCAAAGAGCACCCGCAGATAGTCCATCACCTCGGTGACGGTGCCCACGGTCGAACGTGGGTTCTTGCTCACCGCTTTTTGCTGGATGGCGATAGCCGGACTGAGCCCGCTGATGTAATCCACTTTGGGCTTTTCCATCTGTCCCAAAAACTGCCGCGCAAACGACGACAGGCTCTCGACGTACCGCCGCTGCCCCTCAGCGTAGATCGTATCGAATGCCAGGGAGGACTTTCCGCTGCCAGAAACGCCGGTGAGAACGACCAATTTGTTGCGTGGAATGGATAGGCTAATGTGGTTGAGGTTGTGTTGTTGCGCCCCACGAATGACAATATAACCAGGTTCCATAAATCCCTCTTGTATTGAGTTGCCGCTTCATTATACCATAGTGGTGGTTAAAAAGTGGAACAAATTTTCTAAAGCATACTTATCTTAAGACCGGAATATGACAGATGGCGACATATAGCTTTTGGGGGTGGCACAAAAAAGAAACCACCCGTTTACGGGTGGTTTCTGAGTAAGAGCACGCGATGTGCTATGAAATGGCGTTCTTAGTTTAGTTGGCTACGACGTCAGAAGCCTGAAGGCCTTTGGGAGTTTCCACAACCGAAAACTCGACCGCTTGACCCTCAAGCAGCTTGCGGTAACCATCGTTTTGGATTGCCGAATAGTGGACGAACACGTCCTCCCCGTTTTCACGAGAAATAAAACCGTAGCCCTTGGCCGCATTGAACCACTTCACTGTTCCCTTAATACGTTCACTCATTGTACTTCATTCTCCTGATTGATACTGATATATGTTGAAGCAAGTCTGGGAAGATTGCGCCACTCATACAAATTAGTTTAACAATGTCCCCGGTCTTACCGACCAACGCTTTGAGTATACGCTATTTGGAAAAACTGTCAACCAATCCGCTTTATACGGGGGCGCATTTTAATTTCGGGGCAGAGAAGAACGTAGAGACGCAAAATTTTGCGTCTTCTTCTGCGCGGAGAGAGACGCAAAATGTTGCGTCTCTACGAAAGTACAGATTTTGCCCCCATCTTGAAATGCACCCCTTTATACGCATGAAAGAAGGCTGGACAGAATGCTCAAAACCCGCTATACTGACAACCAGGAAGTCTCTTGCTTTTGCATGGCCAAGAGGCAACGCAATGTGGCGGGAAGGAGATGATATGACCAGCAAATCATACCCCGGTCGGGGCAAAGTTGCTATGGTGCGCACGACGCCGGAGTCTGTTTTGGACGATTATGCGCGTCTGCTGGACCTGGCAAACTACAAAACGATTCTACCCACAGAAAAGAAAACCCTTCTCAAAATCAATATCTCATGGCAAACCTGGTATCCCGCATGTTCGACTACCCCCTGGCAACTGGAAGGGGTTATCCGCACGCTGAGGGGCGGCGGCTATGATCTCGTCGGCGTTCACAATGACACGGTGGTGGTGGACACCTCCGACGGGGAATTCAACAACAAGCAGCGTTACGTCACCGACAAGTATGGCGTCCCTTGCGTTTACGTCTATAAACCGGAAACCCGCTGGATACACTATGCGCCCAAAACGCCGTTCCTGGTGCTGGATAAGGTCTATCCCAATGGCGTCTATATCCCCGAAGTGCTCGTCGGCAACAATGTGGTGCACCTGCCCACTGTGAAAACTCACGTTTTCACGACCATCACCGGCGCGATGAAAAACGCCTTCGGCGGGCTGTTGGGCAGGCAGCGCCACTGGACTCACGGGGTGATTCACGAGACTCTGGTGGATCTGTTGCAGATTCAGCAGGACATCCATCCCGGGATTCTGGCGGTGATGGACGGCACGTTCGCCGGCGATGGTCCCGGCCCGCGCGCGATGCACTGGCACGAAAAGAATGTATTGTTGGCCTCTGCCGATCAGGTGGCGATTGACGCGACCTCGGCGTTGCTTCAGGGCTTCGATCCCATGCGCATCCCTTTCTTGCGCATCGCCCACGAACTGGGCATGGGAGTGGCCGATCCACGTGAGATCGAGTTTGTCGGAGACGTGGATATCGCCGGCCAGCGCTGGGACTTCATCCAGGAAGACACCTTTGCCAGTCTGGGACAGAAGACCATCTACCACGGCGCACTCAAGCCTTTCGAGGCGCTGCTGTTGCGCGGGCCGATCGTGCCCTGGTCGTACTTTGCCAGCAATTTCTACCACAATGTCTACTGGTACCCTGTGGTAGGGCGGCAGCGCGTTGAAGCCGCGTTGCAGACGCCCTGGGGACAGCTCTTCAGCCGTTATGGCGCCGACGCCGGGTTGGCGGGCGCGGTTTTGCCGAGCGTGGAAACCAAAACTCTGTTGCAAGGGGCCGGGATGTTGGCCGGCGGGCTGGCACTTCTTGGTGGAGCGGCGGCGTTCCTGGGCCGCCGAAAACGTTCGTGAGTTGAAAGGAGGTTGTAGATGCTTGAGACGCTTGTGATCTTATCCCTGAGCTTTGTGCCGATGTTGTTCTACGCCGTGGTCTTTTGGTGGTTTGATCGCTACGAAAAGGAGCCGCTGCCGCTGTTGATCGCCGCCTTCATCTGGGGGGCGGTGCCCTCCATTATATTGGCGTTGATTATGCAGTTGATTTTGGACATTCCCATCACGGCGATCAGTCCCGACCCCTTGACGTACACGTTGCTAGGGGCTTCGGTGGCGGCGCCGCTCACCGAAGAGGGTGTCAAGGCCGCCGCTCTGATCATTCTGTTGGTGTTCCTGCGGCGCGAGATAGACAGCCCGATGGATGGCCTGATCTACGGCGGGCTGGTGGGATTGGGATTCGCGGCGGTGGAGAACGTTTTCTATTTTCTTGGCGCCTACATGCAAGAAGGAATGGGCGGGGTGTTCATATCGGCGGTGTTGCGCGCCGGCGTGTTTGGCCTGAACCACGCCATGTTCACCAGTTTTAGCGGGTTGGGGGTGGCGCTCTCCCTGGAAGTGCGCAAGAGATGGGCCAGGCCGGCCCTGGTGTTGGGCGGGTTCACGTTGGCCGTCATCGCGCATGCGCTTCACAATGCTCTCGCTACATTTGTGGAAACCACAGGAGGAATTTCGCTCCTGCTGGCCGTTCTGGCCGACTGGGGCGGCGTGCTCATTCTGTTGGTTGTCGCCATCGCCTCCTACTATCTCGAACGCAAACGGATTGTGGACTATAGCAACGCCTTGGTCGAAGTTCACGCTATTCCTGGCAGCGAAGTTGATATCCTCAAGTCGCCCTTCCAGCGCCGTCTGGTGCAACTGAAGGTGTTGTTGGGCGGTGAGATAAAACGCTGGCAGGCTACGCGCCGCTACCACAACAAAGTCACCGAAGCCGCCTTCGCGTGGCACCGGATGAACAATGGCGACCCGGACGCGCAAAAGCGCCTGGTTCTGCTGGAAAAGAGTTTTCTGGTATTGCGCAACGGGCTGACCTCCGGTCCGGACATTGTGATGGAGTAATATCATGTTAGCAAAGGCGGGAAGTTCTGCCGTGCTGGGTCTCGAAGCCCTGCCGGTACAAGTCGAAGTGGATGTACGCAGTGCCGGGCAAGCCGGCATTATGACGCTGGTCGGGCTGCCCGATACGGCGGTGCGCGAGAGTTGTGAACGGGTGCGGGCCGCCATCCGCAACAGCGGCCTGATGTTCCCCGGCAACAAACGGATTACGATTAACCTGGCCCCGGCCGACCTGCGCAAAGAGGGGCCGGCCTACGATTTGCCCATCGCCATCGGCATTTTGCTGGCGACCGAACAGATTCCCCCAGGCGCGCTGGACGGCGCGTTGCTCATCGGCGAGCTGTCGTTGGACGGGGCGCTGCGTCACGTGCGCGGCGCGCTGCCGGTAGCCGACATGGCCCGCTACCACGACGTCAACACGCTGTTCGTGCCCGCCCCCGACGCCGCCGAAGCCGCGCTCATCCCCGGATTGCAGGTTCACCCGGTGTCGTCGCTGGCTGGCCTGGTCGCACATCTGCGCGGATTGGAGCAAATCCCGGCCTACGTCCCCGGATCGGGGCTTGCCGCCGTCGAGACGGTGCCGGGCGTAGACTTCGCCGAGATTCAGGGACAGGAGCACGCCAAGCGCGCCTTCGAGGTGGCTTCCGGCGGCGGCCATAACCTGCTTCTGGCCGGCCCGCCCGGCGCCGGCAAGACATTGATGGCGCGCGCCATGCCGGGTATCCTGCCCACCCTCTCGTTGGAAGAAGCGTTGGAGGTCACGCGCGTCTACAGTGTCGCCGACCAGCTTACCGGCGACATGCCCCTGATCCGCACCCGGCCATTCCGCGCGCCGCACCATACCATCAGCAACGCCGGGTTGGTGGGCGGCGGGAACTGGCCGCGCCCCGGCGAGATCAGCCTGGCGCATCGCGGGGTGCTCTTCCTCGACGAATTGCCCGAGTTCAACGGACGGGTGCTGGAGATGTTGCGCCAGCCGATGGAGGACAAAACCGTCACCATCAGCCGTGCCCACGGCAGCCTGACCTTTCCGGCCAACTTCATGATGGTTGCCGCCATGAACCCCTGTCCCTGCGGCTACTACGGCGACCCGGAACGCGCCTGCACCTGTGCGCCGGGCATCATTCAGCGCTATCGCAAGCGCCTCTCCGGGCCGCTGCTGGATCGCATTGACCTGCACATCGAAGTGCCCCGCGTGGCCTATGACAAGCTCTCCAAAGCAACCCTCGGCGAACCCTCGGACGCCATCCGGACGCGCGTTGAAGCGGCGCGAGAACGCCAGCGCCAACGGTTCGCCGGGACCAAGCTGGTTTGCAACGCCGACATGGGACCGGGAGAGGTGCGCCAGTTCTGTACGCTGCGCGACGAGGCCCAGGCGCTGATGCGCGCGGCGATGCGGCAGATGCACTTGAGCGCGCGCGCCTATCACCGGGTGCTCAAAGTCGCCCGCACCATCGCGGATTTGGAGGGGACCGAGCTGATCCAAACGCATCACCTGGCGGAGGCGCTGCAATACCGGGCAAGAGTGTTGGATATGTGAGGTCGCTGTGAAGCTTGTGAGCTTCGCGAGAAAAAAAGGGGTGGACGCGACGTCCACCCCTTTGCCTTATGACGGGCGCTCCGCCCTGGGGCGGCGACGACGACGACGTTTGGGCTTTGCGCCGGTATCGGCCGGCTCCATTTCTGCCGTGTCGGAAGGTTGGGGGAGAGGAGTGTGCAGCACCTGCTGGTAGTAATCGTCCAGCAGCATCACGACAATGTTCCACGACTCCGCATCCTCCGCCAGAGTGCGCGCCAGGGACAGAAAACGTTGGCTGCGCTCGGTTTGTAACTTGTCGCGGGTGCGCAGACGCGCTTCGAGGATGGCCATCAGCCGTTCCGCGACGACGGCGGCCACATTTTCGTCGGTCGGCATTTTGCGCTCTTCCATCGTGATGTGGTAGTGCTGCATGATGCGGGTAAGAACCAGTCGCTCGGTCAGCCCCACCAGCGAGATGGCAACGCCGGACGCGCCCGCGCGCCCCGTCCGCCCGGCGCGGTGAATGTACCCCTCGACATCTTCGGGCAACTCGTACTGGATGACGTGCGAGAGCTCCGGAATATCAATGCCCCGCGCCGCCACATCGGTTGCCACCAGAAAGCGCAGTTTCCCTTCCCGCACACGCCGCAACACCCGCTCGCGATCTTTCTGGGCGAGATCGGAACTCAGTTCGTCCGCATCATACCCAAAGCGCTGCAAGACCACGGTCACGTAATGCACCCGCATCTTGGTGTTGCAGAAGATGATAGCCGAGGCCGGGTTTTCGATCTCCAGCAACCGCACCAACCCGCGATCCTTGTCCATATCGGGCAGGGTATAGTAGACATGCTCGGTATCGGTGACGTGAACGTGATCGCTGCTGAGGGTTAGAAACTCCGGTTCGGCAATGAATTGGCGAGCCGTGCGCAGCACGGAAGGGGGAAAAGTGGCCGAAAACATGCAGGTATGGACCGCGCGTTCCGGCAAGTAACGTTGGACTTCACGCATATCTGGATAAAATCCCATAGACAACATGCGATCCGCCTCATCGAAGACGAGCATCTCCAGATGCTCCAAAGTGAGCGTGCGCTTGAGCAAATGGTCGAGGATACGTCCTGGGGTGCCCACGACAATGTGGGCGCCGCGGCGCATGGCCTCAATCTGCGGGCCGTAACCGCTACCGCCGTACACCGCTGCCGTGCGCAATCCGGCGGGCTCGCACAACAACTCAGCGTCGCGCACCACCTGCTGGGCCAGTTCCCGCGTGGGGGTAAGAATGAGCGCCTGGCACTGATTGCGCGCCGGATCGAGGCGTTCCAACATCGGCAGCAAATAAGCGCCGGTTTTGCCGCTGCCGGTGCGCGCCTGGATCAGCATCTCGCGTTCGGCCAGCAGGTAAGGTATGGCGCGGGCTTGAACCGGCGTCAACTGCGTCCATCCGGCGCGCGCCGCCGCCTCACGCATTGCCGGCGATAACTGCTCTAGCGTCACATCGTTCAAAGTATTTTGTGGCCCATCGGCTATGGGCGTCATCGTTGTGTCCATGGTGGTAAGTATACCATCTTTTTCTAGCCCAATCGCCGCAATTGCCGAACGGGCGAGGAGCCTCTCGCGGGCGGGTACCCGCCCGCGAGAAAACCTTCTTGTACTCTTGGCCTGCAAGGCTATGACTTTACGGATGGTTGTATTGCAGTAACAACTCAGCTCAGGTGGGGTGCTTGACTAATTCCTCATCACCAGCGGCAGGTAAACGGTTTGCACGCTGCCGCCGGTGCACCGCAGCGGGTAGAAGGCCGGGTTTCCGGGCGCATTGTGCGCCACGGTGAGCGTAGCGGCCCGCGTCCCGGCCATTGCGGGCGTGCAGACGAGTGTCAATTCCTGCGCGGCCCCGCCGTCGAGGATGCTGAGCGTGGCTGGTGTGACGCTGAAGTCCGCTGCATCTGCCCCGCTTAGGGTAGGTGTGAGCACCAGCATCATATCGCCGGTCTCAAAGACGGACAGCGTGGCGCTGACAGGGACGCCCACGTCGGTCGCGCCCACGTTGATGGCGCTGCCCGGCGTTGGCGTCGAGCCGTAACCGGGATAGCCCGGCGCCACATCGAAGGTAGCGGTAACGTGTCTGGCGGCGTCCATCATGACGTGACACGCGCCTGTGCCGCTACATCCCGCGCCTTGCCACCCCACGAAGACGAAGCCGGTTCCCGTGGTCGCGGTGAGTGTGACCGGTGCGCCGGCGGCGAAGCCGGCCTGGCAAGCCTCGCCGCAGTTGATACCCGCCGGGGTGCTGCTGACGTGGCCTTGCCCGGCGCCGTCCTTGCTCGCGGTCAAGGGGAAGGTTGCGGTCGTGCCGACGCCGGCCAAGGCGACGTTTACCGTGCTCTCGTCGGCGTCGTCCGATTGGATGCTGAGGCTGGCCGACTTGCCGCCTGGACTGACCGGGTCAAATGAGATGTGTACCGTTCGAGTTGCGCCCGGCGTCAGGGTAACTTCGCCGGTGTCGTCGGCGATAGCCAAGTCCATAGCGTCGGCCCCCGTCAGGCCGACGGCGGTGAGCTGCAGGTCCGTGCTGCCCACGTTGGCGATCGTGACCGTCTGGGAAGGCGCCGGTCCCGCGTCTACGTCTTGCTCGCCAAAGTCGAGGGCCAGCGGCGCGACGACGATCTCGGGAGCCGCAGCGCCGGCGCCGCTCAGGGCCACGGTCACCGTGGGTTCGTCGCCATCGTCCGACTGAATCTGCAACTCTGCGGATTTCGCGCCCATCGTGGACGGGTCGAACGCGAGCAGAATGGCGTGTGCGTTGCCGGGCGTCAGGGTGACGACCTCTCCACCGCTTTCAATGAGGAAGTCGGCGGCGGCGGCGCCGGTGAGCGCGATGCCGGTGACGTGCAGATCGGCGTTGCCGTCGTTGGTGAGCGTCACTTGCCTGGCGATGGTCGGCCCGGCGTCCACGTCCTGCACGCCGAAGTCGAGGGCGAGCGGCGCGACGGTGATTTCCGGCGCCACGCCCGTGCCGCTCAGCGCTACCGCGACCGTGGGGTCGTCGGCGTCGTCCGAGTGAATGGTCAGGGTCGCTGTTTTGCCGCCTGGGCTGACCGGATCGAAGATGATGTGGACGGGGTGGGGCTGGCCGGTCGTCAGGGTCACGGGCTCGCCGCCGCCCGTGATGGCGAAGTCCGCTACATCGTCCCCGGTCAGGGCGATGCCGGTGACGTGCAAGTCCTCCAGACCGGTGTTGGTGATCGTGACCATTTGAGCAGGGGTTGGCCCCGCATCCACGGCCTGCGCGCCGAAGTCGAGCGCGAGCGGGGCGACGACAATCTCCGGGGCCGGGCCGCGTAGGGTGAACGTGGGGAAGTCCGATACATTGAGAACGCGGATGGATTGCGGATCGCTGCCACATAGCCGCCCGTCATTGCCATAACTGCCGTCCCGCGCCAGCAGCGTGTCCCACGCGCCGTCCCAGGCGTAGGCTTCCATCACGCTACAGTTGTGGCCGGGTTTGGCCTCGGCGTTCTGGTAGTAGAGTGTGAGCGTTGCGGTGTAATCCCCCCAGATACTGACGGTGGGGGTGATGCCGTAACAATGACTCACAGCTTCTCCGCCCGTTATGCCGACACAGTCATCCCCCGCCGTATCCGCGACCTGGGTGCTGCCCAGACCGATGTTGTTGGCGTTGATGAACAACCCACCCTCCTTGGGGAATCCGACGTCACTGTCGCCATCCACGACTTTGGTTTGATGGTACGTGCCGCCGGTGTGGGTGTAGCGGCCGGTGAGCGTCAAGGTGTTGGGGGCGTCCGGCGCGTAGAAGTCCCCGCCGGCCAGCACCAGCGCGCCCGCGATGCGCAAGTCGTGAGCGGAGCCGGCGAAGCGCCCACCAACCTGGTAGACGTCGCCCGTGAGTGTCAGCGCGCTCCGAGATGTGATGACACCCCCTGCGTACAAGGCGCTGCCGTCCGGGGCATGGTTGCCGGCGATCTGCATCTCGTCCAACGTCGCGCTGCCCTCGTAGACGTACAACCCACCGCCGGAGAGGGCTGCCTCGTTGTCGCTCATCTGCGTCCGCTCCAGCCTTGCATGGCCGTGCTGAACGGCAATGCCGCCGCCATAATCGGCCGTGTTGTGTTGCATCTGCGCGCTGTCCAACCACGCCTCCCCGTTCTCAACGTACAGGCCTCCGCCAGAATGAGCCGAGTTGCTGAATACCGGCGTTCCGCCCAGCGAAAGAGACCCTGCCGCGACATATCCGCCGCCGCCGAAGCCCCCGGCGATATTGCCGATGAGCGGCATTCCCACCAGCCTGGCGCGGCCGGAGTTGACGAACACACCCCCGCCATCGGCGGCGGCTGTGTTGCTGAGTAGCTGTGTCTCCGCCAATTCCGCGCTACCTCGGTTCACATACACCCCACCGCCATCGGCGGCGGCTGTGTTGCTGCTAATTTCGCCCCTGATCATATTCAGCCCTGCGATGTCTTGGTAGACATACACCCCGCCGCCTGAGTGTGACGCTGTGTTGTGGCTGATGGTCACATCATTCAACGCCAACGCATGGGCCTGGGCGGCGTTTACGCCGTTGCCGGACGTGGCGGCCAGGTTGTAGTCGTAGTTGATGTACGCGCCGCCACCATCATAACCCGCGTTATGAGTGATGACGCCTCCGGCCATGTTCAGCCTTGCCCCAGAATATGCGATGTAAATCCCGCCGCCGTTGCCAGAAGTGACATTGTGACACAGCTGTGTATTCGTCAACGTTGCGCTGGCATAGTACACGTACAGTCCACCGCCGGAAGTAGCTGAATTGTCAAGCACCTGTGTTCCGGTCAGCGTTGCGCTGGCACTAACGAGGTATAGCCCGCCGCCGTCGTTAGCGGCCGAGTTGCCAAAGATCTGCGTCCCGGCCATGGTGATATTACCGTCATCGGCGAACACGCCGCCGCCGGCATCAGCGGCTACGTTATGGCCAATTTCTCCACGGTTGGCATTCAACGTGGCGTTGTCTCTGGCGATAAACACTCCCCCACCTTGATTAGCCGTGTTGCTGAGTATTTGCGTTCCGTTCAGGGTTGCATCGCCAAAATGGACGTACATGCCGCCGCCGGCATCAGCGGCCAGGTTGCCGGACATCCGGGTTTCACTCAATGCGATGCGGCCTTGCAACATATACACCCCGCCGCCGGACGTGATAGCCGTGTTGCTGCGAATCTCGCCGCCGTTCATGGTTAGCATGGCGGGATGTTGGTCTATGTACACCCCGCCGCCATTGTTGGCCGAATTGCCGAACACGTGGGTTTCATTCAGGATGACATTGCCCTGGTAAATGCTGATCCCGCCGCCTCGATCGCCCGCATTTTCGAACACCTGGGTTCTGTTCAAGACTGCGTCACCCCCTACCCCGTACACGCCGCCGCCATAAGGGGCCGTATTGCTGAAGACCTGCGAATCGTTCAAGATCGCGGCGCCGTGGTGAACGGTCACGCCCGCGCCGCCGGTGCTCGCGGCGTTATGGGACAGTTGCGTGTGGTCTATCGTCGTCAGGCCTTCCCAGACGAACACCCCGCCGCCCTCGGAGCCGGCCGCGTTGCCGAGCACTTGCGTTCCGGTCAGGGTCACAAAGCCAGCGAGGGCGCAGACCCCACCGCCGGCGCCGGTGGCCTGGTTGCCGGCGACCAGCGACTGGGTCACGGTCACATAGCCGCCGTTCGAAAACAGCCCACCGCCGTTTTCGGCTGCGTTGTCGAGGATTTGTACGTCACCGAGCGTCGCATGACCCGCGGCGACGTGTACCCCGCCCCCTGTCGTGATGGCCGTGTTGCTGCGGATCTCGCCGCCGTTCATGGCCAGCACCGCGTTACTGTAGCGGAGGTGCACGCCGCCCCCGGCTTGGTTAGACGAATTATCAATGATTTTTACAGCGTTCAAGGTTGCATCGCCATAGAGGATGTCTACCCCGCCACCGCCATCAAAGACTTTATTACCGAGAATTTGCGTCCCTTGCACGGTTGCATGGCCCTGGAGAACGTATAATCCTCCGCCCTGGGTGGCTGAGTTGTAGTTCATGCTTCCATGACTTACGCTCAGCATTGTGCTACTCCCGAACAGACTCACGCCGCCACCGCCGGAGGTTGCCGTGTTGCTGACCAACTGTGTATCATTCAGGGCAACGTTGCCCCCGGCGATATGGATGCCGCCGCCAAACGTGGCGTAGTTGCCGGCTACGTGTGCGCTATGCAATGTGATAAGACCTGCGTTGACGTACACGCCGCCACCCTGAGAGGACACATTGTTACTGATTTGTGTTCCGGTCAACACGACATTACCCGCGACGACGTACGCCCCGCCGCCGTAGGTGATGGCCGAGTTGCTGCTGATTTCGCCGCCGCTTGATGTCAGTGTTATGCTGCTCGAGTCCGCGTACACCCCGCCGCCATGGCCGGCCGCGTTGCTGCGCACTTGCGTGTCGCTCAACGTCACATTGCCTTGCGCGATGAAGAGTCCACCGCCCTCATTGGCTTCATTGTTGAATACTTGCGTTCCGGCCAGCGTTGCATTCCCCTGTGAGAGATAAATCCCACCACCATAGCCGGCCGCGTTGCTGAGCACTTGCGTGTCGCCCAACATCACGTTGCCCTGGGCGATGTAGAGCCCGCCCCCCTCATTGGCGTCATTGTTGAATACTTGGGTTGCGTTCAACGTTGCATTTCCCTGTGAAATGTAAATCCCACCGCCGTAAGGTGCGGTGCTGCTCAACACACGCACATTTTGCAGCAGCAGGTCGCCTGCGCTAAAAATACCGCCGCCATAATCGAGGGCATATCCATCGCACACCGTCAGCCCGGTGATTGTCACGGCTGTTCCGCCGGCGATCTCGAACACACGCCGCACGTTCCCGCCGCTCACGGCCAATTGTGTCGCGCCCGGCCCGGTGATGGTCAGGTCGTCGTCAATCACCGGCAACAACCACGGGGAGAGGGTGCCGGTGATGCCAAAATCAATCACGTCGTGGCCGGGATGGTCGTTGGCGTCGAGGATGGCCTGGCGTAACGATCCGGGCCCGCTCTGCGCTGTGTTGGTCACGGTGAAGGTATCGGCGTAGACGGGCGACGCCGGCCCGCCGGCCAGGAGCCATAGCACGGCCAGGATTAGCCCCAGGCCATAAAGAATGGATACGATCAGGTGTTTTACTTTCATGGTTTCTCCTTGTTTTGTGAATCGGGAATCACGGATTTGATTTCCGAGCGTCTTGCGCGCGAAGACCACTCTACGCACCAGAATACCAAAGCACTCTCTCTGCGTTATCTTCCGGCTCACAAAAACAGGAGAAAAAATGGGGCCATTTTTAACGGCCGCCGCGCGTGTGCACGTCGTGGCCTTGTGCACGCAGGGCAGCCAGATCGCGCTTGATGGTACGGGGAGCGACCTCAAGCGCCGTCGAGAGGGTTTCGATGGTAGGAGACGCCGATTGCTCGGCGGCTTCGCGCAACAGGCGCAGCAATTGGTGCCTGCGGCGAGCAACTTTGTCCGCGATCTCGCCATCTTCCGGCGCGGCGATAGTCCAGACGACGTTGATCCATTCGTCGTCGCACAGGGTACGCCCGGCGATAGGCGCGTTGATATGCGGCAGGCAGACGCTGACCTGGCGTGGCCGGGAAGCCTCCCCGGCGGCGACGATGGCGCGATGCTCGCCAATCTGCTCCAGGCTGCGCGCACGCGCGTCAGGTGAAAAATCCTTGAGCGCCTCGGATAGACATTGGTAAGCGCGTTGAATCGCGTCGCGAGCTTGATCCTTCTGCCCAAGGGCGGCCAATACCCGGTAATGCCAGAAGAAGATTTGATAAGCTTCTGCCATATCCGGCGTCACATGGGCCACCGCCTCGGTTGTAGCTGCCAGCGCTGCTTCCGGTTGGCCCTGCGCCAGCAACACCAACCCGCGCAGCGCCAGCATGTTGAAGGCCCAATCCGCCAAGTCCAATTCCTGACAAATGCCCTGCGCCTCGTTCACATAATGCAGGGCCACGTTGGGCCGTCCTTCGACAAGGCTCAAGCGCGTCAAAAAATGATAAACCTGCACGGCCACCCAGCGCTCTCCCGAACCCAGCAACATGGCGAGACCCTGTTCCAAATCGGCGCGCGCTTCTTTCAAGCGCCCCTCCTGGAGTGCGATCTGTCCCCTGACACAAAGGCACTGCCCTTCTCCGACAGGGTCGCCCGCCTCGTGGTGATAGGCCAGAGACGCTTCGACGTCGGCAAGGGCGGGCGCGGCGTCGCCGATGAGAGTGAAGCGCATCGAAGCCCGGTTGATGCGCGCTTGCGCCTCCACCCGGCGCTCTCCGATGGTTTCACAGAGAGGGATGATGGCGTCGTAGGCGTTGATGGCCTGGGCCGCATTGCCCTGACAGTAAAACAGATTGGCCAGATTGCCCAGAGCAAGGATTTCATTGTAACGGTAGCCGATTTCGCGTGAAATATCCAGGGCCGAGCGGTAATACGTGATGGCCGTCTCGTTATCGCCGCGCTCCATCAAAGTGATGCCAAGGTTCATCAAGACTTTTGACTCGCCAACCCGGTTTTTCAGGGAGCGATGGAGTGAGAGCGCAAACTTCAACTCTTGTTCGGCGGCATCAAGAGAGGTGATGCTTAACAGGGCTTCCCCCAGAACATCGTGGGCCTCAGCCTCGCCTGCGGGATCGCCCAGGCGTTGGTAAAGCGCAATAGCCTCTCTAAAATGCGGGATGGCTTCGTCCGGATGCCCGGACCAGGTCAGTATCGTTCCCAACACGATGAGCGCCGATGCCCTGGCAGCTTCGTCTTTCTCAAAATCGGCCAGGGTTAGAGCCAAAGAAATGCTCTCCCGGGCTTCGGGGTAACGGCTCATCTGGCCCAGGAAGCGCGCCCGGCGACGATACAGTTCCGCCAGATGGTGTGAAGCGTCGCACTCTGAAACCAGCCGGGTCATCGTTTCCAGATCCTCCACCTGCTCTTCACGGCGGCATAACACATCCAGCACGGATTCGCGGTCGTTCAGCAGGTCGAAATGCCGGTCGGCGGGCAAGCCGGCGGCATCCACCAGGTCTACGGCTCGATCATAGTGTTGGAGCGCGACCGGATAGGCCGACGCCCCGGCGGCGCGTTTTCCGGCCTGCCAGTGATAGTGCAGCGCCTTGTTCCAGACGTGGCCTTGATCGTAGTGCAGCGCCAGGTTTTCGACCCACTCAGGGTAAAACTTCTCCAACACCGCGCCGGCCGTGCGATGCATTTGTTGTCGCCGTTCCGGCGCAATCAGTCCATAGGCAGTTTCCTGGATGTGATCGTGTCCGAAGCGATAGTGTGTCTCACTTTCGACCAGAAAACCACGCCGCGTCAACGTCTCCAACGCCGGCAACAAGCAGGCCGGTTCGATCATGCTCATGTTCGAGAGAACGGGGAACTCGGCCTGTTCCCCAAGCACGGCTGCCAATTCCAGCACCGTCCGCGACATGGGAGGCAGGTGGGCCAACCGGCCATTGACGAGTTCCCGGGCGGGAATCCCGGAAAGCAACGGCAAATCGGCGGAAGGGAGAGTCCACTGCCCGGGTGAGGGACAAGAGAGGAATCCCTGCTCCAGCAGCGATTTCAGGCTCTCGATCAAAAGAAAGGCATTGCCACCGGTGTCACATTGCAGGCGTTCGGCAAAAGCGTCAACGAGAGACTCCTTGCCGGTAGCGCCTAACGCGCGTTGCAGCAGGGCCACAGTTTCCGGGCGCTCAAAGGGTAGAAGTTCCAGACGCAAAAGGGGCAAGCAGCGGTTGAGCGATTCCAGCATCTCCCAGACGCTGCTTCGTTCGCGGGCTTCGGCAGGACGATAGCTGAGAATAAGCACTAACCGGCTGGCGGACAACCGGGCAACCAGGTGTGGCAACACGGCCAACGTGGCATCGTCCATCCAATGAACATCTTCCAAAGCAAGTAACACCGGCGAAATGGAGGCCAAAGCGCCGAGCAGCCGGGTGATGCCTTCCCATAACCGCCGGCGCTCTTCCTGCGGTTCAAGCGGCGGGGGCGGGAAGATTTCCAGGTGTTGCACGATGGGCGGGAAAATCGTCGCGACGGTATTCAGCCATACGGGTTCGAGCAGTTCCGATAGTTGGGTAACGCGCATGGGGGTCAGCAATGGCGCGAGAGCGACTTGCAAAGTGTGATAGGCCATCAGTGTTGTGGCCGGTTTGGCCGTACCCACCCCGACTTGAAAAGCATGCCATTCGGCGTCGGCGATGGCTTCTGCGACCAGGCGGGATTTGCCCACGCCGACGCCCCCCCTGACCAGAACCACGCTGCCGTGACCTTGGGCGGCGGATTGAAGCGCGCCTATCAGCGCCGCGCGCTCCGAGTTTCGCCCGACAAAGGGCAGATGTGAAAGGTCGCGTAGCAAATGTGATCGCGTGGAGGGGTCCGCGTCTCCTTGCTCAAGCGTGGCCTTGATCTCGTCATACAAGGCTGCCGTGGCCGGCATCGGCGTCACACCCAACTCAATTGATAGCAGCTCACACAGTTTGGTATACTGCTCCAGGGCCGCTTGCGGGCGTCCTACCAGGTGATACAGGCGCATCAAATCCTGGTGCGCCGTCTCGCGCAGTGGGTCGGCGGCAACTAGACGCAGTGCGTAGGCAATGGCCTGGTCGTAGCGCCCCTGCTGTTTTTGGAAATTGATCAATCTCTCCAGGGTTCCGAGATACAGTTCATTCAGCCTCTCGCGTTCCAAGATGGCCCAATCGTCGTAACACTCTTCCATGAAATCCCCCTGGTAGAATGCGACGGCCTGATCTGGCTCGTTTATGGTCTTGTCTGCAAACGCGACTATATCCAGTTCATCATGCGGATTAAGGATAAAGGTGATACAGTTGGGTTCCGCCGCCAGCCGCACACCGGCCGGCCCAAGCGTCTGCCGGATACGCCAGAGCGCGTTGGACAGTGCACGCCGGGCCTGGGAATCGGAGCGTTCCGGCCAGAACATGCCCAGCAAACGGTCGCGGGCGATAGGATGATTGTGATTGAAGATGAGATAAGCTAACAGGGAACGGATTGTTGGCGAACCGGGTATAGCAAGGGGCTTGTCGTCCCAGATGAGGTTGAGCGAACCCAAAAGACGGATTTGCAAAGCAGGTGTGCCCATAGGGAAATTATACTTGTTTTGCAGGTGAGAGGAAATTCTATTGCCGCGTCAAATCAAAAAAAGTGCACTGGAAATCTCTTTGCCGCCTTACGTCTCAAATGGGTTTGTAGTAACGGCTTCGGCTGTCTTCTAAGGCGCAGGACGACTAAAGTCGTTACTACGAACATCAGGTGGCGACTTGCGTTACTTGTATGTTCCGGCTAAAAGCTAACGGCCAACGGCTAACCGCTATGGGCGGTTGTATTGCGCCAGCACCGTCGCCGCCAGGCGCGCGCCGATCACCAAAGCTTCTTCGTCAATATCGAAAGCGGGTTGGTGTAGGATTTGCGTCAGCCCGCTTTCTTCGTTGGCAATTCCCAGGCAGAGGAAAACCCCAGGAATGGATTGTTGGTACAGGACAAAATCCTCGTGGGCGAAGGGATAAGGGGCGCGAAAGTGGACGATGTTTTCGGCGCCGACGGCGGCTTCTAACGATGGCATGATTTTCTGCAAGAGGGCCGCATCATTGATCAGCGGGGGATTGGTGAAAGAGCGATACATGGTAAATTTGGCTTGAACCGGCTCACACACCGCGCGCAACGTGGTCTGAATCAGCGCTTGCATTTCTACCTGTTGTCCTGGATTGGACGAGCTCACCAACACCAACAGCTGGTGGCGGGTTGCGCCGGGGGGGTAAGGCCAACAACTGAGAAACGTCGAGCGACTGTGAAAATCGCTTTCTTCCATACTTTGCACAACGGCCTTGAATTCGGCCAGATCGGCAGGCATGGTTACGCCGCTCAATTCGCGCAGCGCAGCGTCAGCCTGTTGGATCAGGGCTTTGAGAACGCCGCCCGGCCCATAGAATCGCACACGGTATTCGTCCATACCGGCCAGGGTCAATCCCGCCGAAACGCCGATTTTCCCGACCGGGATCGGGAAAACGTGTTGCGCAAAGATGGCTTCGGGGCGGAGCGCACTTTCGATCACGCCGTCGGCGAGCATGGCCTGCGCGCCGTCCAGCGATTCCTCTGCCGGCTGGAAGATGAAGGACACCGTCCCCACCAGACTCTCGCGCAACTCCGACAGGGCTTTCGCGGCGCCCAACGCAATGGCGACATGCGCGTCGTGACCGCAGGCGTGTTTGACCCCCAATACCTGCGAACGATACGGCGTCTCCAGTGTGTCCTGGATGGGCAAAGCGTCCATATCGGCCCGGTAAGCGACGGCAGCGCCCGGCTTTGCGCCGTGAAGCACGCCCACGACGCCGTGCCCGCCAACGGACGTGCGCACCGCCAATCCCAGCGCGCGCAAGCGATCGGCGATGACCTGTGCCGTATGAACTTCCTCGCCGGAAAGCTCCGGGTTCACGTGAAACCCCCGGCGCAACGCGACCAACTCGTCGCGGAGATCTGCGACTCTTACGGCAATACGCGAAATCAAATCAACGGCGTCTGACATTGGGGATCACCATCTTTCAGCAACATGGGGAGCAGGAATTTGTAAATCAGGCGTGAGGACTTTTTCCAATTCCTGATTCACATCCACCCTAGCGGAGATTATAGAAAACTTACGGGGAGATGTCAACCAGATGCTTTCCGTTTTTTTTGCTTTCCTTAAATAACCCAAGTTGCCACCTGAATCGTTGAAGACCTGACAGGTTTACACAAGCTGTAGTCAGGTAAGCCCGTTGTAGTCCAAAGTAACGTCCGTATCACACCCGTTGAAAACCTGTCAGGGCTGGGTGGCAACTTGGGTTTTCATAGTAAAGCTGAA
>DAOUFX010000153.1:0-6331 GCA_034429675.1 Anaerolineae bacterium | reverse complement strand
CCACTTCTCCCCCATTTGTGGTCGGCTGCTTACTGTGCGAAATAGTCGGGCAGTTTGGCCGCGTAGACGCGGTTGGCCGTGATCAAATACAGGACGTTGGGCGATTCGCTCACCGTAATGGCTTCCAATTGCTGCAATTCCTCGCCGGGCAGCCGGAACTGGTGCAGGAAATTTCCACGCTTATCGAGCATCACGATGCGCCCGCGTTGCGCGTCCCCCAGGTAGACCAGTCCCTCGTCCGGGTCGGCTTCCACCGCCATCACGATGGGCGTCAACTCGGCGTCGGGAAGATTGCTGATTTGGAAGGAATGATCCTCGGCGCCATCCAGATATGTGCGGACCGAGCCGTCGCCCATCAACAAGTACACGCGCCCGTCCATCCCCATGTCCAGCGCTTCCTGAAGGTGGGGAGCCGCGCCCGCAGCAAAGTAGCCCCGCGGCAAATCGTAGATACCGTTGACCGAGGTATAGGACAGAATCTGGTTTTCCTGGCGCTGCACCAGATAGAACTCGTCGCCCAGGGCCGTCATCAACGTGACCATGCCCGGCTCCAGGTTCCCCTGAATGCGCTGCCGGGTGATGCTTTCCACGCCCAGAGGCGGCTCGTAGATGTAGACCGTGCCGCCGTCGCTGTAGATGAAAACGGCGCCGTCGGGATAGTTGCCGCCCGGCTCGATCCACGCCAGATCCACCAGATGGCTGACGGCTTCGCCGTAGAACGTCTGACCGTGCTTGAGAATGGTCCTGGCCGCGCCTGCCGGCGTAATCCTGTCAGGCGCCAGTTCCACACCGATCACTTCGTCGGTGGCCGTATTGAGCACGTAAACCCACTGCCCGGCCACCAACAGCCGGCGCGGGATAGGCGCAACGCCCAGATCGAGGAGCAAGCGCGCGTCCAGAACGGCGGCGTTTTCCAGCGCATCAATGGCCTGAGACGCTTTGGTTTGCAGCTCTTGGGCTTTCACGTTTTGCGGATCGAGGAGTTTGATCCGGGTGCAAATGTCGTGCAGACGATACCAGTCCTGCGCATCCTGGCTGGCGTAAGCTTCGTCCAGCACCACATAAGCGCGCGAAAGCAGTTCCGCCACCTGCTGCGGACCGCCGGATTGCAGATAGACACTCATCGTAATAATGAAGATCAGCAGCGTCAGCCCCACCGACAGCCCCATCATCACCGAGACTTTTTCCTGGGGCGTGGGGCGAACCTTTTCGCGTCCGGCGCTCTCGATTTTGCCGGGAAGCAACAGCCGCAACGCCTGTCGCAGGCGGGCGCGCTCGGCCGTCGTGCGCCGTTCTTGATAGTGCTCCTGCCCGCGCAGCGAGAAATTTTTGAACCAGTCGCGAATCGCAGCCAGCCATCCCGGCGCATATTCGGGCGCTTCCTCAAATGCTTCGACCGCGCCGCCGTCCGCCGCTTCTTGCCGCCGCCTGAGGAAATCCGGCAGCGGCGCCGCCGGATCGGGCGCGGCAACGGACATCCGGTGAGCCGAGGCAGCTGCCGTCGCGGCGACCTCCGAGAAAGGCGTTGCATCTGGAACCGGCGCATGGAGCGCCGGCGATTCCTCGACTTCAGATGACACGGGCAGCGGCGTCGCGTGATCCCGCGCGGGGCGCCGGCCAAACCAACTCCAACCTTTTCGTTGCCGCCCGCGCCGCGCCGAACCCGCAGGGACGCGCACATCCGGCAACGCCCGCGTCACAATCATGCTGCCTGAAGCGCCCGTCTGCGCCAACGTCGCGGTGATCTGCTGCACCACCTCATCCATCGCGTCGGCAGAGAGCAAGGCCTGCCAGCCCTCGCGCGCTTGAGATTCGACCACGGCGGTGGTCGCCAGCAGCACCGTGCTGCCGAGTTCCAACTGAGTGTAAGCGACATTGATCACCGGCGGCAACGCCCCGCCCAGCGGCATCAACAACCGGTCGCGGTGGGGGAATGATTGCAAGTCGCCGGAGGGGGACTGCACCAGGGCATAAGCCGGGCCGATCTGCCCCAGGAACAATTCATTGTCCAGAAAAACGGCGCCCGTCACGCTGCCCGAACACTTGGCGCCCGGCTCCGCGGCCATATTGGCGTGGACCAGATGGCGGTTAGCCTCGGCCAGCGCGCGCCGCAGCCGCGCCACGACGCTGCCCGAAGAATGCCAGTAAGTATTGAAAATAATGGCGCGAATCTCACGGCTGCGATGAGGCAACGAGGGCATCAAGTCAACGAGGATCACCAATTGTTCACCGGCATCCGAGGCTGTGCCAGGCGGCGCCGTCACGATGACGGCTTCTGGCGTGGGATGCTGGCTGCGCGTTCCTTCCTGAAAACGGAGAACGTAATTATCGTGATACATAATCCCTCAACACGCTTCCAGTGTAAGGGGAAGCGGTGTTCTGTCAAGCATCAAGCTACCAGTCGGTGCGCAGATTCTCCTCGACGGCGCCAAAATCTGTCCGCGAAGTCATATCCATTGACAAAGGCGTCACCGATACGTAGCCCTTCACCCGCAAAGCCCAGATGTCCGAATTCTGTTCGGCCAGCGAGGGATCGTTCATCACCGTATAACCCGGGCGATTCTTCCCGTTGGCGCGGTCCGGGCCGAGGGGCAGAAAATATCGCCGTCGCGAAAGGCGCGTCATCAGCCAGGGGGTAGTCCTGGCGGCGGAGGCGGGGACGTTGACGTTGAGCACATCCACGTCCGTCGGGAGAGAACGATCCAACATGCGCCTGGCGAAATAAGTCGTGAACGCCCTGGCCGCGCTGTAATCCTTGTTCTGGCCGCCATTGAGGTGCTCGGAGATGGCCATTTCGAGAGAAATCGCCAATCCCGGCACGCCGAAAGCCGCCGCCTCCAAAGCCGCGCCGATGGTGCCGGAAATCGTCACTTCCATGCCGATATTTTCACCGAAGTTAATGCCTGACACCACGAGGTCGGGCAAACGGGGAACAAACTCTATCATGGCGTGGACTACGCACAACGCCGGCGTCGCGTCCACAGCGTACACCGGAATCATCCGATTATCACCCACTTTACGCAACGATTCGGTCACATTACCGGTCACAGTATGCGGCATCGAACGTCCGGCGCCCGACCACTGTCGGTCCGGCGCAACCACGATAAGGTCCCCCAGGGGCAACAGCGCATCCACGGCTGCCCAAAGCCCATCAGACTCCACACCATCATCATTTGTCACTAAAATGAGGGGGTTTTTCATGCTTCCTCCATCCACTATGACTTACTCCATGCGAGGAAATACCAGGTGAGAATACCACACAACGAGGGTAAGGCAACCTGCGAAGGTATCAATTGTTGATCTTGATCGCGCCGGCCCCAACCGGATCGAAGTTATCGGGCCAGCACGTTTGTTTGTCGTAGCGGGCGCCGCGCAGACGCACCCACGCCAGATGAGCGTCTTCGAGATTGGCGCCGCACAGATCTGCGCCGGCCAGATTGGCCGACTGTAACTCACTGCCCACCAGATTGGCTCCGGTCAGATAAGCGCCGGCGAGGTTCGCCGTCAAAAAACTGGCCCACTGCATCTGCGCTTCCTCTAAATGGGCATGGGTGAGATCGGCGCCGGACAGGTTGGCGCCCAACAAGTGGGCTCCGTGCAAACCGGCTTCGGCCAATTGCGCGCCGGCCAGATGCGCCGCGACCAGGAACGTGCGTTGGAGCGAAGCCTGCTCCAGACACGCCTCGCCCAGCCGCGCCCACTCCAGATGTGCGCCGTCCAACTGAGCGCTGCGCAGATTGCTGCCGGCCAGATGCGCTTCGATCAACACGGCCCCTTCAAGATTGATCTCGGACAGGTCGGCGCCGGAGAGGAAAATCACGCCGGGGCCTTCGGTGATCAAGCCGCTCTCATATAGAAATTGAACAACGTGCCCCTTTTGAATGCCGTCCAGCTCCTGCAAAATGGCCAACGTGCGCTCGCGGGCGTCATCACGCGATTGAGTGCTGGCGCGCTCACTGCGTAGATCTTCGTGTTGCAAAAGGGTGGACATCGTCTCGAAATAAGCGTCAATCGCGGGGTGCATTTGCCCGTTGATGGCCAATCCCCCGGTACCCTTCCGCGCCTTCTCCGGCGATAGCCCGCACAACGCAAAAAAGGATTTGTTCACCAGCAATTGGCTGATACGGTTACAACTCTGCAAAATACGCGCGCGTCCCATCTCCAAAGCCGCCGTCGTGCCGAGTGTAGCGACATCGCTCATGTTTTGGATCAACCGGTGCTGCAAGATCAACACCTCGGCAATGCGCGGATGGTCTTTGCCCATCAACTCGATCAGCCGATGAATGCCGGTGCGATATTGACGAAAGAGTTTTTCTGACATGGATACGATCATCCTTTCGGCTTCACTCCGTCCACAATCTCATCGAATATGGCAGGCGGAGAAGCCCAAGACAAATCACTTTCGCGTGATCAGCTTGTAACCCAACCCGCGAAGGGTGAACAGCAAATGGGGGTTGGCGGGATCGGGCTCAAGCTTGGCGCGCAGGCGGCGAATCAAGTTTTCAACCTGATAGTCGAACACTTCCGCCTGATACTCCGGCCAGACGGCCGCGGCAATATCGTCTTTGGAACACACCTCGCCATTGCGGTCGGCGAGGTAGACCAGCAGCGTGAATTCTTTGGGCGAAAGCTGCACCGGTTGGCGATTGATGCGCACCACGCCGGCCGCCAGATCAATCTCCAGGTCGGGGAAGAGCGTGTCGCGATAGGTGATGTCGGGGTCGTAGAAAATGAAAACCACGTCGCCGATCTGGATGCGATCCTGGTCGTGCAAAAGAGAAGCCGCCACAATCCGTTCGTCGTTCAAGAGGGTGCCGTTGGTGCTGCCCATATCCTCCAAGAGCGTGCGCCATCCATCGCGCCGCAGACAGGCGTGCTCCCGCGAGACCCGCTTGCTGGTGATCACGATGTCATTTTCCACAGCGCGGCCAATGGTGATCTTTTCCCCGGCCAGGGAATGCTCACGTCCGGTCGGATCTTTTAAGAAAGGCGCCTGGCGATTGGCTTTATCTGCATCCATAACTCCTCCAATCCCCAAGTCTACCCGGATGCGGGAGTCTGTCAAACAAAGATGAACCGGAACTCGATGGTATAATGAGCCTATCCTTGCGGTCTTTCAAATTCTGCGTATAGAAACCGGGTTTCTGACACAGCGATGAGCCATATCTTGCGTCAGAACCTGGTCAACATGGCCAGAAACCTGGTTTCTTCTGCAAACATCGTGAATGGGCTGATAATGCGCAAAATCCGCGATTTTTTGGAGCTGGTCAAATTCGAGCACACACTCTTCGCCTTGCCTTTTGCGTATCTGGGGATGATTCTGGCGGCTGCCGGGGAATCCGCCCCGCCGTTGACCTGGCGCCACGGGCTCTGGATCACCGTCGCGATGGCGGCGGCGCGCACGTTGGCGATGGGAACCAACCGCCTGGCCGATCGCGCCTTCGATGCGCAGAACCCCCGCACGGCTGGGCGGCCGTTGGTCACGGGAACCATCAAGCCGGCGACGGCCTGGGCGGGCACACTTCTAGCAGGGCTGATCTTGACCATCGCGGCGTGGCAACTGGGGCCGTTGCCGCTCAAACTGCTGCCCGGCGCCGTGATCTTTTTGGTGGGGTACTCCTTCACCAAACGGTTCACCTGGCTTGCGCACTTCATCCTGGGATTCACCGATGGGCTCGCGCCCGCCGGCGCCTGGGTTGCGGTGCGCGGCTCGGCTTTTGCGGCAAGCGACGCACCCGCCTGGCTGCTGTTGGGCGCGGTCACGTTTTGGATCGCCGGCTTCGACTTGATCTATGCGTGCCAGGACGTCGAACACGACCGCCAGGCTCACCTCCACGCCATTCCGGCGCGGTTCGGCGCCGCGGCAGCGCTGCGGATTTCGGCGCTTTGCCACACCCTGACGCTGCTCGGTTTGATCGCACTGGGCGTGACGTTCCCGTTGAGCTGGCCGTACTGGATCGGCATGGCCGCCGTCGCCGCGCTGTTGGCCTACGAACACCTCCTGGTGCGCCCAGACGATCTCGCCCGCGTCCAGGTGGCATTCTTCAATATCAACAGCTATATCAGCCTGACGCTATTAGGAAGTGTGCTGGCCGCGCTCTACCTGGTGTAACTTTAAAAGGAAGGGATTTTTTCGTGCGCCGACTCCCACACGCGAAAATTCACTCTTTATCCTCGTGGAAGGGATAAAAAAAAGTGTCGTTTCGTGCGGTTGCTTGCACGCGCGAGAATTCACTCTTTATCCTTGTGGAAGGGATAAAAAGGTGTCGTTTCGTGCGGTTGCTTGCACGCGCGAGAATTCACTCTTTATCCTTGTGGAAGGGATAAAAAG
>DAOUFX010000152.1:0-5129 GCA_034429675.1 Anaerolineae bacterium | reverse complement strand
CCCTTATCTCCGGCTAACAGCTAAAAGCTCTTTTTAGAGGAGGAAATTGCGCATGATTGATGTTACTCATTTGTCCAAAGCTTACGGCCCAATTCAGGCGCTCCGCGACGTCTCGTTTCACATCGCAGAAGGAGAAATTGTGGGGTTGCTTGGGCCAAACGGCGCCGGCAAGACCACATTCCTTAAGATTCTGACCGGGTATCTGCAACCGGACAGCGGCGCCGTCTCCATTCAAAACGTGGATGTCCTCGAACATACCCGTGAAATCCAGGCCATGATCGGCTATCTCCCGGAAACCGCGCCGCTGTACCCGGAACTCTCAGTACAGGCGTACCTCACCATGATGGCGCACCTGCGCCAGATCCCCTCAGAGGAAAGATTGATCCGGCTGTCAGAAGCCATCCATGCCACCGGCCTGCGCAATCATCTGACCCGCCCCATCGGCGAGTTGAGCAAGGGGTTCCGGCAACGTGTCGGCCTGGCGCAGGCCATCCTGCACAAGCCCAAATTGCTCATCCTCGACGAGCCAACCGTGGGCCTCGACCCGACGCAAATCATCGAGATTCGCCATCTGATCAAGCGCCTGTCGCAGCACAGCACCATCATTTTCTCGACCCACATCCTTTCGGAAGTGGAGGCGTTGTGCGACCGGGCCATCATCCTGATCAACGGCAAAGTGCGCGCCGACGCCCATCTCTCCGAACTCGCCGCGACTAGCGACGCCATCCTGGTGCTGGAAGAAGCCCGTCCTGATGTAATCCCGGCGCTGCAATCCCTGGAGCTTGCCCGCGACGTCGCCGAATTCAAGAGCGCCGATGGCTTCCCGGCTTATCGCGTCCTGGGCGCCCAAGATGCCGGGGGCAACCTCAGCCCCTCCATCTACGCACTGGCGCACAGCAACGCCTGGCCGGTGCGCGAGCTGCGTCGTGACGCGCGCACGCTGGAAACCGTCTTCAACGAACTGGCGACGGCGGCCTGATGGATTCAGGTAAACCGCACTTCCATTCATGATTGATGAGGCTTATGGTATGAAACAAGCACTAACCATTACACGCAAAGAACTTCGTGGGTATTTTGGCTCGCCGATGGCCCTTATTTTCATCGGAGTCTTTCTGGCGGCAACGCTCTTTTCATTCTTCTGGGTAGACACCTTTTTCGCGCGCGGCATTGCCGATGCGCGCCCGCTCTTCAGCTGGATGCCGGTGCTGATGATCTTCCTCGTTGCGGCGCTGACCATGCGCCAGTGGAGCGAAGAACAGCGGTCGGGCACCCAGGAAATCCTTTTGACGTTGCCGGTTTCCACCGTCCATCTGGTCGTCGGCAAATTCCTGGCGGTGCTGGCGTTGGTGGCCCTGTCGCTGGCCCTGACGATCTTCCTGCCGATTACCGCGGAATTGCTCGGCAACCTGGACTGGGGCCCGGTGATCGGCGGCTATCTCGCCGCGCTGCTGCTGGCCGGCGCCTACACGGCCATCGGCTTGTTCATCTCCTCCCGCACCGACAACCAGATCGTGGCGCTCATCTCGACCGTCGCCGTCTGTGTGCTGTTCTACGCCGTCGGGTCCGCCAACGTGACCGATTTCTTCGGCGGTCAGGTGGGAGACATTCTGCGCGCGCTCGGCGCCGGCAGTCGCTTCGAGAGCATCCAGCGCGGCGTCATTGACTTGCGCGACCTGGCCTATTATTTGAGCATTACCGGGATCTTTCTGACGCTCAATGTCCTGGCGCTCAAGGCCAAAGGCTGGGGGCCGAACGCGCCGCTGTTTGATCTGTGGCAGACGAAAGACCACGCCGCCGGCGCCAACGGCAATGCCGAGGAACCGACCGTCGCTCCGCTCAAGCGCAAAGCCTTCTTGCAACGCCGCGCCGTCAGTTTGACCTCGCTCCTGTTGGTGGTGAACCTGATCGTCGTGAATGTATGGGCGTATCCTCTGCGCAGTTTGCGTGTGGATATGACGCAATACCATGAGTACACCCTCTCTGCCACCACCCGTGCGCTCTTGCAGAACTTGCAAGAGCCGCTGCTCATTCGCGGCTACTTCAGCGAAAAGACCCACCCGCTGCTGGCGCCCCTGGTTCCCACTGTGCGCGATCTGCTCAAAGAATACGAAGTCGCCGGCCAGGGCAAAGTGAAAGTGGAAGTCATTGACCCGGCAACCGACCCCGACAAGGAAGCGGAGGCCAATCAGATTTACGGGATCAGCCCCACCCCCTTCCAGATTTCGGGCCGTTACGAAGCCTCGGTCATCAACTCTTACTTTGACATTCTCATTCAATACGGCGATCAAAGCGCGGTGCTTTCCTTCCGTGACCTGATCTCCATTGACTCGCAACGCGACGGGTCCTATGACGTCCATCTGGAAAACCTCGAATACGATCTGACCAGCAATGTCAAAAAGGTGGTATACGGCTTCCAGAACGTTGACGCGATCCTGGCGACCTTCAGCGAGCCGGTGAAATTAACTGCTTACATCTCGCCGAACAGTCTACCGGAAGCCTTGAGCGAAGTGCCGGCCACCATCGAGAAAGTGGCCCAGGACATCGCCGGGAAGTCGGATGGCAAGTTCGTCTACAACGTCGTGGATCCCACAACGACGGACAGCCCCATCAAACCGCAAGAGCTCTACGAACAGTACGGCATCCAACCTTACGCCGCGTCGCTATTCTCCGAGGAGTATTACTATCTGCACCTGCTGCTGCAAATCGGCGACAAGGAACAGATGGTTTATCCTTCCGGTGAACTGAGCGAGCAGGATATACGCACGGCCATCGAATCAACACTCAAACGTTCTTCGACAGGCTTCCTGCAGGTCGTTGGCCTGTGGACGCCGCCCTCAACGCCGACGCAGGACATGTTCGGACAGGTGCAGCAACCGCTCTCGTCCTGGGAGCAGATCCGCACCGCGCTGCAACAAGAATACGAAGTCCGCGACGTTGATCTCAGCACCGGCCAGGTTCCGTCGGACATCAACGTACTCTTCGTCGTCGCCCCGGAATCTATGGATGACAAGATGCTCTTCGCCATTGACCAATACCTGATGCGCGGCGGCGCCGTGATCCTGGCTGCCGCCAACTACGTCATCAGCACCGATCAGATGACGGGAGGGTTGACGGTGCGGCCCACCGTCCAGAACGTTCAACCGCTGTTGGCGCACTACGGCATCACCGTCGAAACCTCGCTGGTGATGGATCCGCAAAACGAGCCCTTCCCCGTGCCGGTGACGCGCCAGGTCGGCGGCTTCCAGGTGCAGGAAATTCAATCCCTCGACTATCCTTTCTTCGTAGATGTGCGCTCCAACGCCATGGACTCCGGCAATCCCATCGTCTCGAACCTGTCGGCCGTCACCCTCAACTGGGTGTCGCCGATCACCGTGGACGAAGCGAAAAACGCGAAGCGCGAGGTCACGGTATTGCTGAAATCCAGCCCGGAATCGTGGAGCAGCAGCGATGGCAATGTGTCGCCGGACCTGGAAACGTACCCCGAACTGGGATTCCCGGTCGGCGCAGATCAGAAAGAGCAAACGCTGGCCATCTCGGTTCAGGGTGTTTTCGAGAGTTACTTCAAGGGTAAGGCGTCGCCGCTTGAGACGGCGCCGGGCCCGCAAACGGCCGAGAACGTCGCCACACCGGAGCCGACGCCGCAGGCTATCACCGGCGTCATCGAAGAATCGCCCGAATCGGCCCGCCTGGTAATCATCGGCACCGGGGAATTTGTGGACGACATCGTCTTCCAGATTTCTTCGATGCTCAGCGAGGCAAGCGCACAAAACAGCCTGAAACT
Source organism: Anaerolineae bacterium (assembly GCA_034429675.1). Taxonomy (GTDB): domain Bacteria; phylum Chloroflexota; class Anaerolineae; order B4-G1; family SLSP01; genus JAKQHY01. The sequence goes on along the minus strand of DAOUFX010000152.1, from coordinate 1,348 downwards.
GGTCCAGAATGCAGTCGCCTGGGCCACGGAGGACCTCGATCTGCTGAACATCCGCGCGCGCGACGTCAGCGCCCGGGTGCTTGTCCCGCTGACCGAACGCGAGCAATCGTTCTGGGAATATCTCAACTACGGATTGGCTCTGGCAGCGCTGCTGGTGATCGCCGGTGTCTCCAACATCAACCGCCGCAACGAAGAACCGTTGGAGCTGTTGCCGCCTCAAGAGGAAAAAAGTCACTAAAGGTTAGGAGTTCACGATGAAACGTATTCAACAAATACTGGCAGGAATCCTTGCCGTTCAACTGATTATCAGCGTGATCGTTTTCTGGCCGCGCAGCGCCGCCGGGGCTACCGGCAAGCCGGCCATCCCTGATCTCAAAGTGGATGACGTGGTCGCGCTTACCATCACCAACGATCAATTGCAGACCGTGAAACTGCAAAAGGTCAACGGCGAGTGGGGCATCGCCGACGCCGAGCAGTACCCGGTCAAGGCCGAAAGCGTCACGTCGCTGCTGGACAAGCTGACCCGGCTCAACACCAACAACCTGGTGGCCAACACCGAGGCCAGCCAGCGACAGCTACAGGTCGCCAGCGACACCTTCGTGCGGCGTTTGGAAATCGAGTTGCAGGATGGGACGAAGCAAATCGTCTATCTGGGGTCGGCGCCGCGCTACACAGCCACGCACTTCCGCATGGGCGGCCAGACGGAAACCTATCTCACCACCGAACTCACCAGCTGGGAGCTGAACACCACGGCGACGTCCTGGATTGACAGCACCTATAGCGACATTGACCAAACCCAGCTCACCCAGGTGGTGCTGGAAAACGCCAACGGCAAGTTCACGTTCGTCAAAGAAGGCGAAGCGTGGCAGATGCTCGAACTGGCCGAGGGCGACACGGTCGCCGCCGGCAAGATCAGCGACGTCATCACCAAAGCCAGCCGCGTCACCACCATGCGCCCGTTGGGCAAAACCGACAAACCGGAGTACGGGTTCAGCGCCCCTTCGGCGACGGTCACGCTCACGACAGCAGACAAAACCTACACCTTCAAAGTCGGCGCCAAAGACGCCACCGACAACAGCTACCCGGTCGCGTCATCAGAGAGCGCTTACTTCGTCGCCGTGGCGGAATACGCAGTCAGCCCGCTGGTAAACAACACCTACGAGAGCTTCCTGGAGACCCCGGCCACCCCGGCAGCAACCACGCCGTAAGCAAGAGAAGCACCGATCAACGCAAAAGCACGGATCTTTCTGATCCGTGCTTTTTTGTGTTTGTATGAGGGTGCATTTCAAATCGGGGGCAAAACCTGTACTTTTGTAGAGACGCAAAATTTTGCGTCTTCTTCTGCGCG
>DAOUFX010000151.1:0-5223 GCA_034429675.1 Anaerolineae bacterium | reverse complement strand
TCCACTTCCCCCCTTTTATTGAGATGATACCTTTTCTATTCTGCCGCTCCGGCGGCCAAGCATCAAGTGGAGGATACCATGTTCAAACGCATTGTGATCGTTATAGGAACTGTTTCATTCGGAATCGGCCTGGTGTGGGCGTTGCTGTGGGGGTTGCAGATCCCCGTCGCCGCCGCCCCGGCAGCTATGGGGGACGGACGACCGCAGCCGCGCTCGCCGGCGCAGTCGGTCCCCTGCATCCAGATTACGTCCGATCTCACCGCCAGCGTCACCTGGAACACCCCCTGCTATCGCATCTTGACCAGCACCGTAACCATTCTACCGACCGTCACCCTGACCATTTCCCCACCGGTCGGCGGCGTCCGCATTGAGCTCGACGAAGACGCGGAATTCCACGTGCGCGGCAGCCTCTACGTCCTGGGAACGCCCACCCGCCCTGTCACCTTCACCAGCATCCTCAGCCAGACCGCCGCGCCCTGCGATTGGGGCGGCATCGTGCTCGAAAATGACAACGTCAGCGATCTCATCCAATACGCCGTCATCGAATATGCCTGCGCCGGCGTCTTGATCAACGATCAGGACAGCATCCAGATTTTGAGCAGCACCTTCCGCTTCAACGGCAACAATGGCACGGCCGACGACGGCGCCATCGTCGGCACCACCGACGCCGGTTCGCGCATTATCGGCAACCAGATTTACAACTGCAGCAATGGCATCTCGCTAAAAAAATCCTTTGGAAATGAAATCAGCCACAATCACATTTTTAACATTGAAAACAACGGCATCGCCCTCATCCGTGAAGGCGCGCCCGGCGGCAACAACAACCGCATCGCCTACAATCAAATTTCTCAATGCGGCGGGCACGGGCTCTGGATTGAAGAAGGAAATCACAACCAGCTGCTCGGCAACGAAATTTTCGACGGCAACGGCGACGGCATCCACTTGCTAAGCGGGTACGGCAACGAGCTTTTCAGCAACACGCTCTACCTGAACCGCGACGGCGGCGTGGTTCTGTACAACCAGAGCGAAGCCGACGTGCAATACAACACGATCTACACCAACGGCGGCGGGAGCGCCTACCGCGCGGCGCTCTACGCCGGCGGGAGCGCCGCCGATCTCTCGGTCCGCAACGTTGCCCACAACATTTTCTACGATGGCGGCGCGCCGGCCATCGAATTCGGCGCGGGGATGGCCGCCGAAGCGGCTACGCTTTTCCAGGAAAACGCGCTCTGCTCGCGGTCGGGATATAAGTTTGTGAATCAGGGCGCGGCTATCAACGCCCCGCACAACAGTTGGAGCGCCAACGTGCTCCCCGGCGACAGCATCAGCGGCGCGGTCACTTTCACGCCGTGGATCACGCTCGCGGTCGGTGGAGACGACGGCAACGTCGTTGTCTCGTTGCGCGACGTAGATGGGTACACCGTTCCCGCGCCGCCCACCCAGACGACGGCGCTTCTGCCGCCCAATCCGCGCCGGGTGCGGCTTTCCGCCAACTGGGGCGCGTTCGAGAACGAGACGGTGATTCTGGACGACGCCGGCCGCGCGCAGACCCGGCTCATTGCCGGCAGCGGCCCGGCGCCCCATCCAATCGTCGTCACTGCGACGGATTTCTGCGCCTACGCCATCAGCGGCACGCTGGCGGCGCCCAACCTGGTCCTCACCAAGACGTCCGGCGTCACGGAAGCGCCGGTCGGCCAGCTCTTCGCCTACACCATTGACTACACCAACACCGGCGACGCGGCGGCGACGCAAATCACCCTCACGGACACCCTGCCCGCGGGCATGCGTTGGGCCGGCGATACAGCGAGCGCTCCCTGGACGCGCATCGCCGCCACCCCCGCCGTCGTCTGGACGCGCCCCGCGCTGGCCGCCGGAGAAAGCGGCAGCTTCACCCTCAGCGTGACGGTCGAAACGGCGGATGCGTGCAATCTGCCGTTGACCAACCGGAGCCGCATTGACGCAGCCACCCTCGAAACACGGCTGGACGACAACGAAAGCAGCGCCGCTCCGGTGGCCATCCGCTACCCCGACGTCGCCGTCCAAAAAACCACGCTGACGCCCGCAGCGACCCCCGGTTCGGTCATCACCTACAGCATCCAGTACCGCAACGCCGGCGACGCCCCGGCGCAAGCTGTGGCGCTCACCGACCGGCTGCCCGCCGGCGCAACCTACGTCGGCGACAGCAGCGGGCTGCCACACAACGGCAGCGGCGCCGGCCCGATCGTCTGGGACGTCGGAACGCTGGCAGCGCAGTCGGCCCCGGTCAGTTTCACACTGGTCGCCCGGATTGCGTCCACCGTTCTGCCGGGCGCGACGCTCACCAACAGCGTCGCCATCAGCACGACCACGCCGGAATGTGGGAACCAGGACAACAACAGTGACACGAGCGCAGTTCACATCGGAGGCGGGGTGGACATGTTTGCGCTCAAGGACGACAACGTCGGCCCGTTGACCAACACTCTCAAAATCGAGCTGATGGGCGAACTCGTGCAGCCGCACAAAGCCGCCCTCGCTGCGCCCTACCACCGGGAATTTGTCTTTGCCGGCGACCTCATCACCTACCCCATCGTGATCTGCAACAATGGCGCGACGACGGCCACGAACGTCGTCGCCGTCGAAACCATCCCCGAATTTACCGCCTATGTCGAAAGCGGCTTCGGCTGGACGCACGGCGCCACCCGGACATACACCCTGAACGTCGGCGTCCTCGGCCCGCACACCTGCCGCCCGCCATACTTCATGGCCGTGCGCGCCAACGATCCGCTGCCCGCCGGCGTCCACACCCTCGACAACCTGGTGTGCGTCCACAGCGCCGAAGACGAACTCTACCCGCCGGACAACTGCAATCACGAAGACACCCCCGTGCTGCAACGCCCACAGATCCAAAAGACCGTATTCCCGGTACGCATCATCCGGGGACAGGGCTACGTCGCCTTCACGATCCTGTACTACAACCCCAACGACGTTCCGCTCGCCGGCGTGCGCATCACCGACACCCTGCCGGCGGGACTGAGCTGGTACAGCGACACGGCATTGCTCAGCGGTTGGAGCGGGCGCAGCGTGGTCGGGCAACAGGTCGGATGGTATACGGCAACGCTCGGCGCGCATGCCAGGGGCAGCTTCAATCTCAGCGCGCGCGTCGCCAACGTCCCGGCGCTGTGCGGCAGAACCCTCACCAACACTGTCACGATGAGCGTGCGGAACAACGCCGTGGATTACTTTGCCGACAGCGACGCAGAAAGCTTCGTCATCCCCTGCCCGGCAGGGTTGACGGTGAGCAAAACCGGGCCGGTCTGCGTGAACCCCGGAGACAGCTTCGAGTACACCGTGTATTACAGCAATACCAACGCCGGCATAACGTTCGAGAACGTCACGATCAGCGACACCCTGCCGGAAGGCGTCTGGTATCGCGGGCCGGCAGGGTGGGTGTGCCCCGAAAGCGACTGCACCTACGTCGTCCCCACCATTTCGCCGACCACCTACAGCGCCGCGGCGCTGCCGGTGCGCCTTGACATTGCCTACCCCCGATCGGCCATCACCAACGTCGTGACGATCGAGAGCGGCAACAGCTACACGCTGGTCACACGGGTAGGCGGCGGAACCGATCTCGTCGTGGTCAAAAACGACAACGTCGGGCCACTGCCGCCGCCGTTGCGAAAGAAGTGGAACGAAGTTGAGCGGGCGCTGTTTGGCGCAGTACGGCCCACGCAAGCGCTCGACCAGCCCCTTTTCGTGCGCCCCGGCGACACCATCACCTACACGATCCTCTACCTCAACAACGGCAACCGCATCGCCCACAACGTCGTCATCACCGAGCGCCTGCCCGACCACACCCGCTACATCGACGACGGCTGGACTTACGCCACCGGGCCGTACTACACCTTCCCCGTCGGCGACCTGGCGCCGCACACCGGTGGGGAGCTGCACTTCAGAGTTCAGGTCTTTGACCCATTGGCCTGCGGCGTTGATCGCATTCTCAACCTGGTCGCGATCGGCGGGGACGAAATGGAGTGCGAGACGGGCAACAACACCTCCAACGACGACACGCCGGTTCAGACCGACGTACAACTGGCGGTCGCCAACCGCGACAGCAACAGCCTGGACCTGTTCAGCACCACCGACTTCAGATACATCGCCAGCGTCGCCGCCGGCCCGCTGCCGTTTGGGATGACCCAATACGCCGGCCGGCTCTACGTCGTCAATTCTACATCGCCCGGCAGCGTGACGATCCTCGACAGCGAAAGCCTCGCCGTCGTCCGCGCCACCCAAACCGGCGGTGGCCCGCTGATGGCGGCGGCGGCCAACGGCTACATCTACACGGCCAACCACGGATGTTGCGGCAGCGGTATCAGCATCATCGGGCACAACAGCGGCAACAACGCAGGCAGCGTCAACCCCGAAGGCCCGGGGATCACCGACTGGAGCTTCTTCGGCATCACCTACGACGGCCTGCGTAACCGGTTCTACACCACCAAGCGCTACATGGGCGGCGAGGGGCTGTGGACCTTGAGCCCCTATCCCAATGCCGCGTTGACCTGGGTCGTGGACAACCGCCCCGGCCCCAATTCTCTCTCGTTGCCCTACTCGGTCGTCTACCAACAAGCAACCGATCACATCTACGTCACCTTCCCCCACCTCAACCTGGTGCGGATCTACGACCCGGATAACTTCGCCCTGATGGGCACGTACTCGACGCAGGCCCAGGCGCTCTCGCCGACCGATCCCGCCTCGACCGACGGCGGAAAGGGCCTGGACGACCTGGAAGCCTGCGTCTACAACTCCAACTACGCCGCCGGATCGGTCACCGCGTTAACGGAAGGGCCGTGTATCAGCGCGGAATACCTCGCCGCGCCCGGAGCGGCCTCCGGCGGCACGGCCATCCTGCCGCCGCCGGGCACCGGCATCATCCCGGAGCGGGGCATCTTCCTGCCCTTCGTCGGGCGCAACGCCACGGCCACCAACGCGCCGGCTGTGCTCGTCACCCACATTCCCTTGAACGGAAACCCCAAAGGACTGGTAGCCGGAAGCGGCTGCGTCTTCGTGGCTTTGCCCGAACAAAACCGGGTGGCCGTCATTGACGCGCGGACTCAGAGCGTCATCCGCGAGATCCCAGCCCATGGCGCATATCCGCAAAACGTTGCCCTGATCCGGCGTGGCGCAACCGAGCCGTAGAAAAACTTCCCCGTATCTTCTCAAAATCTGGGGGGTTGGGGGCGGGCGCAG
>DAOUFX010000150.1:0-6682 GCA_034429675.1 Anaerolineae bacterium | reverse complement strand
ATGCCCCCCACTTCTCCCCTCTTCATTGAGCTGATACAACTTTTAACTATTTTCGGAGGAGAAACCTGATGGAAAAAACACCTCAACCCATCCACATCGGAGATTGCCCCTGCGCCGGCAACGACGGCGCGGTGACGGGCGAATACATCACCCTGGGAGATGAGCTTTACTACTGCATCCGCCACTACGACCGGATGCCGCCGTTCTTTATGACCGTCGTGAGCAGCACCGACCACTGGCTGTTCATTTCCAGCAACGGCGGGCTGACGGCGGGCCGCCGGGACGCGCAATCGTCGCTGTTCCCCTATGCCACCGACGACAAAGTGACGGACAACGCCGCCAACACCGGCCCCCTCGCGCTGGTGTTGGTCACGAAGGATGGGCGCACCGCGCTGTGGACGCCGTTCTCGGACAGGTACGCCGGGCTCTACCGCGTGACGCGCAACCTGTACAAGAACGTCTGTGGCAGCAAACTGATCTTCGAGGAGATCAACCACACCCTGGGGCTCAGCTACCGCTACGCCTGGCGCACCGGCGACCGGTTCGGCTTTATCAAGACGGCGTGGCTGAAGAACCTTGCCGGGGAAGCGTGCACGGTGCGGTTGCTGGACGGATTGCAAAACCTGCTCCCTTGTGGGGCGACCACGGCTCTCTACGACAACTTCAGCAATCTGCTCAACGCCTACAAGCGCAACGAGCTCGACCCGGAGACCGGCCTGGGGCTGTTCAGCCTCAGCTCGACGTTGACCGATCAGGCCGAACCGAGCGAGTCGTTGATGGCGACGACGGTGTGGCAGGTGGGGCTGGCGGATGTGACGTCCCTGCTCTCCACGCGCCAGGTCGCGGCGTTTGCTCAGGGGCTGCCCGTCGCGCCGGAGACCGACGTCCGGGGAGTGCGCGGCGCGTACCTGCTCTGCGCCGATTTCGGCCTCGCGTCCGGCGCATCGCGCGAATGGAGCCTCATCGCCGACGTGAACCAGGACAGCCGCAGCATCGTCGCGCTGCGCAATATGCTCAAGACGCAGGCGCCCAATGACCTGCGGGAGGCGCTCAAGGCGGACATCGCGCGCAGCACAGCAGAGTTGACGCGCATCGTGGCGCAAGCCGACGGGCTCCAGGCCACGGACGACATGGTCGGGACGACGCATCACTTTGCCAATGTACTCTTCAACGCCATGCGCGGCGGGATCTTCGCCGACAACTCTATGCTCGGCAAGGCCGACTTCGGCGACTCCCTGCGCGTCAGAAACCGCCCGGCGCTGGCGGAGCACGGCGATTGGTTCGCCGCATTGCCGGAGCGCCTCGCCGTCGGCGACCTGCTGGCGAGCGCCGCCGGCGTCCCCACGCTGGAACGGCTGTGCCGCGAGTACCTGCCGCTCACCTTCAGCCGCCGGCACGGCGACCCGAGCCGCCCCTGGAACCAGTTCTCGATCAACGTCAAGAAACCCGACGGCTCGCAAAAGCTGGATTATCAGGGCAACTGGCGCGACATCTTCCAGAATTGGGAGCCGCTGGCCTACGCCTACCCCGAATTCATCGAGGGGATGATCGCCCGCTTCCTCAACGCCACCACCGCCGACGGGTACAATCCGTACCGGGTGACGCGCGACGGCATCGAGTGGGAAGTGCCGGATCCGCACAGCCCGTGGGCCAACATCGGCTATTGGAGCGACCACCAGATCATCTACCTGCAAAAGCTGCTGGAGATTTCGGCCCGCTACCATCCCGGCGCCCTGACCGCAACGCTCAACCGGCGCAGCTTCAGCCAGGCCAACGTCCCGTATCGCATCAAGCCCTACGCCGACCTGCTGGCGGATTGCTACGACACCATCGAATTCGACCCGGCTTTGGACGCTCAGATCAAGGAACGGGTGCAGGCAGTGGGGACGGACGGCAGGCTGGTGTGGGACGCCGCCGGGCAGGTTTTACATGTCAGCCTGGGCGAGAAGCTGTTGACGCTGCTGCTGGCCAAACTCGTCAACTTCGTGCCGGAGGGCGGCGTCTGGATGAACACCCAGCGCCCCGAGTGGAACGACGCCAACAACGCCCTGGTCGGCAAAGGCCTCTCGGTGGTGACGACGGCCTATCTGCGCCGCTTCGTCGCCTTCTTCCGCACACTGGTCGCGGAAACGGGCGCGGCGCTGGAGGTGACGCAGGAGATCGCCGGCCTCTTCGCAGCGGTGGGGGAAGCGCTGAAAACGTATCAGGAGTTGCTGTCTGACGAGCACATTGAGGACATTGCGCGCGAGTGCGCGCAAGCGGTGGATATTCACGCGGCAGCAAAGTTCGCGAGCCGGGCCCCCTTTACCGACGGGCAACGGCGGGGGATGATGGACGCGCTGGGTCAGGCCGGAAGCGACTATCGCTGGAATTACTACCGCAACGGCCTTTCGGGAACGGTTGTCCCGCTGGAATTGGATGCTGTGCTGGCATTCCTCGACCTGGCGCAGCAGTACATCGAGCACACGCTGCGCGCCAACGAGCGCGACGACCACCTCTACCACGCCTACAACATCCTCGCGCTCGGCGATCAAACGGCGTCCGTCGCGCACCTGTACGAGATGCTGGAGGGGCAGGTGGCGCTTCTATCCTCCGGCCTGCTGTCCGGGGAACAATCGCTGGCGCTGCTGCAAAGCCTGCGCCACAGCGCGCTCTATCGCGCCGACCAGCACAGCTACATCCTCTATCCCGACCGCGACCTGCCGGGGATGCTGCGCAAGAACGTCGTTCCGGCGGAGTGGGTGGCGGATTCGGCGCTGGTTTCCGCGCTGGTCGCGGCCAACGACGCCAGCCTGTTGGTGCGCGACGAGAACGGCGGCTACCACTTCAACGGGCGGTTCCGCAATGCCCGCAACGTCCAGGCGGCGCTGGATGCGCTCAAGGATCAGCCGAACTTTGCGCCGTTGGTAGAGGCGGAAGCGGCGCAGGTGTTGGACTGGTTCGAGCGCGTGTTCAACCACAGCGCGTTCACCGGGCGGTCGGGGACGTTCTTTGCCTACGAGGGATTGGGGAGCATCTACTGGCACATGGTCTCCAAACTGCTGCTGGCCGTCCAGGAAACATATTTCCGCGCGGCGCGTTCCGGCGAATCCGCAGCGACCCTGCGTGCGCTATACGACGCCTACTACGACATCCGCCAGGGACTCGGCTTCAACAAATCGCCGGACGCCTACGGCGCGTTCCCGACCGATCCGTACTCGCACACGCCCGCCGGCCAAGGCGCGAAGCAACCCGGTATGACCGGGATGGTCAAAGAAGAAATCCTGACCCGCTGGGGCGAGCTGGGCGTCGGCGTGGCGGAGGGGAAGCTCGTTTTCGACACGGCGCTGCTCCGGGAAAGCGAATTCCTGTCGCAGGCGATGGACTTTGCTTACGTGGACGTAACCGGCGCGTCGCGCGCGATCCCGCTGGCCGCCGGCTCGCTGGCCTACACCTTCTGCCAGGTTCCCATCGTCTACGTGGCCGACGGCGAAGCGCAGATTGACGTCTGCGCCGCCGACGGGCAGACCCGGCAAATCGCCGGCCTGGCGCTGGACGCCGAAACCAGCGACCACATCTTCCGGCGGGACGGCGTTGTCGGGCAACTGACGGTACATACACCGGCATCTTTTGACTTTTAACTTGCGACTTGAAACTTGGTTACTGTCACAAAGTATTCGCCATAGTTTGTCTTAGCGTACTTGAGCAAGTCCCCCCCTTTAATTCCCCCCCAATGGGGGGGGAAGAAAGACTCTATCGCGCACATTCCCCCCCGTTGGGGGGGGATTAAGGGGGGGGCCGTCTTGGCGTCAGGCGCGGCGAATACTTTAAGACACTAACAAACTTGCAACTGATTTCCGAAGGAGCACTCAATGACCACCTTACCATTAGGCGTCATGGCCCGCCTGGAAAAAGGGCCGGAAGAAAGCCTGAAAAACGTACACGAGTTTGGGCTGCCCACCTGCCAGGTGGTGTGTTGGAAGCCGGAGCTGTTCACGGCAGAGATGGCGGAGCGGCTGGTCGCGGCGGCGGAACAGAATGCCGTCACCATCACGACCCTGTGGGTCGGCACGCCGGGACCGCACATCTGGGATTTCGTGCAGGGCCCGGCTTCGATCGGGCTGGTGCCGCCGGAGTACCGCGCCGAGCGGCTGGCGGCCCTCAAGAAGGGTGCGGATTTTGCTGCGCGCATTGGGGTATCGAGCATCACCACCCACGCCGGCTTCATCCCGGAAACGATGAACGACCCGCTCTATCCCGGCGTGCTGGACGCCCTGCGCGAGATCGCCGAGTACTGCGGCGAGCGCGGCCTGGGCTTCTGGTTCGAGACGGGGCAGGAGACGCCGGTGGTGTTGCTGCGCGTCATCGAAGAGCTGGGCTACGACAACCTGGGCATCAACCTCGATCCGGCGAACCTGCTGATGTACGGCAAGGGCAACCCGGTGGATGCGTTGGACGTATTCGGGCGCTACGTGCGGGGCGTCCACGCCAAAGACGGCGTCTATCCCAACAACGGGCGGCAACTGGGCGAGGAAAAACCGCTCGGTGAGGGATTGGTCAACTTCCCTGTGCTCATCCCTAAACTGAAAGCGTTGGGATACAGCGGAGCGCTGACCATCGAGCGGGAAATCAGCGGGCCGCGACAGATTCACGACATCCGCCGGGCCATCGAACTGCTGTCGGCGCTGGTTTAAGAGGAAGTTTCCACCGGCAAATCTGCGAGGGGCAGGGTAAACCAAAAAGTGCTGCCCTGCCCCTCGCCGCTTTCGACCCCGACGGCGCCGCCGAGTTTTTCCACAATGCGGCGCACGATAGAAAGCCCCAGGCCGTGGCCCCTGGCGCGCATCTCATCCAACTGAGAAAATTCGGCGAAGAGTTTGCTCTGCGCTTTCTTATCTACTCCCGGACCGTTATCGCGCACCCAAAAAAGAACTTCGGAGCTTGCATTTGAAGCTTGAACCGGAGACTCCAGGAGCGAGGGGGAATCCGCATTTAACAACGAAAAACCCAACTCAACGCGCGGAGGTATCCGGGTTTCGGGATGCCCGCCGTATTTGAGCGCATTACTGATGTAATTGACCCAGACCTCTTCGACCCACGGCGCGTAGCCTACGGCAAACGGCCAATCTTCCGCCATACGGACCTCTGACTGAGTCTCACGAATCTGTTCACTGCACCGGTCCAACGCTTCGGCGACGACGGCGCGCATATTGATCGGCGCACATTTCACCTTTTCCATCTTCCGCACGCTGGCAAGCAGCAACAACTCGTCAATGATAGCGATGGCCTTGTTGCCGACCTGAGCAATGCGCTGAATGTTTTCCAAACGTTTCTCCGGCGGCATATTCGTGTCATAGCGTTCCAACAATGAACTGAAACCGACAATTGTGCCCAAAGGATTCTTTAGATCGTGTGCAACCGTATGCGCAAAAGCATCGAGCTCGGCGTTGCGCGCCTCCAATTCGGCGTTGCGCGCTTCCAGTTCATGGGCGTACTCCTGGATGACCCGCTCGGCGCGCTTGCGAACGGTGATGTCGTGTAACAACAGAACATAGCCGGCAAGACCCTGCTCGCGGTCGTACAGAGGCGAGAGATGCGCCTCGTAATGTCGCTCATCCATCCCCTGACCAACTGTCAATTCGTTGTGATAGAAAGAAGTGGATGACAACTCGGCAAACAATTCGGGCCAACCGGGCAATACCTCGGCAATCGGTCGCCCGTGGAGATTCGGTGCAGGTTGATGAAGGATAATTTGCATAGCCGGATTGCTATCCACGATGCGGTTATCCTTATCCAAAACCAACATACCATCGGCCATGTCGTCAACCACAACCTCGCGGGCCACTGGGGTCAGGCTAAACAGTCGTTGACGATACATTGTCCAGGCAAAAAGAGGGCCGCTGAAAGTGAAAGCAAGCGGTGTGAGATCCACTACATACGGGATAAAACCAAAAGTGTGAGCGATGTTAATCGCCAACGGAATGAGAAAGCCAATGAGGATAGTCGTAAGCTGTCGCCGCCGTAGCGGAGTAGCGCTGGGGAGACTCGTCACCACCATAATCATGCCGACGAATATGACAACAAAGGAATAGGTCGTGTGAATCCAAAACCACGTACCTCTTTGTCCATCGAGTCCCGTCCAGAGAAGATGCCACCCATTCGTCCAAATGATTCCCTGGGTAATGACCGGGACGACAAAAAGCAAGAGAGCGCGGCGCGCGGTCAACCAGGAACTGCCAAGAGATTGCAATGCGAAAAGTAGCAGGCCTACCGGCACAGACGCCAAACCGATGTACTTCAAACTCCGCCAGAAATCGCGCGCCAGGGGTGAAGCCATATTAACCGCTTCCAGAACCGCGCAAAATGACCAAAACGTCACGCAGGCCATCATCACCGCAAAACCGCTGGCGCCGGGCGCGTCGCGGTGACGCCAGGCATAGACGGTCAACAACAACGTCACCGCCGCCGAAATAAACGCTCCAACAAGGTAAATGGTTATCCAGGGCATATCATTATCTCACTATCCCATGCGAATCTACGGATCCGCTTCTCCCTCCTAAGTATAAAGGGAATCGGCGACTGAGCAACCTTAGAAATCAATGCCACCCATAAGCATTGATTTTTCTTTGCATGAATGAACATTGAGAGTATCCTTCTCGGAGGTATTAAGGGATGGTTTTTCGAGGGCGAGCAGACTCGCCCT
>DAOUFX010000149.1:0-2649 GCA_034429675.1 Anaerolineae bacterium | reverse complement strand
CCCGCCCGCGAAAACTCATACTTTTTCCCCTAACCGGTAAGGCGCATTAGTGCGGCAGGATTTAATCCGTGAGGGAAAGTACCCGCCAATCTTCGACCCGGCCTATAGTCAGCGCAACACCACAGGTAAGTAAATGCGGGGGAGAGAGACGTCCGACACGTAGACGGTGTGCGTATCGCTGAAGAGTGTGGCGGTGTTCCGGGCCGTCACCGTGATCATATAGGTCCCCGTTACGTTCCAGGTATAGCGAGCCGTCGCGGTTCCCTGTCCCTGAGCGGGGTTCGGGCTCCAGGTGTAAGTGATCGGCGTCGAGGCGTTGGCGGGGCTGACCACGGCCCGGAAAGCGTTGGATTGGCCGATCATACACGAGCCCCAACCGGTAATCTCCACGCCGGTGACCGGCACGAATGGCGCCGCGCCGCCCGCCAGAACCACGAGGGTGATGGAATTGGCCGGGAACGTCCCCGTGAACCCGGTGGCGCCGACGGTCTGGTCGGCGGCGTGCACAATCGCCGACAGGCTGGCGGAGCTGTACCGGTAAACTTCGGCCGTTGACCCGTGCGCAAAGTTGGCCAGCGAAACCGTGCTCTCGAACGCCTGACCGGTTTTGTTGATGATCATCAAAGTCAACGCGCCATCGCTGCTGCGCCGGGCGGCGTAGATCGCCAGCTTTTCCTGATCGCTGCTGGCCGCCCGGACGCTGACGTCGCCGAACTTCGCGCCGTCGCCGTCATAGTTGAGGTACATACGGAAAGCGTACGCGCCCGGCTGGCCGGCAGTAGGCGGGCCCCACAGCGTTGCCAGGTCCAACCCCTCGCGCCCGAAGATTCCCAACACGTCCGCCTGAGCCAACGCGCCGTTGATGTGATTCAATGCTCCCCAGTTGTATTCGGTGATCGCCGTCTTGGTGCCGGGGTAATTATCGGCCACCCACTGCTTCATGCGCCGGATCATCTGGATAGGTTCATCGGTCGTGTCCTCGATCCAGCTTTCGTCGTGGTAGGTAGGATCCCACAGCGAGCGCGTCGAACGCAAACGCAGCGCCTGAGTGGAGGCGTTACCCGCATCCGAAAGCGATACACCGCTGGCAGCCGGATAGTAATGCACATCCAGATAATCCAGAATGCGCGTTCCGTGCGCCGTCTCATAAGCCTGCATCTGCTCCAGGTACCACTCGGTAAAACGGCCACGATCGCCGGTAGAACCGGCGTCCGGCGAACAGCAGTCGCCAGAGGCCGAGCAGAAGTAGGCGCACCAGCCCCACGTCACCGGGCCAAGCGTCTGCGCCGAAGAATCGGCGGCCTTGATGGCGGCGGCATATTGGTAAGTCTTGTCGCGCATTTCGGTGGCCGTGGTTCCGGCGGGATGCACGTCGCGGTGCGTACTGTTCCACAACATCGGCTCGTTGTCGAGATTATAAAACTGCACACCGCCACCGGCGGACGTGCCATACGTCGCGATGAAATGCTGAACCCAGGTCGTCACATACGCCGGAGTAATGGCCATGCTGGTATCGGAGGGATCATTGCCGGTGATAGGTTCAGCGCCCGAGGCACCTTGCCGGAAACCACTGCCGCAATCCGTATCCCAGGAATCAACCGCGGCCATCCAGTAACGATCCGGATCCGGCACCTGCGCGCCGTACTTGCTTACCTTGAACCCGCAATCGTAAGGATGCGCCATCGAGCCAACTTTGGGCGTCCAACCGATCAGCGGGATGGTCATCAACGTCTCAGAGCCGGTGCGGTTGTTCTGTGCGACAAAGTCATCCGCCGACTCATCGTTGGGAACATTCTCGAAATACCAGTCCGAGCCGACGTTATGAACGTTGGTCTGCCAGTTGTACCGCGTGGTCGAATTGCCGCCCCAGCGGCGCACCGGCAACTGCAAATCCTCGGCCAGATCCTCGTCGGCGAAGTTCATGCCGTAGATGTACGGGCTGATCGCGTGCTGGTCAGCGTTCGCATCCACGCTCAGCGTCGGGCCACCTGTCGGCGGCGTTGTGGGCGGAGGCGTCGCGCCGGTGTCCACCAGAACGATGTCGTCCACGTAGAAAGTAGGATGGGCAGTGCCGGAAGTATTGAAAATATCAACGCCGTATATCGCAAGGGAGGGATATCCCGCCAACGACACCTCCACTTGCGTCCAGGTGCCGGCCACGGGCGTGACCTCTTTCACGATCTGAACCTCGCCGTCAAAGCTGAATTTAAATTCGACCGTATACCCGCCGCCCGTGCCGCCGTTAACCCAAAACCGCGCCGTATCATACGCGCTTGCATCCAGGCTACCGCTCCAGTTTACCAGCCATGCGCCCGACCAATCATCGTTGTAGGTAATGGCGACAGAATGGGTGCCCTGATGCACCGGGTTGGTATTGTTGATGTTCACCGTGGCGCCGTTGTAAGTCGAGGCGTTCCATCCTGAAGGCAAATCGTCGTCATAGATCACCAGGTTCGCCGTCCCCTGTGCGACAAGATACGACGTCCCAAAAAACGAAGACAACATACCCGCAGTCAATGTCAAAACTACCATCACGCCAACAGCCGCTACACTTCGTTTCTTCATAGAACCTCCCTTGAAAATAGCCGCCGCTGACGCGGCGGAGGGTCAAGAGGGAGTGTTTTTTCGTGCGAGGGTACTCGCACGAAA
>DAOUFX010000148.1:0-5586 GCA_034429675.1 Anaerolineae bacterium | reverse complement strand
TTGCGAGCGAGTCTTCTCGCTCGCAACCAAACCCCCTTTTAACCCTTGCCGCGTCAGCGGCGATTTTGTGATTTGCAGATTTGCTATTTTCCGAG
Organism: Anaerolineae bacterium; assembly: GCA_034429675.1. GTDB lineage: Bacteria > Chloroflexota > Anaerolineae > B4-G1 > SLSP01 > JAKQHY01. The sequence goes on along the minus strand of DAOUFX010000148.1, from coordinate 5,491 downwards.
GAGGTCTATGTTAGGCGCAATCGCAGGAGACATCATCGGTTCGGTTTACGAACGCCATCCGCTCAAGACGACGGAGTTCCCGCTGTTCCAGCCTGCTTCGCGCTTCACCGATGACACGGTGCTGAGCGTGGCGGTGGCGCTCGCCATTCTCGAAAAGCGCGAGTACCGGGAGACGCTGCGGGAGTTCGGGCGCAGGTATCCGCACGCGGGGTATGGCAGCGGATTCAAACGCTGGCTGGAGGCTCCCGCTGGAGCGCCCGTCAACAGTTGGGGCAACGGCTCGGCGATGCGCGTCAGCCCGGTGGGATTTGCCTTCGATGACGAGGAAACCGTGTTGGCCGAGGCGCGCCGCAGCGCCGAGGTTTCTCACAACCACCCCGAAGGCATCAAAGGCGCGCAGGCCACGGCGCTGGCCGTCTTCCTGGCGCGCCAGGGCGAAAGCAAGGACAGCATCCGGCGCGAGATCGCTACACGCTTCGGCTACGACCTCGACCGCAGCGTGGAGAGCATCCGCCCGGCGTACACCTTCGACGTCTCGTGCCAGGGGAGCGTGCCGGAGGCCATCGTCGCCTTCCTGGATTCCGGCAGCTACGAAGACGCCGTGCGCAAAGCCGTCTCGCTCGGCGGCGACAGCGACACGCAGGCCTGCATCGCCGGCGCCATTGCCCAGGCGTACTACCGGCAAGTTCCGTCGCAGATTGTGGCAGAAGTGCGCGCGCGGCTCACGGCGGATTTGTTGGAGATTGTGGACAGGTTTAATGCGACGTTCGAATAGCGAATAGCGAATAGCGAATAGCGAATGGCAAATGGCAAATAGCAAATAGCGAATAGCGAATAGCGACCCGCTGACTCGCTGACCCGCTAATTCGCATCTTAACTTTCAACTTGCAACTTTTAACTTGAAACTCAAGAAGAGGAGACATCTCATGAAAGCAACGATTGTTACCATCCCCGGAGACGGCATCGGCGTGGACGTTGTGGCCGAGGGCGTCAAGGTTTTGCAGTCCGTGGCGGCGCGCTACGGGCACACGTTCACGTTCGAGAATCACCTCATCGGCGGGTGCGCCATTGACGCTACCGGCGATCCGCTACCGGCGACCACGCTCGACGCCTGCAAGCGCGCCGACGCGGTGCTGCTCGGCGCGGTCGGCGGCCCCAAGTGGGACAATCCCACGGCGAAGGTGCGCCCGGAGCAGGGGCTGCTTGGCCTGCGCAAGGGGCTGGCGCTCTTCGCGAACCTGCGCCCGGTGCAGATTTTCCCGCAGTTGCGCGACGCCTCGCCGCTGCGCCCGGAGCGGCTGGAGGGTGTTGACCTGGTGGTGGTGCGCGAGTTGACCGGCGGGCTGTACTTCGGCGCCCGCAAGGAGGCCACGCCCGACGATCCCACCGCCTACGATACGATGCTCTATTCCGCCGCGGAAGTCGAGCGGATCGCGCGCAAGGCCTTCGAGATGGCGCGCCTGCGCCGCAAGAAGGTCACCTCGGTGGACAAGGCCAACGTCCTGGCCAGCTCGCGGCTGTGGCGCAAGACCATCACCGCGCTGGCCGCCGACTACCCCGACGTGACGCTGGAGCACATGCTGGTGGACTCCGCGGCGATGCACCTGATGCGTCGCCCGGCGGATTTCGACGTGATGGTGACCGAAAACATGTTCGGCGACATCCTCACCGACGAAGCCTCGCAGCTGGCCGGCTCGATGGGGATGCTGGCGTCGGCGTCGCTGGGCGCGGGGAGCAACGGCGTCTACGAGCCGATTCACGGCAGCGCTCCCGACATCGCGGGGAAAGGCATCGCCAACCCGCTGGCCACCATCCTCAGCGTGGCGATGCTGCTGCGCTACTCGTTCGGCCTGGAAGCCGAAGCCGCGGCTGTGGAGAAAGCCGTCGCCGACGTGGTGGCCGCGGGATACCGCACGGCGGACATCTACACCGAGGGAACGAAGCGGGTGAACACGTCGGAGATGGGGGCGGCGGTGGTCGAGCGGTTGTAGTATTGACCTCGCGGCCCGCTGTTTTATACTTATGGTATAACCGGAGGTATAAAAATGACCGTCAAAACAGCTATTTCGTTGGATGAGGCGTTGTTTCAAAAAGCAGAAGCGTTGGCGCAGGAGTTGCAGATTTCGCGCAGCTACCTGTTTACCCTCGCCGTTCAAAAATTCATTGAGCTGTACGAAAGCCAACATTTGTTAGAGACGCTTAACGCCGCTTACGCCGACGACCCTGACCCACAGGAGGCCGCTTACTTGCAAAAGATGCGCCCGCAACACCGGCGGCTGGTGGAAGACTCATGGTAATCGAGCAAGGGGACGTCTTCTGGATTGATCTGGGCGACCCCCTTGGTTCCGAGCCGGGGTACCGCCATCCCCACGTCGTCATTCAGAACAACGTCTTTAATCGCAGCCGGATTGGCGCCGTGGTGGTGTGTGTCATCACTTCCAACCTGAAACGCGCCGAAGCGCCGGGGAACGTGCTCCTCAACCAGGGCGAGGCCAATCTGCCTAAGCCGAGCGTCGTGAACGTCTCGCAATTGTTCACCGTGGACAAAAGCGAACTGGTAGAGAAGATCGGCGCCCTATCCCCGGCGCGCGTCCGGCAAATCCTTGCCGGAGTGCGGCTGGTGCTCGATCCACGGGATGTTGCCTGAGTTGTTTATGGCAATCGGCAAGACAACCTATAAGGACGAGTCAACAGCTTTCGACTTTTGACTCTCGACCTTTGACTTTCGACTATCATTAGGAGCCTTTATGACATCTGACAACGCCACACCGCATCGCGCATTCGACTACGACGCGAGCGTCCGGCAGACGATCCCGCATTATGAGATGCTGCAACGGGAGGTACTGGAATGGGTCGCCGTGCTGCGCCCCGACGTGACATGCTGGCTGGACACGGGTTGCGGCAGCGGCTTCCTGGTCGAGCAGGCGCTGCCGCTGTTTCCGCGCACCGACTTCGTGCTGGCCGATCCGGCGGAGGCGATGCTGGCCCAGGCGCGATTGCGGCTGGCCGGGGAAGCTCGCGTGCGGTTTCTGCCGCCCGCATCCAGCGCCGATCTGCGTCGCTACGCCGGCGAGGTTCGCCCGCAGGTGATCACCGCCGTGCTCTGCCACCATTACCTGCATCCCGAAGAGCGCCGCGACGCCGTGGCCGCCTGCTACGAGCTGCTGGCGCCGGGCGGTGTGCTCATCGTCGTCGAGAACAGCGCGCCGCGCAGCGAGAACGGCACGGCCATGGCGCTGGAGCGCTGGGGCCGCTTCCAACGCAGCCAGGGCCGTTCGGCAGACGTCGTCCGCGATCACCTGAGCCGCTACGGCAGCGCCTACTTCCCCATCCCCTTAGACGCGCACCTGGCCCTGTTGCACGCCACCGGCTTCCAGACCGTCGAGCCGTTCTGGCTCACCTGCGTCCAGGCCGGGTTTTATGCGATCAAGGATGAAACGTGAGGGTCGCAAATGGCAAATGGCAAATCGCAAATCGCAAATGGCAAATGGCAAATGGCAAATGGCAATTTGTAATTTGTAATTTGGTTAGTGTCTTAAAGTATTCGCCGCGCCTGACGCTAAGCTGTTCTCCCCCCCCTTAATCCCCCCCCAACGGGGGGGAATGCGCGCGATAGATTCTTTCTTCCCCCCATTGGGGGGAATTAAAGGGGGGAACTTGCTCAAGTACGCTGAGACAAACTATGGCGAATACTTTATGACAGTAACTAATTTGTAATTTGTAATTTGTAATTTGTAATTCGCTGATCCGCTGATTGCGACTATCTGACTTTAGACTATTTTGGAGGAATGTTATGCGCAGTGATTCAGTCAAGAAAGGATTTGAGCGTGCTCCGCACCGGAGCCTGTTTTACGCCGACGGGTTGACGCAGGAGGAGTTGCAGCGCCCGTTGATCGGCGTGGTCAATTCGTTCAACGAGATTGTGCCGGGGCACATCCATCTGCGGCAGATCGCCGAGGCGGTCAAAGCCGGCGTGCGGATGGCCGGGGGAACGCCGCTGGAGTTCAACGTCATCGGGGTGTGCGACGGGATTGCGATGGGCCACGTCGGGATGAACTACTCGCTGCCTACCCGCGAACTGATCGCCGATTCGGTGGAGTCCATGGTGATGGGCCACGCCTTCGACGGCCTGGTCTTCATCCCCAACTGCGACAAGATCATCCCCGGCATGCTGATGGCCGCCGGGCGGCTCAACATCCCCGCGATCTTCATCAGCGGCGGGCCGATGCTGGCCGGACGCCACAACGGCGCCGACATTGACCTCAAGACGCTGTTCGAGGCGGTGGGCAAGTACCAAACGGGCGCGCTGGACGACGCCGGGTTGGAGTCGCTGGAGATGGCGGCGTGCCCCGGTTGCGGCTCGTGCGCGGGGATGTTCACGGCCAACACGATGAACTGCCTGACCGAGGCGTTGGGCATGGGCCTGCCCGGCAACGGGACGATTCCTGCCGTGACGGCGGCGCGCATCCGCCTGGCCAAGCATGCCGGGATGCAGATCCTCAAGCTGGTCGAGGCCAACCTCTGCCCGCGCGACGTCATGACGGCGGCGGCCTTCGAGAACACCATCGCCGTGGACATGGCGCTCGGCGGCTCGACGAACACCGTGCTGCACCTGCCCGCCATCGCCCACGACGCCGGTGTGAAGCTGTCGCTGGATACCTTCGACGTGATTAGCAAGCGCACGCCGTACCTGATCAAGCTCAGCCCGGCGGGGCCGAATCACATCCAGGATTTGGACGAAGCCGGCGGCATCCCGGCGGTGATGGCCGAGCTGCGCGGCAAGGGCGCGCTCCACACCGACCTGCCGACGGTCACGGGCCAGAGCGTGGGCGAGAACCTGGCGGCGGCGCGGCGGCGCACCGATGCCTTGCGCCCGGCAGACAATCCGCACAGCGCCGAGGGCGGCATCGCCATCTTGCGCGGCAACCTGGCGCCCGATGGCGCGGTCGTCAAGGCGGCGGCGGTGGCCCCGGAGATGGCGCAGCATCGCGGGCCGGCGCGCGTCTTCGACGGCGAGGAAGCGGCGCTGGCGGCCATTCTCGACGGGCAGATCAAGGCCGGGGACGTCGTCGTGATCCGCTACGAGGGCCCGCGCGGCGGCCCCGGCATGCGCGAGATGCTCATGCCCACCTCGGTGCTCTCCGGGATGGGGCTGGACGAAAAAGTGGCGCTCATCACCGACGGGCGCTTCTCCGGCGCAACGCGCGGTTCGGCGCTGGGGCACGTCTCGCCGGAAGCGGCGAGCGGCGGCCTCATCGGCCTGGTGCAGGAAGGCGACACGATCGAGATTGACATTCCCAACCGCACGCTCACCCTTCTCGTGCCCGACGCCGAAATCGCGAAGCGCCGCGAAGGCTGGACGCCCAACCCGCCCAAAATCCAACACGGTTGGCTGGCGCGCTACGCCCGCATCGTCACCTCGGCCAGCGAGGGCGCAATCCTGAAGGATTTTTAATTTGAAAAAGAAGGTGTTTGTGCGGGTGGGGTACCA
>DAOUFX010000147.1:0-13604 GCA_034429675.1 Anaerolineae bacterium | reverse complement strand
GTACCCGCCCGCGAAAACCCCTTCCTTTTGGACTTTCGACTTTTGACTATTCTCAGAGAGGAGTGAATACCTATGCCCGACTCATTAAAATACTTCTTCAATCCGCAAGGAATCGCCGTGATCGGTGCGAGTAGCGATCCGGCGAAGTTGAGCCACGGCGTCGTCCGCAATCTCAAGGAGCACGGTTACGCCGGCCCGATCTATCCGGTCAACCCCAAAGGCGGCGAAATCCTGGGGCTGACGGTCTATCCGGGTATTGCGGACGTGCCCGGCCCGCTCGACCTGGCCGTGGTGATGACACCCGCGCCGGCAGTGCCGCAGACGCTTGAACAATGCGGGCAGCGCGGGATAAAAGTCGTTATCGTCATCACCGGCGGATTCCGAGAGGCAGGGCCGGAGGGCGCCGCGCTGGAACAATCGCTCAAGCCCATTGTGGAGCGGTACGGGATGCGCATGATCGGCCCGAACTGCGTGGGGGTGATGGACACGGCCCTGCCGCTGGACACCACGTTCATCACGGACATGCCGCCGCGCGGGCACATCGGCTTCGCCTCGCACTCCGGCGCGATCTGCGGCGGGACGACCGACTGGGCGCGCAGCGTCGGCGTGGGGTACAGTCGCATCGCGACGCTCGGCAACCAGCTGGACGTGGACATCGCCGACGGCATCCGGATGCTGGCGGACGATCCCAACACGCGCGTCATCAACCTCTACGCCGAAGGGCTGCCCGACGGGCGGCGTTTTGTGGCAGCCGCCGTGGCGGTTTCGCGCCAGAAGCCCATCGTGATGCTCAAGGCGGGGCTGACGCAATCCGGCGTGCAGGCCGTGGCCTCGCACACCGGCGCGCTGGCGGGCAGCGAGCAGGCCTATCGCGCCGCGTGCCACCGGGCCGGCGCGCTGGTCGTCGGCTCGCTGCAAGAGCAGAACGACGTGGCGATGGCGCTGGCGACGCAACCGCTCCCGGCGGGCCGGCGCGTCGCGCTGTTGACCAACGCCGGGGGCCCGGCGGCGCTGGCCTCCGACGCCCTCGATGTGCACGGCCTGACGCTGGCGCAGCTCGCGGCGACGACGCAGGCGCAGCTCAAAGCCGTGACGCCGCCGGGAACGCAACTCTTCAATCCGGTGGACATGCTCGGCGGGCCGCGGGCCGCGATGTTCTACGACGCGCTCAAAGCGCTCGCCGACGATCCCGGCGTGGATATGCTGCTGGCGATGTTCGTGCCCCAGGCGATCACGCCGGTAAACGACGTGGCGCGCGCCATCGTCAGAGCGGCGGCGGAAATTCAGAAGCCGGTGCTGGCGTGCATGGTCGGCGGGCAGAGCCTGCCGGAAGCCGTGTTGATCCTCAACACCGGCGGCGTCCCCTTCTACCAGGACCCGACCCGCGCCGGGCGCGCGCTGGCCGGCCTGTGGGAGTACCGCCAATTGCGCGACCGCGCCGACCTGACGCCGGCGCCGGTCGCCGACGTGGATCGCGACGGGGCGCGGCGCTGCCTGCAGGAAGCCTGGGAACGCGCCGGAGCGCCGGAGGACAAGCGCATCTTCCTGGATGCGGAAACATCCGGGCGCATCGCGGCGGCCTACGGAATCCGGACGCCGTTCACCGCGATGGCGACCACCGCCGGCGGGGCCGCAGCGCTGGCAGAACGGGCCGGCTACCCGGTTGCGCTCAAACTGATCGCGCCGGGCGTGGTGCACAAAGCCGACGCCGGGGGGATTGCGCTGAACCTGGGCGATGCGGACGCCGTCCGGGCTGCCTTCGCGCACATGACGGGCAACGATCCGGCCAGAAAAACGCTGGTGCAACAGATGGCGCCGCGCGGCCACGAAGTCATCCTGGGAGCGCAACGCGACGCGCAATTCGGCCCGCTGCTGATGTTCGGCCTGGGCGGGCTGTACGTGGAGGTCTTCCGCGACGTGGCCTTCCGCCTGGCGCCGCTGTGTGAAGCGGACGCGCGGGAGATGATCGCCGGGACGGCCGCGGGCAAACTGCTGGCGGGCGTGCGCGGACAGCCGCCAGCGGACATCGCGGCGGTGGTGGATACCCTGCGCCGCCTGGGGCAACTGGTGAGCGATTTCCCCGGCATCGCGGAGATGGACATCAACCCGCTCATCGTGGGGGCGACGGATCAGGGCGCCTGGGCCGTGGATGTGCGCATCGCGATTGACGCCGCGCCCTGAGCGCCCGCTATTTTTCCAGTAGAATTTCCGTGAAAACGGCAAGACCTTGTTGCAAATCACATTCAAGAGTATAATGACATAGAATTCAGGAGAAAGGAGCACTACATGACCCGCAAGTCAATATCCTTAGTTTTGGTTTTACTCGCACTTTCCGCGATCCTTGGAGGCTGTACTCTCTTTGGAGGAAACAAAGCAGCGGATGACTACAACAGCGGATTACCGCCGGAGGACGAAAACAAAGCCGCGATGCAAGAGGCTATTACCAACACCATATCCCTGACCAACACCCCCAGCCCCGAAGAAACGCAACCGGCCCCCACCGCGGAAACCACCCAGGCCGCCACTGCTGCGCCGACGGAGGCCGCCACCGTCGCGCCGACGCCAATCGTCGTAACGCCGCAAGCAACGGCAGAGGCAACCGTCACAGCGCCGACGACGAATACGGTCACAGGCGCCGCTACGGTTGTCCCCGCAACATCCTCGACGCCGGGAAAACACATCGTGCAGGCCAATGAGAACCTGTTCCGCATTGCTCTGCGCTATGGCACGACCGTCGAAGCGCTGGCGCAGGCGAACGGCATCACCAACCCCGCACTCATTACGGTCGGACGGGAACTCAATATCCCGTCGGGTGGTGGAACGACCCCGACGCTTCCTTCCACCGGGGGAGCGACGGGCGGCGCAGGCGGCGCCTATACAGTGCAAGCCGGCGACAACCTGTTCCGGATCGCTCTGAAGTACAATTTTGATCAATACTACCTGGCTCGCTACAACGGCATCAGCAATCCCGCCTTGATTTACCCCGGACAAACCATTCGCATTCCGTCCGAATAGAGCGAGTTTTTGAAGGTTTCCCAGATTACCAGCCTGAATAACGAACGTGTGCGGCGGGTGCAAGCGTTGATGCGCAGCACCCGCCGCCGTTTGCATGATGGGCTGTTTGTCATCGAGGGGCGCCGCCTGGTGCAGGAGGCGCTGGATGCCGGTTCGCCGGTGGTCGAGGCGTTCTTCACCGCCGAGTTTGCCGCCGACCCTGCCGGACAGACGCTGGTGACGGCGCTGTGCGGGCGCGCGGAGTCGTGTTGGGAGACGCCGGCCTCTTTGTTTGCGGCGCTCTCCGACACCGAAACCCCCCAGGGCATCCTCGCCGTGACGCCGCTGCCGGATTTGCCGTTGCCGCCGGCGACGGCCCCAGGACTGATTTTGATTCCCGACGCAGTGCGCGATCCCGGCAACCTGGGCACCATCTTGCGGGCCGCGTGGGCCGCGGGAGTGGTGCAGGTATGGTTGCCGCCCGGCACGGTGGACGCCGGCAATCCCAAAGTGGTGCGCGCCGGTATGGGGGCGCATTTTCACGTGCCGATGCGACGTGCGGCGTGGGACGACATTCAGCAGTGGCTCGCCGGAACGCCGGTGTGGCTGGCCGAGGCCGGGCGCGGCGTGGCGTATGACGCCGTGGATTGGCGCGGGCGCGTGGCCCTGATCGTCGGAGGGGAAGCAGCCGGACCAGGCGCTGCGGCGCGCGCGCTCGCCGGGGCGCAAGGGGTGTATATCCCGATGGCCGCCGGCGTGGATTCCCTGAACGTGGCGGTCGCGACGGCAGTGTTGCTGTTCGAGGCGGCCCGGCAGCGACGCTAGAGCTTCAGAACGGGCGTGGCTCTCTCGGCCAGCGCCAGAATTTTGGCGTGATCGAAAGCCAGCGGCGGCAAAGCATTCAGCGGATGCCAGGCCACTGTGGCCGCATCGTCGCCGGCCCTGGCGCGAAGCGCCTCCTGCGCGTCCAGCCAGCCCCAAAAAGCGATCGTCACCGTCCAGCCGCGTGGATCGCGCCCCGGATCGCCGAACGCCCCCAATTGTTGCAAAGCGACGGTTTCCAGATTCGTCTCCTCCAACAACTCACGGCGCGCGGCGGCTTCGGGCGACTCGTCCTGATCCACAAACCCGCCGGGCAAGGCCCAGCAGCCCGCAAAGGGCGGATGTTTGCGTTGAATGAGCAACACTTCGACCCCGGGCTCTCCCACTTTGAGCAACACAATGTCCACGGTGAGCGCCGGGCGCGGGTAAGGATAGGTGTAGGCGGTCATTTCTTCTCACTTTCAGAGGACAGCTCTCCCCCGGTTTTTTGGAAAGCGGATTGTTTTTCGACAGCGCTCTGCACACAGGCGCGCATGGCCGTCAACCTGAGCAACAAGATCATTCCCGGCGTCGCCAGAAACAGCGGCGGGAGAAAATAGCCGATAGCGAGCAGAAGCGCCGCGACAAGAAGGAGTACCAGCGTCGCCAGAGGATTGAGCAAAGCCAGGAAGAAGCTGTTGCGCAGAATAAGGCGCAACGTCGGCGACTCCAATTCGACCAGAAATGGCTGCGCGTAGAAAGCGACGCCGGTCCACAACACCATCAGCACAACCCAAAGAGGGAGCATCACGGCGCTGACGGCTTCAGGCAAAGGGCTGGCGCCGGGAGTGATGTAGAACCACAGATTGAGCCACGCCAACCCATAGCCGAGCGCTAAAACCAGCGACAGACCGACGTTGCGTTTCCAGTAGGCTTTGATGCCGTCCCCGTAATCCCCCCACGAGACGCCCTTGCCGCGCACCGCGCGTTGGGCCACGGCCCACATCCCCGCCGATGTGACGGGCGCCGGCAAGATGAGCAGAAAGCTCAGCACCGTCACGCTGCCCATGACGAAGAAATGGAATAGATTGTCATAATAGACTTTGGCCGTTTCGACGATAATGCGAAGCGCTTTCATAGAATTTCCTCAGAATCAACGGGTTAGGGCTGAGAGCCGGCAGTTTCGAGGCTGAGTAGAAGCGTAACTTTGGCCTCTTCCGCGCCGGTTGGCGTGAGGCGCACCTTGATTCCTGCCCCGGCGTCGCAAAAACGGCGCGCCTGCTCGCCGGTTAGAACCAATCCCGCGACAGCGTCCGGCACAGGCAGCTCGGCCCACGTTTCCCCGGCCCAATCCCACAGTGCAAGCGCCGCGATGAACGTTTGCGGGTTAAACGCGGAATCGGTTGAAAGAGGCGGCGGCTGAATCCGAAGGGTCAGGGATTGAACGCTTTGAAGATGTAAGCCATCGGGAATGGCAAAAGGAACGATGGTGTCAGTTGAAGTAAAATAAACCGTGCTCGCTGGATCCATCCACCCACCCTCGACCTGCGCAACAACAGGCGGCAAGGCCGCACCCGCCGTGTTGCTGTAGACCTGAATCGGGCAAGGGACGGTATAGAGAATGCAGCTTTCGGCTATCCGGGTCCCGCCGACGCCGGTGAGCGGGAAAGGCACGGATTGGGTCATCCCGGCGATGTAGCAGGACGCGCCGCGCAACTGCTCGGCGTAGAAGGATGGATTGAATGGATGGACGACGAGAAGCGCCGTTGACCAAGAACCAGCATCGGCGGAATCACGGCAGGCCGTGTTGAAACCGGTGTAGGTCAGTCTCGTCTGAGTCATGGTCTGGTAAATATCGAGCGGCACGCCCGGCTCCAGGCTTTTGGTCAGTTCGACGATATAACGGCCTTCTCCCAGGAAGAGCGAAACCTCCGCGAGCGCCATCTCGCTGCGCAGAGTCCCAGACAGCACCGGTTTGTAGGCGCTCTGGGCCTCAACCTTGAAATCGGCGATGAGGGGTGGGAGAGCGACGACCTCATCGGAACCCCAGGTGATGACGCCCAGAGCATGCGCAGTCTCCAGCCTGTCGGCGCCGGCCAGATTGCGGATATCCAACGGATACGGGTCATTGCCATAGTAGCCGCCATCCGACAGATATTTCCCGGCCAACCAACGCGAAGCGCCGTCCATCTCCCAGGAGAATTTTAGCGAACGCGGAGCGTACATGGCATTTCCTTGCGTCGCGCGCGCCGGCAACCCGTTTCCCGGCGCGAAGATATAAGCGATCTGATGAGTCAAGGGGAATACCTGCTCAAACTGACCGCCCAACAAAAAGCTCATCGCCGCCAGACTGAACGCGATCCAGCCGAAAATGATGGGCCAGGCGAGAGACGGGCGGCGCAAACGGCGCACGGCAAACCACGTCCCCGGCCCCAGCGCCAGAACGTAGATCAGGATGACCGGCGCCCACCAGCGCAGAATGGGAAACGCATCCCTCGGCGCCTGCAGCAGATGATGCACGATGGAAGTGTTGCCATAAACGGGAGGAATCGTTGTGGGGTTTTGCGTCAGCGGTATCTGAATCGAGGCAGGGTCGTCAGCCCAGAGGGTCTGCAACCAATCGAAGCCGGGAGTCTGTATAATATCCCAACCGACCACGTCCACCTCGCCCAGCCCCACCACCTGACGGGCGGCCAGATGCGCTTTGTCAACGGTGAGCAACGGCGTGGCCGTCGCAGACAACGTGAGAGGAGTCGCCGCAACGCCGTCAAAAATTTCACCGGAGAGGTCCAGGTCGTCAAAACTTTGAACGGTGCCCGGCGTGACGATGCGCAGCGGTTGGGGCAGACCGGCCAACGTCTGCGGCAACGCTCCCCCGCCGCTGAGGATGAGATGCCCCCCTACCCCCACCCAGGCCAGCAACGACTCCTGCTGCGCCGGCGTCAGCTCGGAAGTGGATACGCCGTTGAGGATCAGGATGCTGAGCGCATCCCAGGCCATCGGCGTTTCGGGAAGGCGGGCCAGGTCTTGGATCAGCAACACGACGCCGCATTCCTGCAGCATCTTAGCCGTGACCAGCCCGGTCGCATCGGCGACGGCGCACACGCGGTTATGGCTGGGGTTGTATAACTCGATGGCCTGACCGGCAAGCGTTTTGCCGCCGGCGCCGCGCAGCACGGCGCGCAGGTAAAGGACGTTGTGTGCATAGACCGGAATGCGATAAAACTTGCGGGAATGCGCCGGCAACACCAGGGGTTGGCGATAGGTGACCTCGCTGGAAACATCGAGAAAGGAAAGCTCCCCCTCCCAATCGCCGCCCTCGTTGGTCAACGTCGCCTGAACTTCAACCCAACCGGGATAGGCATACCACCCATCCCAGGCCGTCTCGAGAATCAGCTCCGGCGGCGGAGTTTGCGCCGAAATCGGAGTGGGGAGCAAAAACGCCAGGAAAACGAGCAAAACCGGCAGCTGCAAGATCAGCGTTTGCCACGGACGCCTGGTCATTCCTGTCCCACTTCCGTCCCGGCTACCAGGTACCTTTAAGATCAATCACCAGAATGATATTGGTGCCGGTAGAATCTTTGGGTTTGATGCGTACCTTGAGCCCGGATTCCATACTGTAAAAGCGCGCGGCTTGCTCCGCCGTCAACGTGATCTTGGTGGTTGAATCCTCCGGCAGCGGTTGTTTCACCCAATCCTCCTTTTCCCAGTCCCAGAACAAAAGCTCCTTGATGGCAGTACGAGGATCAAAGGGGGTGCCGCTTTGCCAGGAAGAAGGCTGAATTTGGATCAACAAACTTTCAATACGCTGGAGCTGCAAATAGGCGGGGATGACATAAGGAACGGTAGTGCCCACCGAAGAAACGTAAATCGTGCCGGATTCATCCATCCAACCTTCCTCAACCTGAGTGGTTATGGCCTGCAAAGTAACTTCCATGTCGCCGTGGGCCTGAACCGGGCAGGGCACGGTGTAGAGCACACAACTTTCGAGCAGGTTCGTCCCTCTTTTGTCGAGAATCGGGAAGGGCACGTCTTTGGTCATCCCGACAATATAACAAGGTTTGTCGCGCAACTGCGCCGTAAAAACATCCGGGTTGGAAGCGCTGGCCGTGAGCGGGGAAAGGACATACGAATTGAGATAATTCGAACCACGGCAGACCCGGTTAAAATTCTCATACGTCGGTTGAGTCTGCGTCAGCGGTTGGCGCACGTCGAGCACAGTCCCCGGCGCCAGGTCTTCGGTGAGTTCGGCCACGTAGCGGCCGTCGCCCAACACCAGCGCGACCTCCGAAAGCGCGAACTCGCTCTGCAAGGCGCCGGTCAACAAGGGTCTGGTTCTATTCTCGACCACAATCTGGAAATCGGCGGCGATGCGCGGAAGCGTGGTCAGACCGTCGGTTCCCCAGGTAATGACCCCGAGAGCGCGCGCAGCCTCCATCTTATCGGCGCCGTCCTGGTAGCGAATCGCAAACGGATAGGGATCGCCGCTGTTTCCATAATAAGTGTTTTCGAACGTATAGTTCCCCAACAGGTGCCGTGAAATTCCTTCCGCCGTCCAAGAAATCCTCTGAGCGCGTGGAGCGTATGTGGCCGAACCCTGCAACACGCGCGCCGGCAGGCCATCCCCCGGCGCAAAGATGAAAGCAACCTGATGGGTAAAGGGAAACGTCTGTGAGAATTGTCCGTTCAGCACCAGAGCCAGGGCAATCAGGCTAAACACAATCCAACCGGGAATGATGACCCAGGCAAGGGATGGGCGGCGCAGGCGACGCACGAGAAACCAGGTCCCCGGCCCCAGCACCAGAATGTAGATCGGAAGCAGCACCAACCAGCTACTAAGACCAGGAAGCGCCGACTGCGACACCTGAAGCAAGGAATACGCTATGGATGGATCGCCATACGACGACGTCATTTTCATATCCTGAGTCAACGCCACATGGACCGCAGGAATCCGGTCGGCGGTCCAGAGCATCTGGAGCCATTCGATGCTGGGGGTTTGGACGATGTCCCAACTGATCACGTCCACTTCGCCCCGTCCAAGCGGCTGGCGCGCCGCCAGCGGCGAACCCGCAACGGCAACCAGCGGCGTGGCCAAAGACGATAACGTAAGCGCCCCACCTGACACGCCGTTGAAGGTCTGGCCGGAGAGGTTCACCCCGTCGAAACTCTGAACGGCGCCCGGCGTGGCAATCAGCAAGGGCTGGGGCAGGCCGGATAGCGTTTGCGGCAGCGCTGCTCCTCCGCTGAGGACAAGATGGCCGCCGGTTGCAACCCAGGAAAGCAGCGCTTCTTGCTGCGCTGCGGTAAGGTCTGCCGTGGACACCCCGTTGAGAATCAAAACACTCAGTGCGTCCCAGACCATAGCTGTTTCGGGAAGCCGCGTCAAGTCCTGAATCAACAACGTTGTCCCGCACTCTTTCAACATCTGCGCTTTGATCAATCCGGTCATATCGGCGACGGCGCACAGGCGTTTTTCGCTGGCGCTGTAGAGGCCGATGTCCTGGGCGTACTCGACGTTGCCGTTGGCGTTGGTCAATTCCACACGCAGGGTCAGTGAACGCGACGCATAGACCGGAACACGGTAGAACTTGCGCGAATGCGCCGGCAGGACCAACGGTTGATGGTAAGTAACCTGATCAACCTTATCAAAGATGCGCAGTTCTCCTTCCCAGTTGCTGTTCTCATTGGTCAAAGTCACCTGAAACTCTGCCCAACCCGGCGCGGCAAACCACTCTTCCCAGGCCGTTTCGATGACGATTTCCGGCGGCGCAGATTGCGCCGAGACCGGAATGACGGGGATCAAGATCACCAGGAGGATAAGCAAAAAGCGAAAACGCATGGCATACCTCATTTAAAGCGCGCGACAGATCAGCCCCTTAAGATAATCACCCTCGGGGAAGGTCAATGCGACGGGATGATCGGAGCCCTGGGTGAGGCGCCCGACAATTTGCACGTCCCGCCCGGCATCTTGCGCCGCGCCAAAGACGATTTTCTGGAACAAATCGGCGCTGATGGCGCCGGAACACGAGAAGGTGAAGAGCAATCCGCCGGATTCCAGCAGGTGAATGGCCTGCATGTTGATGTCCTTGTAGCCACGAGCGGCCTGCTGCACATCCTGCTGAGAGGAAGCGAATTTGGGCGGGTCCAGCACGATCATTTCGTACTTGTGTCCTTGCTGGCGCAGGTCGCGCACGACCTGGAAGGCATTGCCGTTGATGTCCTGGACGGCCGTGCTGGCGAGCCCGTTCTCCGATAGATTGCGCCAGCCCAATTCGAGGGATTCGGCCGAAGTATCCACATTGGTCACAGAAATCGCTCCGGCGGCGATGGCATAGACGCAAAACGCCCCGGTATAAGAGAAGGCATTGAGCACGCGCGGCGGGTTGCCCAGGCGCGTCCACTGGCTCACCGCCTGGTGGAACCGCAGGCGATTTTCGCGCTGGTCAAGGTAAAAGCCGGTTTTGTGTCCCTGGCGGATGTTGACCAGAAAACTCAAGCCGTTCTCCATAATCTCCACGTAATCGGGAGGCTCCTGCCCGGCAATAAGCCCGGTGCGCGGCGGCAGGCCTTCTTTTTCACGCACATCCGCATCGCTGCGCTCGTAGAGACCCTGGGGGCTGAGAATCCACATCAACAGCTCGTTGAACAGCGTGCGGCGCGCTTCCATGCCGGCGGAAAGGTATTGGACTACCAACGTCTCGCCATACTGATCCACCACCAGACCGGGGAAACCATCCGACTCGGCGTGAACCAGGCGGCAGGCCGTCGTCTGGCCGTCGGAGACTGCCGCCGTCCGCCCATCCAGCGCCGTTTCCAGGCGGGAGCGCCAGAAATCGCGCGACTCCGGATCGGCGCGTTCGTCCCAGGCGATGAGTCGCACGCGAATTTGAGACTGCGGGCTGTAATGCCCCCACGCCATAAACTGCCCCTCGCCGCTGTGAACGGCGACCAGCTCGCCGCTCTGGGGTTTCCCCTCCACGCGAGCGACGGCCCCCGAAAAAACCCACGGGTGGCGACGATTGACGGCTACTTCACGTTCTGGTTTTAGAAAAATACGTGATATTGGCATTCTACCCCCCGATATTGAGATCGTAGTGAACGTCGGATTTCATCCAAACCTCACAATCTTCTCATAGGATGCCGGTTTGTCAATGACACAACGCAGTAGGGGCGAGGCATTCCTAAAAGATTCTGTGGATACGCAGGCTTTATGAGATAGGACATGCCGTATGGATAAGGCGCCTACGCGGAATGCCTCGCCCCTACCGTGGTTTGCCCAGAAATTAAAACGCACCCACACAGTATTCAGCGAAGTGCTTTATAATGGACATTCGGGTGGCGAGCATGTCGCCCATTTTATCCTGTTCCCAAATGGAGAACTTATTCATGGCAGTGAAAATTATCCTCAATCCGATAGCCGGACGCGGGTATGGCGCGCGTTCAGCGCCCTTGATCCGGCAATATTTGCAGGAAGTGAATGTGGATTTTGATTTGGTCCAGACAACGAGGCGCGGACATGCCATCGAGTTAGCCGCGCAAGCCTGCGCCGACGGGTTCGACATCATCGTTGCGGCAGGAGGCGACGGCACAGCGAACGAAGTGCTCAACGGTCTGATGGCCGCCGCTTCGGACAAAACGGCGGTCGTAGGAACGATGGGCATGTTGCCCGTGGGATCCGGCAGCGACTTCTCCCACAACGTCGGGGTTCCGAGCGACTTGCACGCCGCTTGCGCGCGCCTGGCTTACGGCCAACCGCGAATCGTGGATATATGTCAAGTGGCAGTAGACGGCGCCGCCCCGCACTATTTCGACAACACGGTCAACGTGGGCTTTGGCGGGTTGGTCACGCTGGAGGCGAACAAGATCAAGTGGGTGCGCGGCATGGCGCTCTATTTGCCGGTGGTCCTGAAGACGGTCTTCCTCTCTCACCCGGCGCAGATGACGATTGAGTATGGGGATCAAACCATGGCCCTGCGTTCGCCGATGGTGTGCGTCGCCAACGGCCCACGGGAGGGCGGCGGATTCTTCTGTACCCCGGACGCAAAGCCCGATGACGGACTGCTGGATGCGTGCATCGTGCGCGACATCAAGCGCTTGAAGATGCTGGCCCTGGTGCCGCGCTTCATAGATGGCTCTCACGCCGGGCGCGACTCCGTGGTGATGGCGCAGACCTCCCACGTGCGGATCACCTCGCCGGATTTCCTGGTCGCCCACATGGACGGCGAAATGCTCTGCACCGAAGCGCACCGGTTGGATTTCAGCATCCTGCCGGGCAGGCTGCGGGTGTGGTGTTAGTCCGGGTTATTTTGCCGGTTGCGTCGGTGGCGCACCATAGATGATGCCGCGGCGCTCCTCGCTACGGTCGGTGGCGGGGGGCGGCTCCGGCGAAAGCGCGGCAATCTCGGCCCGCAGTTCGGGCGTCATCGGGATGTCCAACGCGCCCAGCGAACCTTCGAGCTGTTGCACGCTGCGCGCGCCAACGATGGGCGCCGTGATCGCCGGATGGCTGCCCACCCAGGCCACCGCCAGGCTGACAGGATTGTAGCCCCACTCCTGAGCCAGGTGGGTAAAATCCTCAGCAATTTGGTAGACCTGTTCATCGCCGTAGCGCACCCGGTACATCGGATTGCTCATCAGCCGTCCCGATTCGGGGCGGCGCTCTGCGCCGTACTTCCCGGTCAGCAGGCCCCCACCCAACGGGCTGTACGGGATCACACCGAGGGATTCGGCCTGCGCCAGGGGCAAAATCTCGACCTCGGCCTGGCGTTTAACCAGATTGTACATCGGTTGCAGGCAAGCAAATCGGGCCCACCCCTGACGCTCTGAAATTCCCAGCGCCTTCATGATCTGCCACGCCGCAAAGTTGCTGGCCGCCGGATAGAGAATCTTCCCCTGCCGCACCAGATCATCCAGCGCCCGCAGGGTTTCCTCAAGCCGCGTGTTCTCGTCGAAACAATGCAGAAAATAGACATCAATGAAGTCCGTATTCAGGCGCTTGAGGCTGGCTTCGACGGCGCTCACGATATGCTTGCGCGTCGAGCCGCGCGCATTGACGTCGTCGCCCATCGGGAAATAGACCTTGCTGGTGATCACCAACTCGGCGCGGCAATCCTGGATGAGCCTTCCCAGAATCTCCTCGGCGCGCCCACGCTGGTAGACGTTGGCGCAATCGAAGAAATTGATTCCCACCTCACGGCAACGATGGAACATCGCCGCAGACGTGGCCTCGTCGGCATCCCCGCCAAAGGACATCGTGCCAAAACAAAGCGACGAAACTTTGACGCCGGTGCTTCCTAGCGTTTTGTAGTTCATTGTGGCCTCCTTTAAAGATAGCGTTTAGCCTTATGCAAATTATTCATCGTGATCCAGCGCCACGATGCGCACACTGGGGTCGCCAAGTTTGCGGAAGACTTTGATTTCCGGATGGGCTTCGGCGTAACCGTCCAGGCGTTTGGCGTCCCAGACGACGCGCGGTTGGATGTAGACGGCCCGCAAGCGGGCGCTTTGGATGGTGGCGCCGTGGGTGATGACGGCGCGTTTGATGGCTTTTTGAAGTGCGATAATCTGTCCGGCGACTTCGGCAGTTTCTTCGGTCAGTTGTTGTTCAAGCGCAGCGATCTGCTCCTCAAAAGGGTGAGCGATGGCATACAATTGCGTTTGAAGATCGGCCAGGGCGTCTAGCAGGTCTTGAATTTCCAGCTCATTGCTTTTGCGTTCGAAATCTTGTTCAGTGACCATAGCGCTCCTCAGAAAATAGCTTTTAGCCATTGGCCGGATACAAGGGCGTGTTTTTTCGTGCGGGGGTACCC
>DAOUFX010000146.1:0-12517 GCA_034429675.1 Anaerolineae bacterium | reverse complement strand
GGGTACCCCCGCCCGCGAAAAACCCTCTTTAACCCGCCGCTTTAGCGGCTATTTTCGCAGGAGAACCCTATGCATTCAAATCCAACGATCGTTGTCGAATTCCGGCAGGAACAAATTCACCCCTCGGTATTCATCGCGCCTGGAGCGGTGGTGGTGGGGGATGTGACGCTGGCCGCAGGCTGCGGCGTGTGGTTCAACGCCGTGTTGCGCGGGGATGTCGCGCCCATCGTGGTGGGAGAGGGAACCAACATTCAGGATGGCTGTGTCCTGCACGGCGACGCGGACGCGCCCACGACGCTCGCCGCTGGGGTGACGGTAGGGCATGGCGCGATCATTCACGGCGCGACGGTTCACGCCAATACGTTGATCGGAATGGGCGCGGTGCTACTTAACGGGGTGGTGGTCGGTGAGAATTGCATCGTGGCGGCCGGGGCGCTGTTGACCCAGGGAAAGCACTTCCCGGCGGGACACCTGATTATGGGGGTTCCGGCGCAAGCGGTGCGCCCTCTGACCGAAGAAGAAATCCTGCGCAACCGCCAGTCTGCGCAGGATTATCAAGAGCTTGCCGCCCGTTATAGCGAGCATTGGGGGCGCAAGTAAGGGATTGAGGGATTGAGGGCTTGGGAGACTAGGGGAGTAGGGCCGTGACCACCCGACTATCCGACCAACGACTACCCGACTTTTCTCTCAATCTCACGGCGCGCCGGTCACGACGACTTTGACGGCAACGGCGTCGCGTACAGTCTCGCCGACCAGCTCTACCTGTAGCAAGAATTCGCCGGCCTGCGTGGGTTGGATGGCGAAGGTCACGTTTTGCGCCGATTGCGCCGGTATCTCCAATGCCTCCGGGGACGCCGCCACGGTATACCAATCTTCAGGAAGTAGTTGCAGCAGCACAGTTGGCGATTCATCCGTGTAGTTGTAGATGGTGCCCGTGACGGTAAGACTCTGCCCGACGGTGATGGCTGCCGGGGCCGTCAGTTCGGCGAAGAAATCCTGGAACACCACCAGGTCATACATGGCCGCTCCCAGATCGCCATCAAGCGTCGTCGCCAGCGCCGTCATACGCCAGGTGGTCATCGTGTCGGCCAGCGGCGCTTCAAACGTGTACTGTCCCTGCGGGTTACTCAATGCTTCCGGCGCCCAATAGAGCGTCTCGGGGAAGAAATAGCGCAGCGGATACGGTTCCGCCGGAATTGGCAGAGCGGTAGCTGCCGGGGTCTGTGTCGCCGGCGGCATCTCCGTCGGCGTAGGCGCCGGGAGCGTCGGCGTGGGTGCTCCGGGTGTTGGTATCTCACCCGTGGGGGCAGGCGTCGCGGGCGCGAGCGTGGGCGTAGCCAATGAGACTGCGGTTTCCTGCGGAGCTGCCGTTGTTTCAACCGTTTCCACGGTTTCTGTGGTTTTTTCCACTACTGCCGTCACTTCCTGGGTCACTTCCTTGGGTTCTTCCGTAGTTATTTTTTCGGCCTCTTCCGTAACAATAACCGTCTGAACAATCTGCGTGGGCGTCGAGCAACCGGTGAGCCAGCCCAGCGGGCCGGCGTAGAACCCCGGATTGCCAAAAAGCCGGGTCATATCCGAATTCAGAGCCGGGACCGACGATAGCGTCGCCAACAGGACGACCAGCAGCAGGGCCAGCACTGTGGCAATCCAACCGGCGACGCGGCGCCCTTCCAGGACCAATCCTTGCCCCAGCAGAACCAGCGCAATAACCAGCAGCAGGAAGGCCGCAACGACAAAGACGGTCAACCCCAGGGGCAACTCCCCGCCGCGCGCCGCCAGCGCCGCCAGCAGCCCGCCCAGCGCTAGATAAGCGCCCACCAATCCTGTCACAAGCTGTATGCGGGTGTCGTGTCGCAGCCAGCCATAGAATGCCAGCGCCAACAACCCCACCGTAACGATCCCCAATATCCCGAAAAATACCAGCGATCCCAAAACCGGCGCCAACAGCCCCAACACGCCCCCGGCGATGACCAACGGCGAGAAGAGCAACGCCCCTAACATGATGAAGCTCAGCCGCCGCAGTGCGCTCCCGATGACTCCGGTGACGAGCAAGCCTTGCGAGACCACCCAACCCGCCAATAACGGCAAAATGCACAACAACGCGCCCAGGGAGCGCGCCATCCGGGTCTGGCCCGTCTGTGTTTCCGCGGCGACCGTTTTCGCCGCGGCGCGCAAAGAAAATTCAGAAGGGGGCGTGACGGCCCAGGCCGCTTGGACGGCAATGTCCTGCGCACGGCGAGCTCCCTTTTCGGCGTTCAGCGCGCCGGCAACTTCCGCCCGGCTCCCGGAAAGCAATTGGCGATCGAGGATATCGCCCTGCAGCAAGAAATAGGTGCGGGCGAACCCGGCGGGCAAGGTATCCAACGAATAGAGCGACTCATCCACAATGGCGATGCCCAACATGGTTTGCGTCGGCGTGAGCGCGGCGCTGCCGGCGTTTTTCAGCGCGGTCTGGACGGATACCCGCGCCGTTTCGCCGGGGAGATAGCGCGGCTTGTCCGAACGGACGCTGACCTGGACGCGCCGCGGCGCATCTACTACGACCAGGCGCGTGTCCTCCAGCAAAGTTTCGTCGGGGAGCAGCGTGTACGCATGCAGTTCCAGGGCCCCGATCAGGCTTGCATCAAGATCCACTGCGAACGTGGCGCGCCCGTCTTCAACCGGCGCGGAAAACGCCATCACCGTCTGCTGTGCGCGGACCACGTCCAGGTAGACGACGTCGGCGCGATTGGAGAGCAGCGCTTCCAGCCGCAGCGTATCCCCGACTTCATAGGTGGCTTGTTCCGTATGCAGGAGCAACACCTGGGAAATATCTTGAACGGACAACCAGCTTGCCACGTGCGATTGCAACCCATTGGCATCGGTCGCGGTGATCTCAAGCGGCATGCCTTCGCTTCCTGTGGGCGTATGGCGAAACTCGGCCATGCCGTACGCATCTGTGTGCAGGATGAACGTCGTGACGCCGGTGGTCGCCGTGAGTGTGGTCGCTGCCGGTGTTCCGTCGGCGTAGGCCGTCATCACGTAAACGGTGTTTTCGACTCCAGGTTTGAGCACGCCTCTTTCAGCTATCGTTTCGACCACAATCGGCTGCGGCGCGACCGGAACCCAGTCGCGCAGCCCGGCGACCTGCCCTGCCTCATCTTTGATTTCCACTTCCAGCCCCAACAGCGAGTCGGCGTTGGCGCCGAATCCGGCGGGTAGCGCAAAGGTTGCCGAAAAATAGCCGTTGGCGTCAGTCCAGGCGACGCCTTCGACCGAAGCATTCTCGCTGTCGAAATCGCTATATCCCCGGATGAGTACGACGCCGTTGGCGACGGCTTTGCCGAAGAAATAGGTCGCTTTTCCGGTGATGGCGACAGAATCCCCCGGGGCGTAGAAAGGGCGGTCGGTCTCAAAGGTGATTTGGAAGGCCGGTAGTTCATACTCCCCTACCGTGATCCTACGCTCCGAGGTAGTATCGCCCAGGATGGCGCGCAGCGTGTAGCCGCCCGCCGGCGCGTCTGCGGCGAGGGCGACATCGGCGGCGGCGACACCGTACTCGGAAAGCCTGCGCTGATGGAGGCTGATCGAATGGCCGCTTGGATTGAGCGCCACAAAGGCAATGTCCTGGTCGCTGACCGGGCGGAAGGTGTTGGCGTCCAGCACCAGGGCGCGCATGTGGAGTGTTTGGCCGGGGCGGTAGACGGGTTTGTCGCTACTCAAATAGATTTTGTAGGAGCGGGCGATGGTAATAGGCCGAACGATGCGTCCGGTGGGGATTTCCGCATCCGGGGCCGTTAGCGCGCGCGTCTCAACAATCAAATCAACCGTCCCGGACAACGTTTCCGGCACCGTAAAAGCCACGTTTGCCGTTCCTTGCCGGTCGGTGACCCCGCTGTAGACACGCTGGGTGATTCCCGAAGCCTGTGCCAGCGTCACCAGCACTTCGGCGCCGGTCAGCGGCATGGCCGTTTCGGCAGAGCGAACCACCACCCGTAAAGCGGCATCGGAGCCCGGCGCAAAACGGTTTTGCCCAAAAACCAGGGTCTCTTGAAGCGGCGGCGTTACCGGTTTCCGCAGAGCCGGATAAGCGGCGACGAAGAAAAGCAGAATCAAGAGGGCCAGAAGGGCCTGCGCCAGGACTCCGCGTCGCGGCCACAGCATTTGCCACCAATGAGGGCGATCCATCGCCGCCCGCAATCGCCGGCGAATCGTCCGGTCGGCGTCGTAGCCCAGGCGCACCGGGCCAAGCGCCGCTGCCAGCGTTGTATCCAGATTCGACCGGAGCGCGCGCAACTTGTTCAAATGTGCAGCACAATCCGCGCAATGCGCCAGATGCTCTTCGACGGCGGCGCGGGTAGCTGCGTCTAACTCGCCATCGAGATAGGCGAGCAATTCGGACTCGACTTGATGTGTCACATTTTCTCCCGGCTCAACTCACGTGTCTCTCTTCAAGCCATTGCTTCAATTTGCTGTGTGCATTGTACAAACGCGATTTGACGGTGCCCACTTTAATGCCCAACACCTGGGCGATTTCATCATAAGAAAGGCCCTGCTGATAGCGCAGGAGCACGGCAGTCCGGTGTTCTTCCGGTAGGGCATCCACGCCTTTCCACAGTGCGACGGCTGTTTCCTGTTTCAACAGAGCGGTCTCCGGTCGTTCGGACTGGCCCACCGGCAGCCATTCCAAACTCTCTTCCAAATCTTCCCATTCTGCCGAGGGGGGCGTTTTGCGCCGGAAACGCATTTTGCAGCGGTTGACTGTCACGCGATAGAGCCATGTCTCGAAACGGGCCTGGCCGTGGATGTCGTAGTTGGGCAGAGCGCGGAGCAAATCCAGGAACGTCTCTTGGGTTGCTTCTTCGGCTTCCTCGCGGTGTCGCAACATGAAGAAGGCGACGCGATAGACATAATCTTTGTAACGGTCGAAAATTGCTTCAAATGAGCGCGGTTGCCCGCGCTGGAACCGTGTGATCAAGTCCTCGGTCGGTACGCCGCCGATCTCTGCGGCGCGGCTGTTGCCGGTTACTGCGAACAAACAGCGCGCAACCCAACGAACGGACGATCGCATCCATGCCGATGCAACCCCTGCGAGGGTCTGTGGTTCGCGCGCTGTCATCCCGGCAGTAAAAACTGTCACGGCGTCTCCGTTTTCCGAAAGAGTCTCGACCCTCGTTCATTCCTTTATCATGCACCAGGGTCGTCAAAAGTTCATATCAAAATCTGGCTGGGTTTATATAGCCCAGGTTGCCACCTGAGGTTCGTAGTAACGACTTTAGTCGTTCTGCGCCTTAGGAGACGGCTGAAGCCGTTACTACAAATCTATTTGAGGCGTAAGATAGCAACTCGGGTTATATAGCTTTCCGGCAGGTTCGCTGGCTTCCATAGTACTTCAATCTGGATATCAGGCAAACAAAAAAAGAGCGATGCCGCTCTGGCGTAAACCAGATCCGGCATCGCTCCATTCGCGCCCAGTGTTGCGCCGAGGTTAGCGCATAACCAGCGGGAGATAGATGAAGTAGCCCTCGTGGACGATGTGGATGGTTACAGTTGTCACCTCGCCATAGAGTTCGCCGTCGTAGGCTTTGTAGGTGAAGGTGTCTGTGAACGCCGCGTCGCCGTTGTGTTCGTAGACAAAGGCGCCGTCCGGCTCAAGCGTTACGGTTCCGTGCTGCGCCGCGCTGACCAGCGTGACCGTCAGCGGGCTTTGCTCGACGTCGCTATCGTTGCCGAGCACGCCGGGCGCCGGAACGGTCAGCAGGCTGCCAGCATCTACTGTGTAGACGTCGCTCACCGAGATCGGAGCGTCGTTGATGGCATTGACGGTGAAGGTGGCGACGTCGCTGTCGTACAAACCACTGGGATCGGTTGCCGTGAATACCAGGGTTTCCTGCCCGTACCAGTCTGCGGTAGGCGCCGTGAGCGTCATCACGCGATCTACGAGCAGAACCGCCAACTCGTCGTTGCCGCTGTAGGTCCACGTCATTTCCGCCGGCACGTCGTCGTCCGACACGTAGTTATCCAGGTGGATGACCGCAAAGGCTTCACCCTCGTCAATAGTTTGATCGGGGATGTCGCTGACGACCGGGTTGTCGTTGACGCCGTTGACGGTGAAGATCGCCGCGTTGGCACCGCTCATTCCGGTGGAATCGGTGGCGGTGAACACGATCGTCTCCTGGCCATCCCAGCGATCGTTGGGCACGGTGATCGTCACGACGCGCCCGGCCAGGGTGACGTTGAGGCCGACGTTGCCGGCGTAGGCCCAGGTCAGTTCGTCTATGGCGCTGTCCACGTCGCTGACGTAGTCATCCAGCGCGATTGCGGCAAACACGCCGCCCTCGTCAATGGTCTGATCGGGAATGTCGGCCACGATCGGCGCGTCAGGAACGGAATTGATGGTGACGGTCACGCGGGCGGAGGCCGAGAACTGCCCATCGGTCATGGTATAGGTGAACGTGTCCGTGCCAAAGAAGTTGACCGCCGGGTAGTACGTGATGGTCGTAGAACCTACGATGCGCGTTCCGTGCGCCGGCGTCCCGACGTTTACCAGCGTCAGCGGGTTCTGATCCAGGTCGGTATCGTTGGCGAGCACGGCAATGACCATGTTAATGTCCTCATCCGTGCTGACCTCGTCATCCACGGCGACCGGCGGGTAGTTCTCGTCGTCGTCGCGCCAGTTGGGGATGCCGTCGTCGTCCACATCCCAAGTGCCTTCGAGGCGATCCGGCTTGTTGTCGTCATCGCTGTCGTCGTCAATGGCGTCGGGGAGGCCGTCCAGATCGGTGTCCACCGGGGTCGCGCCGACCACACCGGCGTTGTCGGCGGCTTCGACGAGGTCGCTGATGTCATCGTTGTCGGTGTCGGCATCCTTTGGATGTGTGCCGAAGGCGAATTCCTGCCCGTCCAGCAGGCCATCGTCTTCCGTGTCAGAAATCGTGGGGCTGGTGGTGATCACCGAGCCGAAGTCGGGATGCGCTGCGTAGACGGTGGTGGAGATGGTGTGGGTGTAGACGTAGCCGTACCACTCGTACCCATCGCCGCGCGTGTCGCCGTCGGTGTCGAAGGCCAGCAGATCGGTGGTCGCGGTGAGAACTTCCACGCCATCCTCCAACAGGTCGTCGTCGGTGTCGCGCTTGGCCGGGTCAGAGTGGTAGGTGTGAACCTCGGCGCCGTCCCCCAATCCATCGCCATCCGTGTCGGGCTTCAGCGGGTGCGGCGTCGCGTTGAGACCGGGTTCTTCGCCGTCCAGCAGGCCGTCATCGTCGGTGTCTTCGTCGTGAGGGTGGCTGCCGAGGGTGAATTCGGTGCCGTCATTGGCCCCGTCGTCATCGCTGTCGGGGTCAAGCGGATCGGTTCTGACCCACTGATTGTACCCCGCGTGCGGCGGATAGGTGTCGTAGAGATAGCCGCGAACTTCCTCGCCGTCCGTGCGCCCGTCGTTGTCGGTGTCGGGGTTTTGTGGATCAGTTCCGAGGGCGATTTCATCAGCGTTGTTCAGCCCGTCCCCATCGTCGTCGAACGGCAGGTGCAGCGGGTAGGTGAAAGTAATCGGTTGCGTTTCGTAGCCGTTGGTCACGGTCAGGATGACTGTAAACGTGGTGGGAACCGTGAACGTGAACTGGTGCGTGGTCATGGGGTTGTTGGTGGTCAGGATCGTTCCATCGCCAAAGTTCCAGATGAACGTAATCGGCATGGTGGCTTGAAGCGGCGCATACGTGGCCGTGAAGATGCCGGTGACGCCGTCGGAGGGCTGGTGTTCCGCTGCGACGAAGGAGACCTCTTCCAGCGGGCGCCCGTCAACGACGATCTCGTCGTTGTATGTGCGTGGCGACCCGTACCCGTTGTAGGCCGACAGCGCAACCGTGTAGTTGCCCAGGGTGGCGAAGGCATGGGTGACGTTGGGAGTGGTCGTGATGACGTTTGGCGTGCCATCGTTAAAGTTCCAGGTGTAGGTGATGGGATGTGAAGCGGTGGCGCGCGCGAAATCGGCGTTGAAGGATACCACTTCGCCCTCGACGGGCAACGCGGGATCATGGGCAAAGGAAACGCTGGTGAGCCCTTCCTTGACGCTGACGACCCGGTTGTAAGTCGCCGAGCCGTAGGCGTTAGCAGCGGTCAAACGCACGTTGTAGTCGCCGCCAGCCGTATAACTGTGTGTGGTGTTGGCCGAAGAGGGCGGGCCGGTGACTGCGCCATCGCCGAATTCCCAGGTGTAGTCAATCGGCGGCGTGGCCGTGGCGGGGGTGATGATGGCGGAAAAGGAGAAGGGTTGGTTGATCTCCACGACTTTGGGCGTCACCGTAAAGGACGTATCCAGCACGGCCTGGTTGACGCTGAGGATGATCACCCGCTCGGCGCTGTCGTAGGGGTTGGACACGATGAGCTTCACGGGGTGTTCTTGTCCGGTGCTGAACAGGTGGGTAATCACCGGGTTGGTGGTCACGTGAAGTCCGGTGCCATCGCCAAAGTCCCAGGTATAGGTGACCGGTAGGGACATGTCAATGGATTGGTAGCTGGCCGTGAAGGTAATGGTCTGGTTGCTTTGCGGAACCGTCGGATAGTAAGTGAACGCAGCCGATGTCACCGCCGGCCAGGCGTACAGATAGATGTCATCCAGATACCAGAGCAGCGCGCCCTGCGCCTGGGCGTTGAAGCGCACCTTGACGTTGGGCAGTTCCCCGTAGTCGCTCAAATCCACCACGCCAATGGATTCACGATCATACTGGTTCGTGTAGATCACATCGGTGACCCAGGTGGATTGCGAAAGAACGGACACGGCGCCGAGGCTACCGGCGGTAGTGTCGTGGGTGGTCTTGAAGTAGAGCGCCGGCTGTGCGTAATTGGACAGGTTCAGGGAGATTGAGTCCAGCTGCCCGCTGCCGGAAGGAGCGTTGGCTCGCCACAGGTGCGTCGCCGTTGGCCAGGTCTTCTCGATCAGGCTCCACAGGCCGCCCCACGTCCAGTTGGCGGCGCCGCTTTCCATGTCGTCGCCGAGCACCGCCGTGGCCTGAGTCGCCGATTCGAACTCGTCCGCGTCGTAGTCCAGGGCGGCGCCGGTTTCCAGAATCTCGTCCAACACCGTGTAGTTGGCGGCGCCGTCGAGAATGCGTACGGCTACTACCGTATACGCGCCGCTGATAACGCCGTGGGCGTTGATCGCACGGCCATCAAAGGTCATCGAGAGCGTTTGCGCGCCGGTGGGCAGGGTTGTCGCCGATCCGGCGCCATAGACGACCAGATTGCCGGCAGCATCCTGGAGCCATCCTTCGACCCGGTAGCTTCCGCCCAGTGTGACGTCTACGGCCACATCCACGGCCAGCTGTTCATAAGCGGCGTCGCCGTCGAGATTGAGCGGGTAGCCGGTGATTACGCCGGTCGGGGTAATGTTTGCCCCATAGCGCACGTAACCCGTTTCGACGGTCGGCGCGCTGACCTGAATGGCGCCGGTTTCAAAGCCGGACGTATCTGCAACCGTGTAGGCTGCGTCCCAGATCGTGTCGAGGGGGGCTTCATTCACTTTGGACAATTCCAGTTGTTCCAACGTGTAGGGCGGAATCGAATCCGCCACCGAGAATTTCAAGGTAGCGACCGGTTCGGAACCGCGCCAATCGGCGTAGCCGACGATGGCGCCCCGCGCGTCGTAGAGCGCGCCTGACACCTGGTATTCGCCCGCCTCCACCAGATTGAGGGCGACATCAACGGCCAGCGTGTCGTTTTGCCCATTCTTGTCGGTATCCAGGGCGCTGTGGGTGTATTTCCCGGCGAAGGAAGCCGCCGGAATTTCAAACTGGTTTGCCAAGTAGGCGGTGGTGACGTAGTTGAGCTCCGCGCGATCCAACGCATCGGTCCAGGGCCCCAGGCGCGGATCGAAGGCGGCGTTGGCGGTAGCCCAGACTGCGCCCAACTGATAGGGGCCGTCGCCGCCCTGCTCGCCGAGCACTTTGCCGTTGAAGAGCAGCCGCGCGGTATGTTCCCCGGCAGCCAGGTATTGCGACTCGGTCTTGGCGTAGGTTTCGCCGTAAGCGGTCGAGCCCTGCGGCAACGCCAGCGTGCCGCCGAAGGTGTACGTTCCGGGGGTTTTCACCGAAACGGCGACGTCTATGGCCAGGGAGTCATAGTGCCCGTCGCCATCGGCGTCCACGCCGGTCTCTGCCAGCACCTTGCCCAGCACCACCGGTGCGGAAGCCGTCCGCATTGCAACGGTCGGCGCATTCGCCGTGGCCGCTACCAATGCGGCGCCCGGCGTCGCGCTGCGCACCGGCTCGATCACCTGGGGCGCCGTCCAGAGGTCATTGGCCACTGCGCTTACAAACTGGCTGACGACTTCGACGGGTGTGACGGGCGCGCTTTCGCCGGCTACCATACCCGGCGCCGCGAAGCCGATCTCGGTCGTCGTGAGCGAATCCTCGTCGCGGATGGTGAAGTTCAGCGGGTAGTTGCCGGTGGTCGCTACGTAGCCGGCCGGGATGGTGTTGAGGTTTACCTTGATTTGATAAGTCCCGCCGGGCAGCCCGGAGTAGGTGAGTGTGCGCGTCTGGCCGCCGCCGGTGGCGGTTTCTTTGAAGTACTGGAAGTTATAGATGCCATT
The DNA here is from genome assembly GCA_034429675.1 of Anaerolineae bacterium. Classification (GTDB taxonomy): domain Bacteria; phylum Chloroflexota; class Anaerolineae; order B4-G1; family SLSP01; genus JAKQHY01. Next base: position 1,947 of record DAOUFX010000146.1, on the reverse strand, counting down.
GCCGTTGGTGGTGGCCGTAAAGACCGTCGCGGGAGAGGACAACGTCAGTGTCACAACGGCCGAAGCGAGGGCAGGCTCGCCTGCTTCGCGCACGCCATTCCGGTTGAGGTCGTTCCAGAGCCGGCCCTTGATCAGGTTAGGATAAGGGCAGACGCCGTCAAAATCCGACGGGCAACCCTGCGCAATCGGTTCGATCGGCCAGTCTTCGCCCGTGTTGCCGCCGAAGTACGGCGTGGGCAACGAGTAAGCCGAGGGCCAACCGCTTCTGAGGCCGCTGTCGAACCAGACCAGATTGTTCATCGTGTCAATGTAAGGATTCTTGGTCATCAGGCGCAGCGGATATTGGCTTTCCCAGCGGTATTCCATCGTCCCGTCGAGGCCGCGGTCGTAGTAGACGTTGCCGGTGTTGATCATATCCGCGTCCCAGTTTTCGTTGACGGTGATGAGGGCGTTGTTGGTAGCGCCGTAACCGCCGGCGGTGTCCCAGTTGGCGATGGCCACCGGCGCGGTGGTGCCATGCCGGAAGGGATAGTACTTGTAGGCGTCGTCGCCGTGTTCGCCGCCGGTGTAGCTGCGCGCGCCGTACCAGGAATCGAGCCAGACCCGCACAGAATGATCGTTGGAGCTGTCGCGCCAGTCAACGATAAACGGCTCGGCGGGAATGCCGGCGGCGCGCAAGAAAGAGGTGAGCGTGCCGGCCTGAGCGTGGCAGGCCGTGCCGGTTTGGGTCAACCGTTTGGGCGTTTGCGTGTCGTACCAGTCAATTTCACGGCGCAGAACGTAGTCAATGCGGTAGGATGCGGGGGTGCGTTCGGGTGGATCGGACGCCGAACCGCCGAAGTTATCGTAGTTGACGCGGACTTCCTGATCCGCGCCCTTCGAGAGCGCATCCACAGTCATCCCCCTGCTGGTTTTCCCATTGATGCGCCACATCACTTCGTCCACGAAGATCCACTTTTCATATTGCCGGGTAGCGAAAGCCTGCCCCCAGTTGCTGGTGGCGCGGTAATATCCGTCCGTGTTGTAGCAGGGGGGGCGGTTGCCGGCAGTGTCGCAACGGTAGGTGTATTTTTTGGAGGCGGGGTCGGCCGAGAACCAGACGATGGCCGTTTCATCGCGGGTGTCGTTGATGTCGTCATTGTAGACGTAGGCGTTGAGTTCGGCTTGCGTCAGATTGGTGGGTAGCGCGAAAATCGTGTAGATGGGCATCGTGATCGCGGTCCCGCCGGCAACGACGGTAGCCGTGTAAATGCCGACGGTGCCGTTATTGGGGAAGTTCACCGTCCATCCGCCGGAATAGGCATCGTAAGCGCCGGGAGTCAGCGTGGTCATGTTCACGCCGACGAGCGACAACGTCGCCGTGCTGGGGCCGCCGATGTGCAGCGACGTTCCCCGGCGCACGACCATGCCGCCGTCGCCATTCTCCGGAGTCATCAAATAGTCGTCGCCGGCCTGGCGGGTGAGCAGGTACGAATAGCCAGCCTTCTTGGGGAACCGGTAGTAGAGGTCTTCCGGATAGATGGGGTTGATGGAAGCGGGGCGGAAATACTCTTTGGTCTGGTAATTGTCGCGATAACGTACGTAGACGCCGGGGTTCAGCGCGTTGAGGGGATGGGTATCGAAGACCTTTTCCTCGCCGTCGTTCAACCCGTCGTCGTCGCTGTCGGCGTCCAGCGGGTCGGTGAAGAATGGCCCCCCGGCCTGGTTGTACCATCCTTCCTCTTCGAGTGTATTGAGTAAGCCATCGCCGTCAATATCGGGCGAGAACTGATCCTCAATGCCGGCGTAGACCGGCAGGGTGGCATTGAGAAGCTGGATCAACACAACCAATACAGATACAGCTACAAGTAGCGGGCGTTGCTTCATATTTTGTCACTCCTCTCAGAAAATAGTCTAAAGTTCGAACATGTTTTCTCAAAATCTGGGAAGCGGGGGTTTGGGGGCGGG
>DAOUFX010000145.1:0-2183 GCA_034429675.1 Anaerolineae bacterium | reverse complement strand
GGGTACCCCCGCCCGCGAAAAACCTTCCTTAATTCTCCCGCTTTAGCGAGCTATTTTCGAAGGAGACAGACTGTGAATAAAAGACATCTTTTTGTATTCCTGACACTATGTACAATCGTCCTATCCGCGTGCCGGCCTGGCACCGTCAGGGCGCCGGACGCCACGCCAACTTCTACCGCCACCCAGACGCCCCAGGCGTCCACCGCAACTCCCGTTCCCAGCCCGACGGCAACGCCGGCTGCGACGGCCACGCGCCGTCCAACACTCACGCCGCGCCCAACGGCGACGCCAATGCCGACGCCTACGCCGGGAGTTTTTGATCCCAACTTCCACATCTATTTGATGTTCGGCCAATCCAACATGGAGGGGCAGGGGCCCGTCGCGGCTCAGGATCGCATCGCCAACCCGCGCGTGATGGTTTTGCAGGACGAAACCTGTCCGGGCATCGGTCAATACGGGGTGTGGCGCGTCGCCACGCCGCCGCTCAACCGTTGCACCGGACGGATCGGCCCCGGCGACACCTTCGGCAAGACGCTGGCGGAAAATACCGACCCGGCGATCACGATTGGCCTGGTCGGCGCGGCTTATCAGGGGCAATCCATTGATTTCTTCCTGAAAGATTGCGCAGAGAGAGACACCTGCAAACTCGTCAGGCCCAACGGCCCCATCCCGGAGGGGCACAACGGCGGCTACGAATGGCTGTTGGATCTCGCGAAAAGAGCGCAGCAGGTGGGCGTGATCAAGGGCATCCTCCTGCACCAGGGCGAAACCGACACCGGCGACCCCGAATGGAAATACAAAGTCAGCGCGCTGATCACAGACCTGCACGCCGATTTGGGGCTTGGCGACGACGTTCCCCTGCTTGTCGGCGAACTGCTGTATCCCGAATACGATAGCTGTTGCGGCAAATGGCACAATCCTGAGATCAATCTCTTGCCGACGGTGCTCTCCAACACTTACGTGATTTCCGCCGAAGGGCTGGCCGGCGCCGACGAGGCGCATTTCACCACCGAGGCCTATCACGAATTTGGCCGGCGTTACGCCGCCAAGATGCTGGAACTGGTTGACATGTCTCCGGCGCCAACCGTAACGCCGAAACCCTAAACAATGCCGGAAAATTAACAAATGGACAAGCCTCCAAGTCAAAATACACTGGCATCGGCGCGGGATTGGAGTAATCTATAACCATCACCTGTCCGACCTTGCAGATTTGCTATTTGCGATTTGCAGATTTGCCCATTTCACTTTAGGAGGTTTTCGTATGAAACTGTTAGACCTGACCATCCCTCTCGGCATTGCCACGCCCCCGTGGCCGACTTACGAGCCGCTCCAGGTGAAATATTTCAAGCGGCTGGCGCCCAACGGCGCGAACGGGCAGCTCGTGACCCATTCCAATCATTTGGGCACGCACCTCGACGGCGAAATCCATTTCTACACCGCCGGCAAGGACATTGCCTCGCTGGATATGGATTTCCTGGTACACGAAGCCGCCATCGTAGACCTCTCCGACGTCGTTGCCGATTACGACATCTACACGTCGGAGATGATCGAGGACAAAGTGAAGGTCAAAAAAGGCGACATCCTCATCATCCACACCGGCTTCCATCACTTCGGCTGGGACATGCCCACCGCCGACGAAATCCGCTACATGGTGCAGCATCCCGGCCCCGACCGCGAGTTCGCCGAGTGGGCGAAGAAGAAGAAGCTGCGCTGGATCGGCGTGGACTGCGGCAGCGCCGCCCATCCGATGAACACCATCATCCGCAACTGGATGCCGCGCCAGGCCGCCCAGGCCGAGGCTCACTTCCAGCAGAAGTACGGCAAGGGCCTGGCCGAGGTCTTCGACGACTCGAAGTACCAGCTGATGCACATCGAAATGTTCCCGCACGGCATCATCCATGCCGAGTGCATCGGCGGCGAGATTGACCTGCTGCTCAACCGCCGTGTGCAGATCGGCTTCTTCCCCTGGCGTTTCGTGGACGGCGAATCGTGCATTGGCCGCTGCGTCGCCTTCCTGGACGACGACGAGTACGCCGACCTGATGAAACAGCGCGAAGCCCTCCCCAAGACCAAATTCGGCGACGCGCTCAACCCGCAGCACGTCGAGAACCTGAATCAGCAAGTGAAAGCCAGAAAATAGTTAAAAGTTGAAAGTTTATCTTCTGAAAATCTGGGGGTGGGGG
>DAOUFX010000144.1:0-7287 GCA_034429675.1 Anaerolineae bacterium | reverse complement strand
GGGTACCCCCGCCCGCGAAAAACCTTTCTTTAATCCCCCGCTTTAGCGGATTATTTTCGAAGGAGTGCCCCAATGAAAAGTATTCGATATTGGACGATCACCATCATGGTGGCGGCGGGGCTGTGGCTGGTCGCGTGCGGGAGTAACAACAGCCCCACCGGCAGCGGATGCAACCAGCAGCAGTTCTGCGTTGATCTGGAAATCGCCGGGCCGGCTCAGCCCGATCAAACCCTCACCGCGACCCTCACGTTGGAATCCCAACAAGATCTCGCCAACGTGCAAGTGCACGTGTGGTCCTCCGATCCGACCGTGCAATTTGAAGAGCCGCGCGAGTGGTGGATCACCACCACGGCCGGCGCCACCACACGCCTGTCCACAACACTGCAATTACCATCCCAAGAAGGCGCCTACCGGGTCCACGCCGGCGCCATGCTCCCGTCGGGTCAGGTCATCCAGGATACGGCCTGGATGAACATTGCTGCGGGCAACGACGCCGCGCCGGAAATCCAGAGTTCCCCGCAAATCCCCCAACTCATCGAACGGGTCACGCCCACAGTGTCGCCGGAAATGCGCCCTCAAAGTTCGTGGCCGGACTCTGCCGCAGAGGATCGGGCGCAGATCGGCGACGAAGCCCTTGACGAAATCGTCGCGCAAGGATCGCTGCACTTTTACGATCGCGTCAACCGGTACAGCCCGGCAGTGGCAGTACGGGTTTATCTGTACGACGACGATGGCGCTGCCGGTCCCGACGGCAGCGACGACCGGCTGGAGACAACCCGCACCGACGCCCAGGGAATTTTCACGTTCACGTCGCGGCTAAATTGGGACGCCGACGGCGGTTCGTCCGGCAAGCGCGCCCTCGATCTCTACGTGGTGTGGGAAACCGCCGACCCCGTCTCAGAACAACGTACCACCGACTTCGACGACTGGAGCTACCAGTTTCGCAGCGAAACCGTCGCTGATGCACCCGCTGGCGCCCTCGCCTTTGATTACTACATTCCCAACAACGCTCAGTGGGAACCGGCCATGTGGATTTTCCAGGACATGATCCGGGGATGGACATACGTTCAAGCCGCCGCCGGAGGGTCTGCGGGAGAAGCTGCCGCAAGGTGGGAGGCCGGAGCAACCAAACTTTCCCCATGCGACGGCCCCTGCTTTTCCCCAGGCGCTTCGGTCAAAGGCATCTTTCTGGACGATCAGGGCGCCGGATCCCCGGACATCGTCGTCCACGAACTGGGGCATCACTTTCTATACAACGCCGTCGGGTCCTGGTGGCAGGTAGACCCCGTGAGCATGGCGGCCTGCACCGATCACGGTCTGCGCGAAGCCATCAATCCAATGTGCGCCTGGATCGAAGGATGGGCGAGCTTCTTCGCGCTGGCCGTCAACGGCGACGCCTGTTTTGATTGGGAAAGCCCGCCATGCCAGGGGCTCACCGCGAACCTCGAACTCCCTACCTGGGAAATGGAGGAGTGGAACGACGGCGATGCCGTCGAGGGCCGAGTCGCCGGGGCGCTGTATGATCTGCTCGACGACAGAGAGGATGGGCTCGATCGGGCCGCCGTCGGCTTCGACGCAATCTGGGCCATCGCCGGCGACGCCGCGCTGGAGACCGGGTTGGCCGAATTTTGGGAACAATGGAAGGCTGGCCCGGAAGACGCCCATCTTCCCGTTCAGGCGCTTTACCAGAACACCATCAACTACAACACCTCGCCGTTGATGCAGCTACCGGACTGCAAAGTTATCGCGGGACTGGCCCATCCACACGCCATTGACCTGGGAACCTGCACCACCGACGACGAAAGCGATCCCTCACAGCTGGAATGGTATATCGTTGCCGTGAACGATTGGCATTGTAGCCAGGTCGGCATCAACGACCAACAGTACGTCAGCATTTATGTTCCCGATCTGGGCTGGTATAATACGTGCGAAGTCACGATACGGGCGACAGATGGCCTTCACAGCACCGAAGACACCATCAAGATTCAGGTCGCGCCGATCAAAACGCGGGTCAGCCTGCCTTTCGTCACAGAAAATCATTAGGTGTTCACAACATTTTCTCAGCAACCTCTTGGAAACAGCTCAGGTAATCCCGCTACACTAGGCTAAGTTTTAATGAAAAACCTGACATGTTTTGAGGAGGTCAAAAATGCAAAAGAAAACCGATCGCACACCCATGAATTTATTGCTGGACTTTGCGTTGTTCGTTGCTTTTCTCGTCGCGCTGCAACCGGTTCACACCGGATTGCTCATCCACGAGTGGCTGGGGTTGATTTTAGGCGGAGCAACGGTTATCCATATCTTCCTGCACTGGCAATGGATCGTCGCCATCACCCAAAAGCTGTTTGGCAAACTGCCGGCCAAGTCGCGCCTCTACTATGCCCTGGATGCAGCGCTGCTGATAACCTTCCTCGTCATCCTCATCAGCGGCGTACTTCTCTCGCGGGTGGCGCTGCCGCTCTTTAGCTTCAGAGGAACGACCGGGAGCGTCCTCAGCGGCCTTCACGAACACGTTTCGTATCTGGCGCTGGCCCTGCTGATGGTCAAACTGGCGCTGCACTGGAAATGGATCGCCTACGCGGTCAAGCGATACATCGGCGGCGGCGCAAGGGCGCGATCCCTGGCAGACGAGACACCCTCCGCAGCTTCGCCACTTGCTCCGGCGACATCAACCGGCCTCAAAGGGCCAATCAGCCGGCGGCGATTCCTGGTCGTCGGAGGCAGCACGGTCTGCGCCGCCGCACTGCTGGGAACCTGTATACACCTGCGGGAACAAGCAATCGCCGATGCGGAAACAGAAAATGGGATGGAATCGCTGGCAGATACAGAACCGACAACTGCGCCACAGCCCACGCGCGAAACAAACCCGATAGCGACCGAGACAACGGAGACAACCACAGAGGCAAGTGAGCCCGCCGCGACCCCAACCACCGTCATCACGCAACCCCGCGCCAGCCGCTGTCCGCACGGACTGGTCAACGATCCCTACCCGGGGCGGTGCCATCGCTACACCGACCAAAACGGCAACAATATCTGCGACTGGTCAGAAACGGCCTGAATGTTCCAATAAAAAAGAGGGGGCGTGTACGCCCCCTCTTTTGTTGTTATTGAACACAACCGTCAGATTTATTCCTCGGATGTACGCGGGCCCCTTCCACCTTCACTCCTCTGTGAGCTACGGCGACGGCGGTTCCGGGGACGGCGAGACGCCCGCGGCGTGTCACGTTCCTGATCGTCGGAGCGCTCTCGACGGGCGCGGTTCACGACGGGAGCGCTCGAACGCGCCTGACGCGGCTGAGCCTCCGGTGAGAAATCGCCGTAATCGAAGTCGGGCAATCGCCGCCGCTGTATCCTGACCGCCAGCACCTTCTCGATGGCGCGCACCATCTCCTCGTCATCCGGTTCGACAAAGGTGAAAGCATCGCCGGTTTGCTCGACGCGTCCGGTGCGTCCGATCCGATGCGTGTACGCATCCACGGTATCGGGCATATCAAAGTTGATGACGTGGGTGATGTCGCTCACGTCAATGCCACGCGCGGCAATATCGGTGGCGACCAAAATATCATATTTGCCATCGCGGAAGCCGTTGAGCGCTTCCTGGCGCCGGTTCTGAGACAGATTGCCCTGGATCGCCGCCACGCGATACCCGCGTTTTTTCATATCCGCCGCCAACCCCCGCGCGCGGTACTTGGTGCGGGTGAAAACCAACACGCGACCGGTTGCCGTTTGATCCAACAGAGCGAACAGCAGGCTTTTCTTCAAGGGGTGCGGAACGGGATACAGCGCATGAGAAACCGATTCCGCCGGCGCAATGATGCCAATCTGCACCGTCTCCGGGTCGTGGAGGATATGATCGGCCAGAACGCGGATGTCATCAGGCATCGTCGCCGAAAAGAACAAGGTCTGGCGCTGCACGGGCACATACTTAAGAATGCGACGGATGTCCGGCAGGAATCCCATGTCGCACATTCGATCTGCCTCATCCAGCACCAGAACTTCGACGTGAGAAAGATCGAGGTGGCCTTCGCCGATAAGGTCGAGCAGACGGCCCGGACAGGCGATGACGATTTCGACCCCATGACGCAACGCCGTGATTTGCGGCCCCTTGCTCACACCGCCATAGATCGCAACACTGCGCACCTTGGTATGCTGGCTCAACCCGACGCTGACCTCGTAGATCTGCTCGGCCAGCTCGCGGGTTGGCGCTACAATGAGGGCGCGCACCTGGCGCAACGCGCCAAAGGTCAATCGGTGCAGAATGGGTAGAATAAAAGCGGCGGTCTTGCCGGTGCCGGTCTGCGCAATTCCTAAAACATCGCGCCCTCCGAGCACCGGAGGAATGGCCTGTTGCTGAATGGGGGTCGGGGTAACGAATCCCATCGCCTTAACGCCCGCGAGGATGCGCGGGTCAAGAGAAAATTGTTCAAAGCTCACAAACATACTCCCTGGCTGAATTGAGCCAAGTCGCACGCTTGACCCTCTCGCGTCGCAAACTGCCACTGCACGAACGCGAAAAAGCATTATAATCGCAACACGAAGATTGAGCAAGGCAGGAAAAATGAATATTGACAGAGATCTCAATTTGTTGTATGATGAAAACGTTACCGGAAACGTTACCGGAAACGTTACCGAAAAGAAGGGCGGAAGCCAGGTGAGCCAGAAGAAATCATCCCTCACGATCAGAGATGTAGCCAGAGAAGCCGGAGTATCCGTATCCACCGTATCCAGGGTACTCAATGACAAAGATGATGTGGCCCCAGACACCTACACCAAAGTCCAGGCAGTCATCCAACAGATGGGTTATGCCTCTAGCCTGGCCGCCAAAGGACTACGCAGTCAGCGCACCAACGTCATCGCCCTGGTCGTTCCCGATGTCAGCGACTCCTTCACCATTCAAGTGATGAAAGGCGTCAGTCGCGCCATTCAAGAGCTTGGGCAGGATTTGCTGATCTACACCGGGGGCATCGGCGGCGTCAGTTCTTGGGCTGCCCGTGAACAACAATACGTGACTCTGTTGGGCGGCAGCATCGCCGATGGCGTGGTGGTCGTGACGCCGACGGCGACCACCTTTGCCACCACACATCCGCTGGTCGCCGTAGACCCCCACCCCGCCGCCATCGAATTCCCCTCGGTGACGGCCACCAATCGCGTCGGCGCGCTGACGATGATGCGCTACCTCATCGAACTGGGACACCGCCGCATCGGATTTATCGGCGGGCGCCCCGACCTGCAGAGCGCCCTGCGCCGCTTCCAGGGATACAAAGATGGACTGCAACAGGCCGATCTGCCGCTTGAACCGGAACTCATTCAACCGGGCGATTTTACCCACGCCTGCGGGTATGCCGGCGCACAACGACTGCTGAGCCTGCCGCAGCCCCCTACTGCCATCTTCGCCGCCAACGACCAATCGGCCATCGGCGTCATCCATGCAGCTCAGGCCGCCGGGATACGTGTGCCGGAAGCATTGTCGGTGGCCGGGTTCGACAATATCCCCGAATCCGCCTACATCGGCGGCGGCCTCACCACCGTAGATCAATTCATTGACAAGATGGGCTATGTTGCCGTCAAGATGTTGTCAGACCTGCTGAACGATCGCCCGATCGAGAATCATCTCCATCGCGTTGAAACACAACTGGTCATTCGCAACAGTTGCCGCTCCATCGTCTCATAACTTTTCGCCGCACTGCACACAGTAGGTCACATCCGATCCGGGAAGCGCCACTTGCTGGTGCCCACAGTGAAGACAACGGCGCATGCCGCCGGTATCGTGGCCGCATCCAGGGCAGAAAGCATAGTCCGGTTCCAAAGAGCGGGCGCAGTAGGGACAATGCATCTTGGGTGATGAAGATACCGGACTGGATGGCGCCGTTGTTGTTTGAAGGGAAAGCGCCTCCGCCGTCTCCGCATCGGAATCTGGTTCAGCAACGCTTGCCGCGATAGCGTCGTCCCTGTCGGTATGCAGGGTCGCTTCACCGGACGGGGGCGCAGCGGGTTCGGGGGCAACGGCGCGGCGGGCGTACAACGCCATAAAGATAGCCACCAGCAACAAACCGCCAACGGTGAGCAGCAGTCCCGGCCAGGGCGAAAGCATCCCCAGCGAGAAAAATCCCAGGAACACGGCCAGAAGCAACCCCACTCGCCCAATCACCGGGCGCCACCCCACCGCAAGCCCCAGAAAGACCAGAATCAGCCCCGACACCAGGCAAAACGCGACGATCGCCGCCCAAACCAGGGCCACGCCGCCGCTCAAAAACGTGAGCAATGGGTAGAACAACGCCAGCCCCAAACCGGCCAACAGATAGTTCTCCAAACGCAACCGCACGCCGGTCAGTCCAAACATCATGCCCAACGCAACCAGGAAAGCGAGCACCAGGAAGGGCGCCATACTCGCCAGTGAGCGAAAATCGCTCTGCAACTGCGCGACACGCTGCGCGAAGCTCAACCGGGTAGGCAAATCCAGGCGGATGTTCCGGTCCGCGATCAGGGCGCTATACTGCCACTGCCAAAGTTCACCGGTCTCGGTCGGTTCGGTGGCGCTGGAAGGCAATGCCCCGGTCGAAACCGTGCTCCCCTTCAAGCCAATGACTTCGACGGTCACATCAATATCCGTCCGCTGGTCGCGCATCAAGCCGTAAGTGAAACTGTTCGCGCCGTCGGCCTTGTAACGGATGGACACCTGATGTTCCTCGCCGGGGACCAGCAGCACATGCCAGCGGATGCCGGCGGTACTGTAGGCGGCGTCGAGCGGCTCTTCGTCGTCCACCAAAAAATAGACGTCGTGCAGAGTTTCAAGATTGGTGGGGAAAGGGAAAAAGAGATCAAGGGTGATGCTGGTCGCGCCGGTGTGCGCCAGGCTGTAATCGCCCTGAAAATCGAGATCGTAAGTCGTGACGCTGACCCCACCCTCCTCCTCATAACGCGCCAACAACGTCGCCTTGACGCGACTGCTCTTCCAGGGCAAAATCGCCGGCGGCACATCCTCGTTTGACGGCTTATCCCCCAACACACCGACATTAACCGGCGCGTAGTAGTTAAGCACCGGAGCAGCCTGCTCGACGCTGCGCATGTTGTTGTACTCAAGAAACGAGCGTTGCGATTCAGTGTAGACGCGCGCCGGTAAGTCGCTGACCGCATACAGATATGAAACCAGCAAAGCGATCAGGGCGACAAACAGCGCCCCGGTGGTCAAGATGCCCGGAATCCGTTTGAATAGCTTCATTTCGATGCCTCCCTTGAAAATAGCCCGCTAAAGCGGGGGAATTAAAGGAAGGTTTTTCGCGGGCGGGG
>DAOUFX010000143.1:0-9040 GCA_034429675.1 Anaerolineae bacterium | reverse complement strand
CCCCAATGGGGGGGGAGGAAAGATTCTATCGCGCGCATTCCCCCCCGTTGGGGGGGATTAAGGGGGGGACGTCTTGGCGTCAGGCGCGGCGAATACTTTAAGACACTAACCAACTTTCAACTTGTAACGCTTGTTTGAGGGGGAATAATGTTGTTGGACACGAAACTGAAAGAAGCTTGTGGTATCTGCGCTTTGTACGTGCCGGGAGAGGACGTGGCGCGTCTGACGTTCTTTGCGCTGTATGCGTTGCAGCATCGCGGGCAGGAGAGCGCCGGGATTTGCACCAGCGATCGCGGCCTGGCGCACATCCACAAGGGATTGGGCCTCGTCTCGCAGGTTTTCAACGAGGACAATTTGCACGTCCTGCGCGGCGACTTCTCCATCGGCCACACGCGCTATTCGACGACCGGCAGCGTCAAGCTGCTTAACGCGCAGCCCTATCTCATCGAGACGGCGCTCGGCCCGCTGGCGATTGCTCACAACGGCAATCTGACCAACACGCCCGCGTTGCGCCGCGATCTGTTGCAGCGCGGCGTCGGTCTCACCTCTTCGTCGGACAGCGAGGTGATCACGCAGATGCTCGCGGGGGCGACCGGCGACACGTGGGATGCGCGCATCGCCGATTTCATGCAGCGCGCGCAGGGCGCCTACGCGCTGACCATCCTCACCCGCGATGCCGTCTATGCCGTGCGCGACCGTTGGGGATTCCGCCCGTTGTGCCTGGGGAAGCTGGGCCAGGGGTGGGTGATCGCGTCGGAGTCGTGCGCGTTCGGTACAATCGGCGCGGAGTTTGTGCGCGAGCTGCTCCCCGGCGAGATCGTGCGGTTGGATGCCAACGGCGTCACGTCGTGGCAGACGCCCGCCGCCGAACGCGCTGCCCTTTGCATCTTCGAGTACGTCTACTTTGCCCGGCCCGATTCGATTATGGAGGGCCGCTCCATCCACAACGTGCGTCGCAAGATGGGACGCCAGCTCGCCCGCGAGCATCCCGCCGCGGCCGACATCGTCATCGGCGTGCCGGACTCCGCGACGGCGCACGCTATCGGCTACGCCTACGAGTCGGGTATCCCCTTTGGCGAGGCGCTCATCAAAAACCGCTACATCGGGCGGACGTTCATCCAGCCCGACCAGCGCATGCGCGATTTGGGCGTCGCCATCAAATACAACCCGCTTACCGACCTGAAGGGCGAGCGGGTGGTGCTGGTGGATGACTCCATCGTGCGCGGTACTACCAGCGGCCCTATCGTGGCGCTGTTGCGGCAGGCCGGCGCGAAGGAAGTTCACATGCGCATCGCCTCGCCGCCGATCCGCTATCCGTGCTTTATGGGTGTGGACATGGCGCGGCAGGAGCATCTCATCGCCGCCAACATGAGCGTGGACGAGATTGCGGCTCACATCGGCGTGGACAGTTTGGGTTATTTGTCCATCGAAGGGCTGCGCAGCGTCGTTCCCTTCGACGGGACGGCGCACTGCCAGGCGTGTTTCAACGGGGATTATCCCGTGGTGGTGGATGATTCGTTTAAGAAAGGGATGTTTGAGTCGTAGGTGAATTTTGAAGCGTGAAGCGTGAAACGTGAGGATTTCTCTATAAAATTCACGTTTCACGTTTTGTATCAGTAAAGGAAAGGTATCGGGAGGACTTATGCGGATTCTGGTGATTGGTTCGGGGGGACGTGAGCATGCGTTGGCGTGGAAGCTGGCGCAGTCGCCGCATGTGACGGCGGAGCCGGGTTCGGCGGTGTTTGTTGCGCCGGGCAACGGCGGGACGGCAGGGCCGGCGCCCTTGTCCAATGTGCCCATTGCGGCGGACGATACGCCCGCGCTGGTGCAATTTGCGCAGGAAAACGCCGTGGATCTGGTGGTGGTTGGGCCGGAAGTGCCGCTGGTCGCCGGGGTGGTGGATGCGTTGCAGGCCGCCGGCATCCGCGCTTTCGGGCCAATGGCGGCGGCGGCACAGTTGGAAGGCTCCAAGAGTTTCGCCAAGCGCTTCATGACCGAAGAGGGCATCCCGACGGCGCCCGCGGTCGCTTTTGCGGAGCACGACGCGGCGCTGGCTTATCTGCGGCAGTTCGACGGCCCGTGCGTGGTCAAGGCCGACGGGTTAGCGGCGGGAAAGGGCGTGCTGGTGTGCGATACCCGCGCCGAGGCCGAGGCGGCCCTACACCAGATCATGGTCGAGCGCACGTTTGGCGCAGCCGGAGATCAGGCGCTCGTCGAGACGCGGCTCGACGGTGAAGAGACCTCGTTGCTGGCGTTCTGCGACGGGACGACGGCGGTTCCGCTGTTGCCCGCCCGCGACTACAAGCGCGCTCTCGATGGCGACGCCGGTCTCAATACCGGTGGGATGGGCGGTTACTGTCCCGCGCCGCATCTGACGCCGGAGCTGGTGGAGGAAATGACGCGGCGCGTGTTGCAGCCGGTGGTGGACGGAATGCGTCGGCGCGGTACCCCCTACGTAGGCGTGCTCTACGCCGGGCTGATGCTCACGGCGCAGGGGCCGCGCGTGCTGGAGTTCAATTGCCGTTTCGGCGATCCGGAGACGCAGCTGTTGATGCCGTTGCTCGATACGGACCTGGTGGACATCGTGCTGGCCTGCATCGAAGGTCGCTTGAATGCATTGCCCATCGTCTGGAAACCGCTCGCCAGCGTCGGCGTCGTCCTGGCATCTGGCGGCTATCCGGGGGAGTATGGGAAGGGGAAGGCGATTGCCCTCACCCCCGGCCCCTCGCCCTTTGGGCGAGGGGAGACTGCCCTCACCCCCGGCCCCTCTCCCATAGGGCGAGGGGAGACAGAGGGGCGGGGGGACGTGATTTTGTTTCATGCCGGGACGAAAATGCTGGGGGAGGCGCTGGTGACTTCCGGGGGCCGGGTGCTGGCCGCGGTGGCCGTCGCGCCGGATATTGCCGGGGCCCGCGCCCGCGCCTACGAGGCCGTGAAGCAGCTCCATTTCGAGGGGATGCACTACCGGACGGACATCGCGGCGAATTGCGAATTACGAATCAGCGAGTCAGTGGGTCAGCGGGGCAGCGGGGCAGCGAGTCAGCGAGTCAGCGAAAAGACAGATCACGTTTCACGTTTCACGTTTCACGTTTCAGATCCAACATCCGTCATCCAACATTCCTACGCTTCCGCCGGCGTGAACATTGACGCGAAGATGGCGGCGTTCCGCGAGATGCAGGCGGCGGTGCGGAGCACGTACACGCCGGCGGTGCTCGGCGGGATCGGCGCGTTTGGCGGGCAGATCGCGCTGGACGACGTGCGCCGTCACGACGCCGTGCTGGTCGCCTCGACCGACGGGGTGGGCACCAAGACGCTGATCGCCGAAGCGATGGGCCGCTACGACACGGTCGGGCACGACATCGTCAATCACTGCGTCAACGACGTGTTGGTTCAGGGCGCGCGCCCGTTGTTTTTCCTGGACTACATCGCTTCCAGCAAATTGGAACCGGACGTGATTGTGTCGTTGGTGAGCGGGTGTGCAGCGGCGTGTCGCGCCGTGGGCTGTGTGCTGATCGGCGGGGAAACTGCCGAGATGCCCGACGTCTACCGGGCCGGGGCCTTTGACCTGGCGGGAACGCTCGTCGGGTGGGCGGAGCGCGATAAGCTCATTGACGGGCGCACTGTGCGGCCCGGCGACGTGTGTTTGGGGCTGCCTTCGACGGGATTGCACACCAACGGCTATTCGTTGGCGCGCCGCGTCTTGGGCGATCTGGGGTGGGAGACCGTGCTGCCGGAACTGGGGTGTTCCGTGGGCGAGGCGTTGCTCGCGCCGCACCGGGCGTACCTGGCCGAATTCGATGCGCTGGTGGGGGCGGGCGTGCCGATCAAGGCCATGGCGCACATCACCGGGGGCGGGTTCCCGGACAATCTGCCGCGCGTCTTGCCGCAGGGGATCGGCGCGCGGATTGATCGCAGCGCGTGGGCCGTCCCGCCGCTTTTCCGCCTGATTCAGCAGCGCGGGCAGGTGGACGCCAACGAGATGTACCGCGTCTTCAACATGGGCATCGGGATGATTGTGATTGTGTCGCCGGAGGCTGTGGCTGCGGCGAGGGCGGCGGCGCCGGAGGCAGTGGTCATCGGAGAGACGACACCGTGGGATGGCGCCGGCGCGCGGGTGCAGTTGTGAGAATTCTGCAACACAAAACGCGGGGAGCAAAGTTTGCTCCCCGCGTTGCTGTGTGAATGGTTGCGCTCAAGCCTGCAATTGGCGCATGATCTCCTCTTCCGTCAAATTTGATTCAGCTTCTTTTCGCGCCGGCGGCTGGTAGTTGCGGTCGAGCCAGCGCCGGTACTTTTCCGGCATGATCCAGGCCAGGTATTGCATCACGATCCCGACCGTGGTCAAAGCCAGAATGCCCACTTGAGCCACCAGGATCTGGTTCGGAGAAGTCAGCCACAACTCAAACTCAGGACTGAAAAATCTTCCGATGAGAGCCATGACTTCCCAGATGGGACCGGCCAACGACACTGCTGCGTAGGCGATCACCAGTTTGTAGCGTGTTTTGATCCAATCTTCTATCGCCTGGCTCCCGGCAATCTGTTTGTATGCCTGCGACCCTGCCCAGATGAGCCAGAGCCAGTTGAAGGGGCTGTGGTGGGGGAGATAAACGGCGTCAAATATATCGGCAGCCAGCACGCCCACTGCAAGAAGTATAAAAATCGGAAAAGGGCTCTTGCGATCTTTGTAGAAGGTCGTCTGGATGAAGACCGCCAGGATCACTTCGCCCAACCCCGTTCCCCAGAGCCACGGCCAGCGGATCTCTGTAAACGGCGCCAGGGCGGCGAAGACGTCGCTTACGCCGGTGAGATAAAAGAACGCCGCCAGCCACAAGAGATTGGGTAACTTTTGCCGGCGTCCTACCCGTGTCAGTTGAACGGCGATGATTAGACGCGCAATAACGATAATTGATGAGGTGAATAAAGTTACCAGTGGAAACATAGTACTTCCTTTCCTTCTCTCAGGTTAAAGTACCGCCATCGTCAGCAGCGATTGTTGCTCGACCAGGGTTTGCTTCAGTTTGTCTACAACGACATCCGGTTCTCTGATTCCGACACTCTTCAAGCGTCGCGACAGAGCCTGCCCTTCGATGACGTCTTTCCAGTCCTGGTACCCCATCCTTCTGATGTAAGACATGGTTTGGGTGTAATCGGATGTTCGCCGCAGTTGGTCCACACTATCCATGATGGTCAGTCGTAATAGACCCCGGCAGACCGCTTCCTCTTTACCGATTGCCTGGGCCAGGCATATACCAAGGCTATCAATCATTTTGCTCATAGGTCCCCCTGGTTTCCCAGTTCCTTAGAATTAGACAGTTATGATTTCTGGACTCTGATGCGCCCGCATTGCGAATGATATTCGTGCGCGTTTTCTTCGATAAAAGTGGTCGTGCTCTGTCTTTTGTAGCGAAGTGATGGTCTGTAAATGGTTATATATGATGGTAATCAGGGATTGGGATTTGTCAAGTCTAGCGCCAGGTCGAGCGAGCGCTCGTATTGCTCCGCGGTCAACGTAATGAAGGGCTGCATGTCGCCCAGGTTGGCGGCGTCGAGCGCATTGAGGTAGCGCTCTCGTTGTTCCCGTGGAATGATTACGTAGGGCATACCGAAGTAGCGGAACACGTAATTGAGGAGCAGGCGCGCGATGCGCCCGTTGCCGTCGCGGAAGGGGTGAATGGCGGCGACGTCGTAGTGGGCCTGCGCGGCCAACTCGACGATGGCGGCGGGCTTGTCTTCTGGTGTTTGTTCCAGCCGATAGTTCAGGGATGCGAGGGCCTGATAGGTCAATTCGGGCACGCGCAGCCAGTGTGGGGGGAGGTAGGCGGCGCCGGTGATTTCGATGTTTTCGGTGCGGAAGCGTCCGGCAGATTCGGGCCACGACTGCGCAAAGAGCAGGCGATGCATTTCGCGCAATTCGGCCTGGCCGAGGGGTGTTTTTTGTGCTGCGAGGTCATCCATCAACGACAAAGCCGCCTGATGACCGGCGGCTTCTAGTTGCGCTTTGGCCTGGAGCGCCAGGCTCACTGCGGAAGCGGCTCCTGAAGGGCGCTTGCGACCTGGGACCGGGTCAGCGGACTGCCTTCCAACGCCTCGGAGTGGTAGACCAGGTCCAGACGTAACGCATCCAGAGGTCGGGGATTGGCTCGCCACAATGTCTGTTTGTAAGCCAGGCGCGCATAGTCATCGTCTGATTCTGGGCTGACGTAAACTTCAAGGACCCCAATCGCAGGACTTGCGTCGGAGTTGTGTGTGTCAGCTCTTTCAGTCTGACGTGAATATTTTGTTTTGGTGAGTGTGACTTGCGCGGTTTGCATCGTTAATCCCTTTTTGCGTTTATTCCGTACCTGCCTGCATTATAACCCTTTTTAACCATTTCGTCAACCGAAATTGTCTGTCAGGGTGGGCGTTTGCGTTTCGCATGGCACACCCGCTGCCGTCCACGAATGCGGACACGAATACACCAATGCGCGCGGCTTCGTGTATTCGTGGCGGTTTCGTGGATGGCAACCACAGCGGCACAGTGACTTTACGAAATTTTGATGGACGCCCTTGTCTGTGTTATACTAGCAGAGTGGGCCTGGGCTTTGGGGGCGAGCGTGTTTGAGGGAGGCGTTGTCAATGAGCGATGCATCAAATTTTGACGTGGTGGTTGTCGGCAATGTGGGCATTGACACGTGCGTGTATTTTTACGGCGACGGCATTGATTTCAATGTCGAGGCCAACTTCACGCAGAATGTGGATTACGTGGGGCAGGCGGGGGGATTTGCGAGTCGCGGGTACGCGCAGTTGGGCAAGCGGACGGCGTTCATTGGCCACGTCGGCGATGACTTTGGCGGGCGCTTTATCCGCGAGGAGTTCGCACGCGACGGCATTGATATGACGGGATTGTTCGTGGACCCGTCGGGAACCAGCCGCAGCATCAATTTGATGTACCGAGATGGCCGGCGCAAGAATTTCTACGATGGTAAAGGCCACATGGAGCTGCACCCCGATGAAACGATTTGCCGTGAAATCCTGTCGCGGACGAAGCTGGCGCATTTCAACATCCCCAATTGGGCGCGTTATTTGTTGCCCATCGCCAAAGAGTGCGGCGTGATGGTGGCCTGCGATCTTCAGGATATGGTATCCATCGAGGATGGCTACCGGCAGGATTTCATCCGGTATGCGGACATTCTGTTCTGCTCGGCGGTCAACCAGCCGCCGCACGTCCTGATCGAGGCGTTTTTGCGCCGCAATCCGTCCCAGTTGATTGTGGTCGGGATGGGGGCGCAGGGATGCGCGCTCGGTTCGCGGGACGGTATCCAGTATTTTTCGCCGGTTTCGCTGGAGGCGCCGGTGATTGATACCAACGGCGCGGGCGACGGCCTGGCCGTAGGATTTTTAACGAGCCTGGTCCTGGAAAATTACCCGTTGAAAGATGCTATTTTGCGCGGCCAGATTGTCGCGCGGTACACTTGCACTCAGCGGGCGTCGTCATCTCATCTGATGACGCCGGCGCAATTACAACACTACTACGAAGGGATGCGAAAGTGATGACGAAAATCGCCGTTTTGATTTCCGGCAACGGTTCCAATTTGCAGGCCATTCTCGATGCGACGGCGTCCGGTGAGTTGCCGGGTGTGGCGGTGGCGCTGGTCGTGTCCAACCGCAAGGACGCTTACGGGATGCAGCGGGCATTCAAGAGCGGCGTGCCGGTGGTGTATTTCCCCAAGCTGCCCTACACCAATGCCAATCGTCCCCGTTCCGACTACGACGCCGACCTGGCGCGCATCGTGCAAGGCTTTGGGGTGGAGTGGGTGGTGCAGGCGGGATGGATGCACATTTTCACTAACGCTTTCACCTGCATTTTCCCTAACCGCATCCTCAATCTGCATCCCGCGCTGCCGGGGATGTTCCCCGGTATGAACTCCATCGCCGAGGCTTATGCGGCTTATCAGCGCAGGGAGGTTGATCAGACCGGCGTGATGATCCATCTGGTGCCCGACGAAGCCGTGGACGCCGGTCCGGTGGTGGCGCAGGTCGTCGTGCCGATTCTGCCGGAAGACAGCCAGGAGGACCTGGAGACGCGCGTCCACGCTGCGGAACACCAATTGTTGGTGGAAACCGTGCGCGCAGCGGCGGCAGGGAGCCTTGGATTTTAGATTTTGGATTTTAGATTTTGGAGATGAAACGTGAATTCGCAATTCGTAATTCGTAATTCGTAATTCGTAATTCGTAATTCGTAATTCGTAATTCGTAATTCGTAATTCGTAATTCGTAATTCGCTGATTCGCTGATTCGCTATTCTTCCGAGGGGGGTCTTTATGGTCAACATTGTCAGTCGTGTGGATAACTGGGTCAAGATTAACCGGGTGTTGGTGAGTGTGTCGGATAAGTCGGGATTGGAGGAGTTGGCGCGCGGGCTTATGGAGATCAACCCGGCGCTGCATTTTTATTCGACCGGCGGGACGCATACGGCGCTGGCGGCCATTCTGGGGGACAAGGCTGCGGCGCATCTCACGCAGGTCTCCGACTACACCGGGCAACCAGAAACGCAGGGCGGGCTGGTCAAGACGCTGGATTTCAAAATCTATCTGGGACTGCTCACCGAGACGTACAACGCCGCCCATCAGGACGATCTGGCGCGCACCGGCGCGGTTCCGCTGGACATGGTGGTGGTGAATTTGTATCCCTTTGCGGATACCGTCGCCCGCGCGGGCGTGACCGTCGAGGAGGCGCGCGCCAACATTGACATCGGCGGGCCGTGCATGCTGCGCGCCGCCGCCAAGAATTACCTGCGCGTCACCGCGGTGACGTCGCCCTCCGACTATCCGGCGCTGCTGGAGAGCCTCCGCGCCAACGACGGCGCCTTGGATCTGCCGGCCCGCTTTGCCTACGCCTGCAAAACCTTCGCCCATACCGCGCGTTACGACGCGGCCATCAGCGCGTTCCTGGCGCAGCAGGACCCGGCGCAGGTACCAACGATTTACAGCTTTTAGTTTTTGGCCTTTATGGTTTACACGTCAGAGATACATAGGAAGGGTTTTCGCGGGCGGGGGTACCC
>DAOUFX010000142.1:0-5492 GCA_034429675.1 Anaerolineae bacterium | reverse complement strand
GGGTACCCCCGCCCGCGCAAAACCCCTTCTTTACCCCCGCTTTAGCGGGCTATTTTCCGAGGAGGTTCATCATGAGAAAGATAATCTGGATTTGTTCGATGGTCGTCGTGGCGTTGTTGACGGCTTGTGGTGGAACGCCAACGCCCACGGCCGCGCCTACGGCCACAGCAATGCCTACGGCCACGGCAACTACGGCGCCTGTGCCCGGCCAATCTTTGCCGGATTTGAACGGGCGCAAGATCGCGGCGGTGACGGGCAATGATTACACCCCGTTGAACTTTGTGGATCCGCAGACCGGCGAGTCCGTCGGTTGGGAGTACGACGCCGTCAACGAAATTTGCCGGCGCCTGAATTGTACGGTGGAGTGGAACGTTACCGCGTGGGATACGATGATCGCGGCGGTGAAAGACGGGCAGTTCGACGTGGGGATGGACGGCATCACCATCACCGACGAGCGCAGCCAGCAGGTGGACTTCTCGGATCCGTATATGGTTTCGCAGCAGTTTATGCTGGTGCGGGCGGACGAAAGCCGCTTCAGCGCGCCGCAGGAATTCGCCGCCGACGCGGAGCTGCTGATCGGCTCGCAGGCGGGGACGACCAATTTCTATGTGGCGGTCTACGACGTCCTCGACGGCGACGAAGCCAACCCGCGCATCAAGCTGTTCGAGACCTTCGGCGCGGCCGTGCAAGCGTTGTTGGCCGGGGATGTGGACATGGTATTGATGGACGCGGCCTCCGGCAAGGGGTACATCGGCGCCAACCCGGATAAGCTCAAGCTGGTGGGCGATCCGTTGGGCACGGAGGAGTTCGGCTTTATCTTCACCCCCGGCTCCGATCTGGTTGAACCTTTCAACGCGGCCATCGCCGCGATGGAACAGGACGAATTCCTGGAGACGCTGAATACGCGCTGGTTCTATGAATATGGAGCCGCTCAAGAGTAACGCATCGCCCGCCCCGCGTCATTTCGACCGTAGGGAGAAATCTCTGACGCAGCAATTGTCCCGGCTCCCCTATTGGCTGCTGGCAACTTTGCTGTTGGCCATCTTTTTTCTGTGGAGCATCGTCAACAACGGCGACTACCGCGTCATTTTTGCCGCGACGGTCAAAGGCGTTGGAACGACGCTTTACGTGTCGCTGATTGCTTTTGGCCTGGCGATGGGGTTGGGCCTGCTGATGGGATTGTTGCGCGTCGCGCGCTTGCGCGTTCTCCGCGAGGTTGCGACATTTTACGTCGAGGTTGTTCGCGGCGTCCCCATGCTGGTCATTCTTTACTACATCGCCTTCGTCGGCGCTCCGGCATTGGTCGCGGCGCGCAACTGGTTGGCATCGCCGTTGATTGGCGTGGGCGTGCTGGGCGTGATGACCGTCCGCGATTTGGATTTCACCGCGCGCGCCGTCATCGCATTGATGCTCGGCTACGGCGCGTTCATGGCCGAAATCTTCCGGGCCGGCATCGAGTCCATTGGCCGGGGCCAGATGGAGGCGGCGCAATCTCTGGGGATGACTTATGCGCAGAGCATGCGCTACGTCATCTTGCCGCAGGCGGTGCGCAACGTCCTGCCACCGTTGGGCAACGAGTTCATCGCTATGCTCAAGGATTCCGCGCTGGTCTCGGCGCTGGGGGTGCAGGATATCACCCAACTGGGAAAAGTTTACGCGGCGTCCACCTTTCGCTTCTTCGAAACGTACAACGTCGTCGCCTTTTTGTATCTGGTGATGACCCTGGGGCTATCGCTGCTGGTGCGCGCGCTGGAGCGACAACTGAAGCATCGCGGCAGGGGATGATCCTACAAAGGAAAGCGCCGGACGTGTTGCAACGTCCGGCGTTTTTTAGTTGCGTCACCATCTCGCTCACTGTTCCCATGCCGCGCGCTCCTCTTTGA
Source organism: Anaerolineae bacterium (assembly GCA_034429675.1). GTDB lineage: Bacteria > Chloroflexota > Anaerolineae > B4-G1 > SLSP01 > JAKQHY01. The sequence goes on along the minus strand of DAOUFX010000142.1, from coordinate 3,609 downwards.
GAAATTCCTCACCGCCGCCTATCTCGGCCTAGTCTTCTGCACCCAGGCCATAGATATACTCGGTCCAATTTTCTGGTTCTGCCAATAAGCGCACCGTTTGTCCTTCCACGATGACGACCACGCCGCCGCCGGGCTTGACCCCCAATGCCTCGCGCGCTTCCTTGGGTAATACCATCTGATTGCGCTCACTGAGTTTTACCAATACGGCATTCATCTTCGTCCTCATTCAACGATTTTGTAAAACATTGTTATACAAAGTGTAACACGATTTTACAAAGCATTCCAGGATCGTCTTTGTATTCTGAAACTTCGGGCGGCTCGGTTACGGTACGCTCCGCAGGACGGTCGGCAGGTAGAGGCGCTCTGTCCCCTGGAAAACTTCATACGCGCCCATATCCACCACGCCGCCGTAGATGCGCGCTTTGCCGTCCAAATCGGTGGCCGCGCTAACGGAGCCGTTGTTGCCGGCGTTCGCCGCCTGGGACGTAGCCGTCAGGCGATAGTTGCCCGCCGTCGTCGGCGCGTTGCCGGCGGCGCTGGGGGCGACGAACTGCGGGTTGACGTTGAGGTTGTCCGTGCCGGTGTAAACGCCGCCCGCCCATTCGATGTCGCTGTAATGGGCCATGAAGGTGGCGTCGCCCTCGTTGTGGAGCTGCGGTCCGACGGTTGCCGCATTGCCCCACATGATGCCGTTGATCATGTTCGGGTTGCTCGATCCGCTGTATCCCATGTTGTAGATTGCTCCGCCGTATTGGTCGGCCTGGTTGCCGCCGAACGTGACGTTGACCAGGACGGGGTTGCTCACGCCGTTGCCGTCGCTGCCCAGGTTGTACATCCCCCCGCCCTTCTTGGCCCGGTTGCCGCTGAAAACGACGTTGGTCAGCGTCGGGTTGCTTGCGGCGTGATCGCTGCCGTTGTTGTACATCCCGCCGCCGTCGTCGGCCTGGTTGCCGACGAAGAGGGTGTTGGTCAGGACGGGGTTGCTTTCACCCCCGGCGAGGAAACTCAAGCTGGCCATCCCGCCGCCGCCGAAGCTGGCCCGGTTGCCGCTGAACGTCACATTCATCAGGGTAGGATTGCTCACGCCTTCCCAGCCCAGGGCGAACATCCCGCCGCCCCAACCGCCCCGGTTGCCGCTGAAGATGACGTTGGTCAACGTGGGGCTACAAGCGCGGGTGCCGCAGTACAACCCGCCGCCGGAGTCCTGGGGGGTGTGCGCCGGGTCGGCGTCCGCCAGCCCGGCGGTGACGATAAACCCGTCAATCACGGTGTTCTTGCTGATGGGCGTCTCGCCGCCTTGCAGGTACAGGACGTGGTAGGCGTTGTCGCCGACGATGTCGTTCCACGTCTCGGCGATGGCGTTGGTGTCGGTGTTCCAGTCGTTGGCGTCAATGTCGCCGCTGAGCACGGTGGGGTGGGCGCGCCAGTTGCGTTGATCGCGCGTGCTTTCGTTTCCGGCGAAGCCGCCGTAGAGCCGCACGTTGTCGTGATCAATGACGAAGGCGCCGTACCGGTTTTGCGTAGGATTTGGAGCCGTCCACGGGTAATAGACGCCCTCCGCCACCCAGATCTCGTAAACCGTGTTGCTGTGGACGTTGGTCCAGTTCAGCGCCGTGACCACGCTGGTATAAGCGTCCGTCCACGAGAGGCCGGTCGCCGCTCCGGCAGCGCTCGCGTCTACGCAAATTACACCGCCGCCGCACGCCCACGCCCCCTGCGGAGCGATCACCCACCCGAGGCACAGCGCGATGACCAGCGCGATGCTCCAGCGGAAACTACCGATCCATTTTGACATTTGCATGGCGTCTCTCCTTGAGGTAAGTTTTGTTTCGCTGCTCACCTTTCGGAGTATAGCCCAAATCCGGTTAGCAAAAAATCGTAGAGACGTTGCATTGCAACGTCTCTACACCATGTCCGGCAGTTCGTCTTCTACCAGCCGGATGCGCGTTTGGGCGTAACCGATCGCGGTCACGGCTATCTTGACCAGTCCCATCACGATAAAGATCAGCCCGATTCCGCGTCCCGGCCCCACGCCGGTGATCCGTCCCACGCTTCCGGCGAGCGCGCCGCCCTCGGCCAGCAGCGGCTCGAAGACTTTGTCGGCCAGCGGCCCGGCGAGCGCGTAGGCGAGCGGCGCTGCGGCGCTGGCGATCGTCTGTTGGGTGGCGAAGACGCGCCCCTGGATGTCGGGCGCAACTTTGCTCTGCCAGATCGCCTGATTGGAGCCGGAGACGATGGCGATGGTGAGATGGGCGGCAAAAGCGCCGATCGCCGTCACCCAGAAGACGGGACGCAGCCCGATCAGCATAAAGCAGAGGCCGCTCAGCAGTTCGAAGACCAGCACGCCGTGGATGCGCCGTTTCGGGCCGCCCCAGACGCTCATCGCCAGGCCGCCGGTCAGCAGGCCCGCGCCGGCGACGGAAATGATGGCGCCCAGCGCCTCGCTCGATGCAAAGCCGAGGATCATCGGCGTGATCAACGCTCCGACCATGCCCCACAGGAAGTTGATGACCGTGGCGAGGAGCAACAATCCGAGTAACCCCGGCTGCGTGCTGATGTAGCGCCAGCCCACCATCAAGTCTTGCCTCAACGTGATTTTTGCCGCGCTGCCCGTTTTCTGAACTTTAGGGAAGCGCACGCACGCCAGCGTCGCAACGGCAAGGATGAAGGTGGCGAAGTCAATCACCATCACGCCCTCCATGCGAATGACGCCCAACAACACTCCGGCCAACGCGGGGGAAAGAATTTCGGCGGCGGCCCGTCCCAGTTGCACCATCCCGTTGGTGCGGCCCAGATCGGACTTGGATACCAGCAAGGTGGTGGCGGCGGTGAAGGCCGGCCATTGCAGCGTGCTGAACGCAGCGCTGAGCGCGGTCAGTGCGTAGATGTGCCACACTTCGAGCCGGTTGGTGAAAAATAGCACGGCCAGAATAAGCGTGCTGATTCCGGCGCCGGTATCGCCGGCGATCATGACCAGGCGGCGATCCATCCGGTCGGCGATGACGCCCGCGTATGGCGACAGGAGGATTTTGGGCAGCACGCTGAACAGCCCGATCAGCGCGTACTGCGTCACCGATCCGGTCTGCTGGAATACCCACACACCCAGCGCAAATCCGGTCAACCCGGAGCCGACGATCGAAACCAGCTGGCCCAACCAGACTGTCGTGAAAATCGCCATTCCTGGCGCGGCGGCTCTTTCCTTTACGTTGAGTTTGCCCGCCTCATTCATTCTCCACCTCGACAAAGTGATGGCTGTTGCCGGCGTCGTAGGTCATGTCGTAGACCTGTTTTAACGTCTCAATGCGGCGTATGTCTTCCTGGTTGAAGGGGGATTTGCCTTCGAACGCATGCAGAACGATACCCTCAAGCAGGTCTCCCAAGGTGATTCCGTAATATTCGGCCAGCGCCTTGAGCACCTTGAGCATCTTCTGCTCAAGGCGAATTCCGGTCTGGACGCGCTTCACTTTGACGGTTGCGTCAGATTTTTCATCGCCCATTTTATCCTCCATCTGTATCTGTGTACCTATGTACCAATGTACTAAAATTATAAACCATACCGAAGCACCTGTCAACCCGGAAATATAAGGGAGTGTTTTTTCGTGGGAGTAC
>DAOUFX010000141.1:0-23988 GCA_034429675.1 Anaerolineae bacterium | reverse complement strand
GCAACCCACATCACAAGGAGGAAGTAGATGTGAGCCAGGTCAAAGCCCACGGACGAATAAAGTTATCGGCCGGTCGGTTGCAGGAAGGGGGTCATGTACTTGAAGGGGCCCCAGTGGGTGTAGGGTTGGGTGTAGGGGTTTTCCGAACCGGGCCAGTTGCCCCAGTACTGCTCATCCCAAGAGACGAAGCCGATGTAACCGAAAGTCGGGATGCCCGGCATCTCGGCGGCCAGCAGTTTCAAGCCTTCGGTGCTGACTTCGACGACGGCAGCAGTATCGGACGGATCGGTATTGCGCAGTTGTTCGATGACGGCGTCCATCTCGGGCGAAGACCAGCGAGAGGTGTGGCCCTGGGTCAGCTCGCCGACGGGTTTCACGTACGCGGAGTTGAAGAAGTCCAGGACGCGGTACAGGTCTACGCCCGCACCCCACGGCTCTTGCGCAGGCCATTCGCCGGACACATCGTACTCGCCATTTTGAGCCAGCGTGCTGGAGTTGTCGGAAGGAACTTGCACGGCGTCAATGCCGAATTTCTTCCACTGCTGGGCGGCGGCGGCGCCGTTCTTGAATGACAGGTGAGAGGTATCGGAGCGGGTCAGGATTTCGATCCGCCATTCGCTGCCATTGGGCAAAAGCCACTTGCCGTCGGCGTTCTTGGAGAAGCCGTTCTTTTCCAGCAGCAGGGCGGCTTCATCCGGGGCGTACTTGTACCAGCCCAGACCGAAGGCCTGATCTTGGGTAGCCTCGTCGGTGGGGACGACGTACCCACGGCCGGCGGCGTATTCCATCACACGCGCCGGTGCATCGGTGTCGTAGGGTTTGAAGGTCTTGCCATCGCCCAAATCGAGCTCGAACTCCGACAGCCATTGTTCCATCGGCGCGATGTATTCTGCGGGGTAGGCGCCGAGCGAAGGAACGTGAATCGGGCTCAAGGTTCCCATGCCGTCCACGGCCTGGCCTTCGTACTCGGCGATGTCAATCGCCAGCAAGAGCGCCCAGCGGACGTCGGCGTTGTCATACGGAGCCTTGGCAACGTTGAAAGTCAAACCGGTCAGGGCCGGGTCGTTGTTCACAACCCAGGGGTAGTCAGGCTGGTACGCGCGGGTGGTGTCACCCTGCGTCAAAGCGGCCTTGAGACCCTCGGCCGAGAGGTCAACGGCGTCAAGCTCGTGGTTCAACTGCGCGATAATCTTGGCGCCTTCATTGGCGAAAGCCTGGAAGACGACGTACTTGGGTTGCGGTTCGCCGAAGAGGATGCCGGTCGGGCTTTTGTCCCAGTCTTCGCGCTTTTCCCAGATTGTCCAGTAGCCGTCGGGGTCAAAGCTGTGCAGCTTGTAGGGGCCGGTGCCGACGAAGGGATTGAATTCGAAGGTGACGGGATCTTCAACGCCCTCGAAGATGTGCTTCGGCATAATCCAGGTGCAGCCCCAACGATCCAGGAATGTAGTGTGGAAGCGGGAGTTGGGGGCCACCAGGTCAAACACGACCGTGTAGTCGTCGGGGGCGGTCACAGTTTTAACGTTATCGACCAGGACGTTGTGTTCGTTGAATTCGCTATACTTCATCAACAGTTCGATGGTAAAAACCACGTCCGCAGCGGTGAACGGTTCGCCATCTGACCAGGCGACGCCTTCACGCAGTGGGATGGTCATTTGGGTGAAATCTTCGTTGTAGACGGGGTCGCCCGAGGCCAGACCGGGGACGATCTCGCCTGAAGCGAAGTCAACCGACCACAGCGGTTCGTTCGCCAGGTTCTGCATACCGCGATCGCGCGACTTCCAGCCAACCCATTCATTGAAGTTGCTCGGAGTGCCAACGCGACCGGTGAGGATACCGGCGATGAACGTTTCGCTGCGGGGCAAAACACCGAGGACTGCGGGGGCCTCTTCTTTTTGCACCGGTTCAGGGGTGGCCGTCACGACTTTTTCGACAACCTGGGTCTCGATGACTTTCTCGACCACCGGGGTGCCCGCGACGATTTTGGTGACTTCTTTCTCGACGACGACCGTTTCTTTGATGACGATGGGTGTCGGGGTAGCGCAACTCGCCAACAAACTGAAAACCATCACTAAGCCTACTATCAACAGGACTGACTTACGCATGTTTTTCCTTCCTTCGTTTATTTGTTTGGGCTAACGAATATGCTACAAATGGGTCAATTTTTGGTTGTTTTTCCTTTTTCTTCGCCTCCTTTCATCTGCAAAGTAATTGCTGCAAAAATAGCTGCCGGTCATGATACCGGAAACTGTGATAAACGAGCCCTTGCTGTGTGCTGCGCCGGCGGTGGGATTGTTGGGGCGCCTCTTGTGTGAACTCGCGGATTTTGATCTTCTATGAAGGAAATAGTTGACTAAGCACCTTTCGGTAACGATACCGGTATCGTTACCGAACCTATGTTATCATAGCATACTTTAACGGTGATGTCAAGAATATTGCGCGTTGTTGGGGCCGTCGTTTGTCCCCACCCGCAAAAACCCTTGTCATTCCTGCCATCTGACCTATAATGCCAGCATCTAAAATTAAGGAAGGGGCCGCATGGTCAAGTACGCACGCCTGAAGGGCACGCAAGACATTTTACCTGAGGATCAGGTGTATTGGGAGTATTGCCGCGCGCGCGTGGCCGAGGTTGCGCGCGATCACGGGTTTGCGCGCCTGGACACGCCTATTTTTGAGCTAACCGAGCTCTTCACGCGCGGGGTTGGCGACGCGACGGATATTGTCGAGAAGGAGATGTATGCCTTCAAGGACAAAGGCAACAATGCCATCGCGCTGCGCCCAGAGTTCACGGCCGGTGTGATGCGCGCGTATATCGAGAACGGGATGCAGGTGTTGCCCAAGCCGGTCAAGTTGTATTCCATCGGCCCGATTTTCCGCCACGAGGCGCCTCAGGCCGGGCGCTACCGGCAATTCCATCAGTTCAACGCCGAAATTTTGGGCATTCAAGATCCGCTGGCCGATCTGGAGATCATGTTGTTAGCCTGGGACATCTACGATAGTTTCGGCTTCCAGAATCTCTCGTTTCAAATTCACTCGACCGGCTGCCCGGTCTGTCGCCCGGCGTATATGGCGCTGTTGGTCGAGCATTATAACCGGCACGGCGATGCAATCTGTGAGGATTGTAAGCGCCGCATGGGAACCAATCCCCTGCGTGTATTGGACTGCAAAAAGGAGCAGTGCCAGCCGGTGATGGAAAGCGCGCCCAAGATGCTGGATCATCTCTGTGACGATTGCGCCGCCCACTTTACCACGTTGCGCGGCTACCTCGATGGCCTGCAACGGCCTTATACCATCAATCACAAACTCGTTCGTGGGCTGGACTACTACACCAAGACGGTGTTCGAGGTGTGGGCCGAGGGGATTGGGGCGCAGTCTGCCGTCTGCGGCGGCGGGCGCTACGACGGCTTGATCGGGTTGCTCGGCGGGCCGGCGACGCCCGGCGTGGGGTTCGCCGCCGGGATGGAACGCGCGGTCATGCTGATGAAAACGCAAAACGTCCCGGTTCCGCCATTGCCGACGCCGCCCGTGTTTGTCGCTTTCCTCGGCGATGCATGCCGGGTGCACGCGGTGCGGCTGCTGGTGGCGCTGCGCCAGGCCGGCGTCGGGGCGCAGGTCGCTCTGGGCGGCGGGTTGCGCGCGCAGTTGCGCCAGGCCGACAAGAGCGCCGCGCGGCTGACCCTCATTCTGGGCGACGATGAAGTTGCGCAGGGTGTAGTTACGCTGCGCGATATGCAAACCGGCGACCAGAGCCCTGTTTCTTTGGATGACATTGTCGGTGTGGTTCAGTCGCGCCTCTGATCGCAGCGTTTATGCAAAAGCTCACCGAAATCCACAGTGTGGGACTGCTCTACAACCCGCTAGTCCCCGAAGCTTTGCCCCTGGCTCAGGACATTGTTGCGTGGCTCCAGGCCAACGACATCCCCGCCTGGTCCTGTTCGTGTGAACAACGCGAGGTCAACAAAGAACCGGCGGACCTGCTGATCACGTTGGGGGGCGACGGCACGATTTTGCGCGCGATGCGCACGGCGGCTCCCGACGGGCTGCCGGTTTTGGGGATCAACATGGGGCGGGTGGGATTCCTCACCGAAGCGGCGCCGGACGCCTGGCAGGACGCCCTGACGCGCATTTTTGCCGGCGAGGGCTGGATCGAAGCGCGCACGATGTTGCGGGTGACGTTGTTGCGCAATACGCACCTGGTAGCGCAGGAAGACGCCGCCAACGACGCCGTCATCAGCCGGGGGGCGCTGGCCCGCACCGTGCGGCTGGAAGCCAGCGTGGACGGCGCGTACCTTGCCCGCTACGTGGCCGACGGGTTGATCCTGGCGACGGCTACCGGTTCCACGGCTTATGCTTACGCCAGCGGCGGCCCCATTCTTCCCCCCTGGCTCAACAATATCCTGGTGGTGCCGGCGGCGCCACATCTCAGTCTGGAACGCCCGCTGGTTTTGGATGCCAGCGCCATTGTCGAAGTGAAGGTGGATACGGCCATGCCCGGCATGCTCACCGTGGATGGGCGAATGGAGGGCGAGCTGCTGCACGGCGACATCGTGCGTGTCGAACGCAGCCCGCTCAAAGCACGCTTTTTGCGTCTGCGCAGTCGCAGCGACTTTTATCGTACCCTTGTCCGCCGCCTGATCCCGCATGCGGAATAAAGGCGCCTGAAGGAGCTTTCTTTAATGACTTACGATGACGGGACTTACAGTGACGGCGAAGTTCAACACTGTCAGTGGCATCCTAAAGTGGAAACGACGTTGCGGTGCTATCAGTGCGCCGCCCCAATTTGCGTCCGGTGCGCGCGGCGCACGCCGGTCGGGTACCTCTGTCCTGACTGTGTGCGTGGGCGGCAGCAGCACTTTGAGCAGTACACCCCCCGCGATTACATCCTTTCTAGCGTTCTCGCCGGGGTGTTGGGGTTTTTGGTCAGTTTCTTGCCGCTGGCGGGATGGTTTGTGGTGATCCTGTCGCCCCTCTCCGGGGTTGGCATTGCCGAGATCGTCCGGCGGGTTTTCAAGCAGCGGTACGGGCTGCACACGGGATTGACCGTCGGGATAGGTATTCTGATCGGATGTTTGCCGATCACGGCGATCATTCTGCTGGCGACGGTCGGCACGCTTGTCACCGGCGACACGACGATGGTGATGAGTCTGCTCTGGCTTGTGTTGCACATTGCGTTGTCCGTCGCCGCCGCCGTCCTCTGGTTCCGGCTCTACTGAGGCCATGGCTAACATTTTGATGCTCACCCCGCAGGTTCCCTATCCGCCGCGGCAGGGGACGGCGTTGCGGAATTGGGGACTGCTGCAAGGGCTGTCCGCCCATCATCGCGTTTCGTTGCTCACGTTTTACGCGCCCGACCAGGAGGCCGCGTTGCCGGAGGTCATCACGTCGCTGACGGCCCGCGCGGCGGCGTTCCCCCAACCGGTTCGCTCGACTGGACAACGGTTGCGCAGCCTTCTCACCGACCCGCGTCCCGATCTGTTGCTGCGGTTGGAAAGCCCCGTTTTTCGCGCCCAAATGCGGGCATGGCTCAACGAGTTTGCTTTCGATTGGGTGCAGGTGGAGGGCCTGGAACTGACCGGATACCTGGACCTGGTTGGACAATGCCCGCATCGCCCGCGCGTCGTCTTTGACGATCACAACTGCGAGTACCTCCTGCAACGGCGCGCATGTCAGGCCGACATGCGCCGCCCGTCGCGTTGGGTTGGCGCCGCCTATTCCGCCGTCCAATGGCGCCGGCTGCGCCATCACGAGAGCGCCGTCTGCCGCAGCGCGGACGTGGTCGTGACGGTGTCTCACGCCGACGCGGCGGCGTTGCGCGACATTGCGCCCGGCATGGAGCCGTTGCTGGTGCCCAACGGGATTGCCGTCGCCGAGTACACCGGGTACGCCGGGCGGGCCGATCTGCGCCAGCCGGCTTTCGTGTTTACCGGCACGATGAATTTCCGCCCCAACGTGGACGGCGTCTTGTGGTTCGTGCACAACGTTTGGCCGCAGATCCGGGCGGCGTTGCCCGAAGCGCATTTTTACGTTGTCGGGCGCAGCCCGCACAAGCGGCTGGCGGCACTGGATGCCGTACCGGGCGTGGTGGTGGTCGGCGCCGTGCCCGATACGCGCCCGTACATCAACGCCGCCGCCGTCTACGTTGTCCCATTGCTGGTAGGGGGCGGGACGCGGCTCAAAATTCTCGAAGCCACCGTGATGGACAAGAGCGTGGTTTCCACCACCCTCGGCGCCGAGGGATTCCTCGATGCGAGCCGCGCCCTGACCCTGGCCGATACCCCTGCCGACTTCGCCGGCGCTTGCATCCGTCTGGCGCAGACCCCGCAGCGCGCCGCTCATGTTCACGCCTTTGCCGAAGCCTATGATTGGCAGAAGCTTTTGCCGCCGCTGCTTAAGCGTCTGGCTTGAAAAGTCTTTTTACATGGTTACAATGAAATGATGAGCACAACGCCAGGGCGTCTGGAATATTATCGCCGGCGCTATGCGGCGCTTAAACCGGGATGGGAACCGGCGACGGCGCGCTATCAGCGCCGGGTGGCGCGTTACCTCACCCCGACGACGCGCGCGCTCGATTTGGGATGTGGGCGCGGCGGCATCGTGGAGCGGTTGGGCAACGCCGGGCAGTGGGTGGGGCTCGACCCCGACCACGCTTCTTTGCGCGATCATCGCCTGCCGGGCCTGGCCCGCGCGCAAGCCGATGCGCTCAGGCTGCCGCTGGGCAGCGCTACCTGCGATCTGGTGGTCAGTTCGTGGGTTCTGGAACACCTGGCCGATCCGCGACGCACTTTCGCCGAAATCTCGCGGGTGCTGCGCCCCGGGGGACGTCTGATTTGCCTGACCCCCAATGCGCGCCATCCCATTCCGCGCTTCGGTCAGATCATGGCGCGCTGGCAGTCTGCGCTCGTTCCCAAAGTGTATGGCCGAGGGGCGGAAGACGCCTTTCCGGTATATTACCGGGCCAACACCCCTGAGCAATTGTCACGGTTGGCGGCTTATGTGGGATTGCGGTTGGTCAACATCGAACTGGTCGAAGACCCGTCCTACTTCGCCTGGAATCGTTCGACCTTTGCGCTGGCGGCGCGCCTGGAGGCGCTGTTGCCGGTGCTTTGGAAGGTGCATCTGATCGCTGAGTTTATAGCTGTTAGCCGTTAGCGTTTGGCCGGAGCGTCAGCGGCAAATCCGGCTAAAGGCTAAAAGCCAATAGCTAAAAGCTATCTTTAAGGAGCGTACTATGACTACACCGGTACCGGTTATCATTGAACGTGGTGGTGGCGGCGGATTTCCCATCGAGGTATTCCTGATTATGTTCATTGTCGGCATTGTCGCCGTCGCGGGCTTCCTGGGATGGATGGGGTTCAGGTATCAAAACAAGAAACTTGGCGGGGTTCAACTCCCGACGGGCGCGGCGGCCACGCCAACAGAGCCATATCTCCTGGGAATTATGCTTACCAAGACGGGGGAATGGGATATTCGCGTCAAAGGGCAGCGGTATCGCGCCCTGGAGGCCGTCCCAGACGAAAAGACGCGCAGGCAGGTGGTGGCCGCCTTGAAGGAACTGGCCGGGTTCTCGCGGGGATACATCCAAAAAGATCATGCCGGTTCGCCCGCTGCCGCCGAAGCTGCGCCGGTCGCCCCTCCGCTCAGCGTGGCGGGGCTTTCTCAGCCGGCGCCCGCCCGGGCCGGCGCTTCGCCGGCGAGCTCATCCCAACCGCTCGCTTCCCGGCTTCTCGCCAGGTCTACGGCTGCGCCGGCAGAACCGGCGCGCCCGGCGGCGGAACCTCCTCTCGCTGCGCCGCCCGCTCCCGCGCTGCGCCCGAAGCCCAGCGACGAGCCGCGACTGAAGCGGTCATCGGGTCCGGCTCTGCTGATGCCGACCATTGACCTGGCCCGCGAAATTGGCGACATCGTGGCCGCGATGCAGGCGCAGCGGCCCGACCTGAGCGCCCGTTCGATCAAGCTGCTCAACGCAGCCAGCGGGGGTATTGATTTTACGATAGACGGCCTCACCTACGGCAGCCTCGACGAGATTCCCGACGCAGCTGTGCGCGAACTGATCCAGGCGGCGATCAAGGAGTGGGAGCGGCGATAGTTTTTCATCATCTGCCAAAAGCGGGGTTGAGGTGTGTACGCATCTCAACCCCGCTTTTTTTATGAGAGCAGCTGAAAAATGGAAGTGTCGCCGAAATGCGATTTTCTGGTATGCTTGGGGACACGTGCCGTAACAGCGTTGGGCCGTTACGTTGGGCGCTTTCCATCAGTGAGTCCTCTGAAAAGGAGTGTTATGAAAATCTGTATCTTGAACGGAAGCCCGAAGAGCAATCACCACAGTATCACCATGTATAGCGCTGCGTACCTTGCCAACGCTTTCCCGGAACATACCTACATCCCCATAGAGATTGCTCACCGCATTAAAAAGTTGCAACGAGATGAGGAGGAATACCGCAAAGTTATAGAGACGATTCGTTCTGTTGACGTTGTGTTGTGGGCTTTTCCTATCTATAAGTTCTGGGTGCCAGCTCAATTGGTCCGTTTTATTGAACTAGTCTCCGAGCATGAAGATGAACCGGCCTTTTCCGGCAAATACACCACACTCTTAACGACTTCCATTCGTTGTTTTGACTTCACGGCCCACCACTATATCTATCAAGTGTCGGCGGATTGGGGGATGAAACCGGTTCGTGGGTTTTCGTCCGAAATGAACGACATTAAGAATGCTGCGCAACGCGAGCATCTTAAAAAATTCTTTGCACGCTTCTTGTGGCGTATAGAAAAGCAAATGCCGGAAGATGGTTTAGCGGCGCCATCCATCCCCTCAACTAATTTCTTGTATGAACCCGGAGATGTTGCCGAATGTGAAAAGACGCCAGCTAAAAAGGTCGTTTTGATCGCTGATGCTCAGGAGCAGGATCACAATCTTCTGCGAATGATAGACACCGTTAAAAAACGATTGCCATATCCGATGGAAGAAATCAAACTGCACACGGCTATGTCAACCGACGCCTGGTGTATGGGGTGTGTCAAGTGTATGGTCACAGGACAATGTGTACAGAAAGATGGGTTTGCCGAAATTCTGAGGCAGCTCAAGGAATCTGATATCATCGTTGTTGCGACACCTCTTCACAATCTTGGTATTTCCTCAAAAATGAAAATGTTTTTGGATCGTACCATTGTTTTTGGGCATACGCCGGGGCTGGCTGCGCGTCAACCGATTGTGCTCCAGTTGGTCTCGGGCCCGTTGCGCCAGTTGCCCAATACACGCCAGGCGCTTGTCAGTTGTTTCAAACGGCTGGCAGCATCTGACGTGACGGTCGTGACAGATGAGGTTGCAAGTTCTGAAGAACTGACCGAACGACTAGTCGGCGCAGTTGAGGAAATCGTATGGACTTCTGATGCGGGACTCTATTTGCCGGAACTTTTTCTGGAAAAAGGCGGGCATATATTGTTGCGAGACTTTATGTACAAAAATCGTGCAATATTGCCGCACGATCATTCTCATTGTGTCGAGATGGGTCTGTACAAGGAACTACAGCTGGATCTTGGTAACGAGTTGTTCAACCGTTTGGGAGTGTTCTTGATGCATTTCCCTTTTGTTAAGAATTGGCTTATGAAAAATTCTCTGAAAGTTCTGCGCAAACAAATGATCAACGCCTATCCGCAAACATTGCCGTGGGAATAGCAACGGCGGTATAATGAAGTGGATTTTCTAATGCATAGGAATACCGATGGGATTTAAAAAGCACTATCACATCTGGACCATTGGATGTCAAATGAACGTGGCCGACTCGCAGCGGGTAGCGGCGGGGTTGGAGCGGCTGGGCTATGCGCCGGCGGAGCGCGCCGAGGATGCCGAGGTGATTCTGCTCAACACGTGCGTGGTGCGCCAGCAGCCGGAGGACAAGGCGGTAGGGCGGCTCAACCAGCTCCGCCGCGTCAAGGAGCGCCACCCCGACCGGGTGCTGGCGCTGATGGGGTGCATGGTCGGGGTCAAGGATGCGACGCCGTTGCGCGAGCGCTTCCCGTGGGTGGACGTTTTCCTGCCACCCTCGGACCCCACGGAGTTGTGGTCGTTTCTGGCGGCGCACGCTGTTGGCGACGGCGCAGACGCGCAGGACGAAGCTCGCGCGCTCATCGCCGACGCGGAGGCGCGCCGGTTGGCGCTGGGGCGGGCGGATACCATCCTGCCGCCGTCGGCGCACGGGGTGAGCGCACACCTGCCCATCGTGCTCGGCTGCTCGCACGCCTGCACTTATTGCGTGATCCCCTACCGTCGCGGCGCGGAACGCAGCCGGCCCATGGAGGCGATTCTGGCCGAAGCGCGCCAGATGGCGGCGCAAGGGATCAAGGAGATCACGCTGCTCGGCCAGATCGTGGATCGCTACGGCTACGATCTGCCCGAATTCGCCAGCGCGTCCGAGACCCCGCTGGTGACGTTGCTGCGGCGGGTTCACGAAATTGACGGCATCGCGCGGCTGCGCTTCCTCACCAGCCATCCCAACTGGATGAAAGACGATCTGCTGCGCGCCGTGGCCGAATTGCCGAAGGTGTGCGAGCACATCGAGGTGCCCATCCAGGCCGGGGACGACGAAGTGCTGGCGCGGATGCGGCGCGGCTACACCGTTGACGACTACCGGCGCCTGGTCGCCCGGCTGCGCGCTGCGATTCCCGGTGTTTCCATTGCCACCGACATCATCGTCGGTTTCCCCGGCGAGACGGAGGAGCAATTCCAGCACACCTACGATCTCCTGGCCGAACTGCGGCTGGACAAAGCGCACGTTGCGCGGTATTCCTCGCGACCGCTCACCGTCGCCACGCGCCATTTCGTGGACGACCTGCCGGACGCGGAGAAGGAGCGCCGGCGCAAGGCGCTGGACGACCTGCAAGGGCGCATCCTCGAAGACCTGAATGCCCGCTATCTGGGGCAAACCGTCGCGGTGCTGGTCGAGGGCAGGAACGAACAGAAACAGCGCTGGTTTGGCCGCACCCGCACCGATCGCCTGGTCTTCTTCGCCGACGACGCCGAGATGTTAGGCAAACTGGCGCACGTGCGCATCACGTGGGCCGGGCCGTGGTCGCTCATCGGGGAACGTGAAGCGTGAAACGTGAAGCGTGAAGCGTGAGGATTGCAAATGGCAAATGGCAAATGGCAGATTCGTAATCCGTAATCCGCTAACTCGTTTTCTCGCTGACTCGTTTTCTCGCTGACTCGCTGATTCACAATTTCTGGAGGACTGATGGCAGATCAAACAAACATCGGAATTATTGGCGCCGGGGTGGCCGGGCTGACGGCTGCCTACGATTTGCTCAAGGCCGGGCGCCGGGTGACGGTTTACGAGGCTCGCCCGTACATCGGCGGGCTGGCCGCCGGGTTCCGCGACGAATCCTGGGAGTGGTCGCTGGAACGCTTCTACCATCACATCTTTGCCTGCGACCGCGATATTTTGGGGCTGGTGGACGAGCTCGGCATCCATGACAAGGTGTTCTTCCCTTCGCCGGTGACTTCTATTTATAAGGAAGGGAAGCTCTATCCTATCAACAAGCCGATGTTCGGTCCCTGGCTGGAAAAACTGCCGCTCGGCAAACAGCTGTCGAATTTCGGCGATCTGGCGGCGACGGGGTTGCGCGTTTTGGCGTTCAGACCGATTCCCTTCTTTGCGCGCCTGCGCGTGGGATTGGTCACGGCCATGCTGCGCTACAATCGCAACTGGCAGGCCCTGGAGCAGGCGACCGCGCACGATTGGATGTTGCGCAACGTCGGCTACCGCGCCTACGAGGCTTTCTGGCAGCCGCTGCTGGAGGGCAAGTTCGGCGAATATTACACCAAAGTCAACATGGCCTGGTTCTGGGCGCGCATCGTGGCGCGCACGCCCAAACTGGGCTACTTTGCCGGCGGCTTCCAAAGTTTCCTGGATGCGCTGGCCGACAAGGTGCGCGCGCTGGGCGGGGAGATTCACCTGGATGCGCACGTCCGCGGCGTTCATCCGCAGAGTGACGGCAATATCCGGCTGGAACTGGCCGACGGCGAGCCCATCTACAACCGGGTGCTGGCGACGTGTTCGCCGCAGATGCTCAAAGAGCGCACGCCGGCGCTGCCCGACACGTACGCCGCCGGGCTGGACAAACTCAAGTCCATGGGCGCCGTCGTGATGGTGCTGGCGCTCAATCGCAGCGTCACTAACGAACATTACTGGATCAACATCCCCAAGCGCGAGGATTTCCCTTTCCTGGCGTTTGTGGAACACACGAACTACGTTGACAAAGCGCACTACGGCGGCGACTCCATCGTCTACTGCGGCGATTATCTTTCTGCCGGGCACGAATACTTCGACCTGGAGCCGGAGGCGCTGTTGGAACGCTTCATCCCCGGCATTCAGCGCATTGCCCCGGCCTTCGATCGCTCCTGGATTCGCAAATTCTGGAAATTCTCCGAGCTTTACGCTCAGCCGGTGCCGCTCCTCAACCACTCCAAGAATATTCCCCCGCTCAAGACACCGATTCCACATCTGTATATGGCGAACATGAGCCAGGTCTACCCCTGGGATCGCGGCACCAATTACGCCGTCGAGATCGGGCGTCGCGTCGCGCGCGAGATGCTTCAAGATGCGACGCATACCGGTGCTATTTAGAGTCACGCAAGTTGCCACCTGAGGTTCGTAGTAACGACTTTAGTCGTTCTGCCCTTAGGAGACGGCTGAAGCCGTTACTGCAAACCCATTTGAGGCGTAAGGTAGCAACTTGGGTTAGAGCAATGTTTTTTGTACGTTACCAAATAGAAACCGGGTTTCTAAGCCAATGTTGACCGAATTCCCGGCGCAAGTTATGGTTCGGAGCTGAGCAAGAAACCCGGTTTCTTCTGAACACTCGTCATTTCGAGCGAAGCGAGAAATCTCCGCGTCCCACGGCGGAGACCCTTCACTTCGTTCAGGGTGACGTTGAATTACCTATACGACTGTACCATTACTGGCTTTTTTAATATTGTTTGGAGCAAAGTTAAGCTGATCATGGGCGCTATAATGGAGAATTTGGAATTTTCGACACTGGTGCAGCTCTTGCAGGAACGAGCGCAACGGCAGGGGGAGCGTGTGGCATTGCATTTCCTGGCCGATGGGGAACAGGAGACGGTGCGGGCAACTTATGCCGATCTTGACCGTCAGGCTCGTATCATCGGAGGGTATTTACAACATCTGAATGCCGCCGGCGAACGGGTGATGTTGCTCTACCCCGCCGGTGTTGACTATGTCGCCGCTTTTATGGGAACCTTGTATGCCGGCGCGATTGCCGTGCCGGCATACCCACCGCGTCCAAAGCGTCCGGAGCCGCGCTTGCCGGCGATGATCAAGGATGCGACTCCCGCCGTGGCATTGACCAATCTGCCGGATTTGACCAACGGCGCCGGCGCTGCTTTTTCGCCCTCTTTGCAATGGGTGGACACCACCACTCTGGAAGAAAGCTGGGCCGACGCCTGGCGTCCACCTGTCATCAACTCAGAAACGCTGGCTTTCCTGCAATACACCTCCGGCTCGACCTCCCTCCCCAAAGGAGTGATGCTTACCCACGGCAACTTATTGTACAATCTGTCCCTGCTCTACCACTATCTTGACGCAAGCCCGGAAAGCCGGTGCGTGAGCTGGCTTCCGCCCTATCACGATATGGGACTGATTGCAGGTATTCTGTCGCCAATTTATGGCGGATACCCCATGATCTTGATGCCGCCCGGCGCTTTTCTACAACACCCCCTTAACTGGCTTCGCGCCATCTCCCGTTACCGTGGCACGATTACGGGAGGGCCGGACTTCGCTTATGCGCTCTGTGTCCACAGAATTAGCCCGCAAGAGCGCGCTTCTCTCGACCTCAGCAGTTGGAGAGTTGCCGCCAGCGGCGCGGAACCGGTTCGCCGTGAGACGATCTCCCGGTTTACCGAGGCGTTCGCGCCCTGCGGATTCCGCCCGGAGACGTTCTACCCTTGCTATGGCCTTGCGGAGGCCACGTTGATAGCTTCTGGAGGCGCAGCTTCTGCCTTGCCCGTCGTGCGCACCTTCCATATTCAGGCGCTCGGCCGGCGCCGTGTGGTTGCGGTGAACCCGGAAGACGAGGCGGCGCAGGCTTTGGTGGGATGTGGGAAAACCTTGTCCGGCCAGCGTATTGTCATCGCCGACCCCGACACGGGCAAGCGGTGCGAGCCTGACCAGGTCGGCGAAATCTGGGTGTCCGGGCCAAGCGTCGCCCAGGGCTACTGGCAACGTCCTGAGCCGACGGCGCAGACCTTCCAGGCGTATCTGGCCGATACCGGCGAGGGGCCGTTTTTGCGCACCGGCGACCTGGGCTTTCTGGACGCCGGCGGCGAGCTGTTCATCGCCGGGCGCATCAAGGATTTGATCATCATTCGCGGGCGCAATTACTATCCCCAGGATATTGAATTGACGGTGGCCAACACCCATCCGGCCATCGTCACCGGGCGCGGCGCGGCTTTCTCGGTTGACGTTGAGGGCGAGGAACGCCTGGTGGTGGTGCAGGAAGTGGACCGGCAGTATCGCAAGGATGACCTCATTGGCGAAGTCGCCGCCGCCATCCGCAGCGCCATCAGCGAAACGTACGAGTTGCAAGTGTACGCGGTGGTGCTCATCAGCCCCTGGAGCATTCCAACGACAACCAGCGGAAAGGTTCAACGACACATGTGCCGCCAGAACTTCCTCGAAGGAAGCCTCAAAGTTTTGTCGAGCAGCGTGATGCCGGATGTGTCGCCGGACGTGGCCCCAGATGCGTCTTTGACCCGTGAAGAGCTGCTGGCGCTCGCCGGAGAACCGGAAACCCGCCAGGCTCGTCTGACGGCCTTTTTGCAGGCGCATAGTGCGCGTGTGTTGCGTTGTACACCGGCGGAGGTGGGCGCGCAGCGCAGTCTGAGCGCGTTGGGACTGGATTCCCTGCGCGCGGTGGAACTCAAGCAGACCCTCGAAACGCAATTCGGCACGGCGCCGGCGTTGGCCGATCTCTTGCAGGGGCCAACGATTGCGGAGCTGGCGGAGCAGATTTTGGCGGCGCTCTCCGGTTCCGAATCGCTGCCTCCCCTGGAACCGGCCCCCGAACCGCTTGTCGGCGGCCATCCACTTTCGCGAGGCCAACAAGCGCTCTGGTTTTTGCACCAACTGGCGCCGGAGAGCGCCGCGTACAACGTCACCCACGCCATAAAAATCCTGGGACTTTTGGATAGCGCTGCGCTGCGCCGCTCTTTTCAGGCGTTGGTGGCGCGTCATCCGGCGTTGCGCACCACCTTTGCGGTCGTGGACGGGACGCCGGTGCAGACCATTCACGCCCCCAACGAGGCCGGACGAGAATTCCTGGAATGGATCGAGGAAGACGTTCCGGGCGAGGCCGGCGCCGCAGAGCAACCGTGCTTTCAAATGGCGGCGGAGCGCCCGTTCGATCTGGCGCAGGGACCGTTGTTGCGTGTCTATCTCCGGCGCCACTCCGATCGGGAGCACAGCCTGTTGCTGGTCATTCATCACATCGTTTCCGATTTCTGGTCGCTGGCGCTGCTGTTCCACGAACTGGAACAAGTCTATTCGGCGGAGTGCGCCGGGACGCCGTCCGCCTATTTTCTGGAACCCGCGCGGTATGTGGACTATGTTCATTGGCAGGAAAAGCTCCTGGCCGGCGCGGAAGGCGACCGGCTGTGGCAATACTGGCAACGGCAATTGGCCGGCGTCGCCCCGTCGTTGGATCTGCCCACCGACCATCCCCGCCCGGCAGTGCAGACCTATCACGGCGCCGCCGAGATGCTCTCCCTGCCCCCGGAGTTGACGCAACGGCTCAAAACGCTGAGCCAGGACCACCACGTGACCCTTTTCACCACACTCCTGGCGGCGTTCCAGACGTTGTTGTATCGCTATACCGGCCAGACGGACATCTTAGTGGGTTCCCCCACGGCCGGGCGGGCGCGCGCAGAATTCTCTGGGATTTGCGGTTATTTTGTGAACCCGGTGGTGTTGCGCAGTGACCTGTCAGGCAATCCGTCTTTCACCGCGTTGTTAGCGCATACCTGGCAGCAGGTGTTAGGCGCTTTTACACACCAGGACTATCCGTTCGAGCTGCTGGTGGAGCGGCTGCATCCTCAGCGCGATCTGAGCCGCTCCCCGCTCTTCCAGGTGTTGTTCACCTTCCAGCAATCTCCCTTGCCCGAAAAACCGGAGCTGGCGTGGCTGACTCTGGACAAATCCGGGGCGCATTTCACGCTAGGCCCGCTGGACGCCGAGACGCTGGCCGTGAGGCAGAACACGGCGCAATTCGATCTGAATCTGATCGTCGCCGACGCCCCCGAAGCGCTGGGAATCGCTCTGCAATACAACTGTGAATTGTTCGAACCGGAGACGGCGCGCCGCATGGTGTCGCACTTCCAGACCTTGCTGTCCGCGATTGTGAACACCCCGCAGCAACGCCTGGCCGAATTGCCTTTGCTGGATCAGGCGGAACTGCGGCGGGAGCTCGAAACCGGGAATGCCACGCAACAGCCGGATCCGGCTATCTGTCTTCACGAATGGGTGACGGCGCAAGCGCGCCGGACTCCCGACGCCATCGCCGTCCGTTTTGAAACCCAAGCGTTGACCTACGCGGAATTGGAGCGGCAGTCCGATGCGCTTGCCGCGATCTTGCAGTCCCACGGGGTCGGCCTGGAGACCCTGGTGGGCCTGCGCGTGGAGCGATCGCCGGAGATGGTGGCGGCGCTGCTTGCCATCCTCAAGGCCGGCGGTGCTTACATCCCGCTTGCCCCGGTTCAACCCAGCGAGCGACTGGCGCTGATGTTGGCCGACGCCCGACCGCTGCTGCTGCTCACGCAGCGCTCCCTGGCCGCGCATCTGCCG
This sequence comes from Anaerolineae bacterium, assembly GCA_034429675.1. GTDB lineage: Bacteria > Chloroflexota > Anaerolineae > B4-G1 > SLSP01 > JAKQHY01. The sequence continues at coordinate 7,141 of DAOUFX010000141.1, read as the reverse complement.
CCCTACGCTGGCGTCGTGCTCTGTTTGGATGAGCTTGATCTGAGCGATGATAAACCGGCTCCTGTCGCCGTCGCGCCGGACAACCTGGCTTACGTCATCTACACCTCCGGCTCGACGGGGCACCCCAAGGGCGTGCAAATCCCCCACCGAGCGGTGGTGAATTTCCTGCATTCCATGCAACAAGCGCCGGGGTTGGCCCCCGGCGACAGGCTGCTGTCAGTGACGACGCTCTCCTTCGACATCGCCGGGCTGGAAATCTTCCTCCCGCTGGTCACGGGCGCGACGGTGGTGCTGGTCAGTCGCGCCGTGGCCTCCGACGGGCACCAGTTGGCGCGCGCCCTCGACGCATACAGCGCGACCGTCATGCAGGCCACGCCGGCCACCTGGCAATTGCTGTTGGAAACCGGCTGGACGGGCAAACCCGACCTGAAGGTCTTGTGCGGCGGCGAGGCGTTCCCGCACGAGCTTGCCCGGCAGTTGCTCGCGTGCACGGCAGAAGTCTGGAATATGTACGGCCCGACCGAGACGACGATCTGGTCTATGACCCACCGGGTAACGGACGCCGCCGGCGCAGCGTCCCTCGGTGGTCCGATCGCCAACACGCAAATTTATCTACTGGATGGCGCCCTGAACCCCGAGCCGCCGGGCGTGGTGGGCGAGCTTTACATCGGCGGCGCCGGTCTGGCGCGCGGCTACGTCGGGCAGCCGGCTATGACGGCGCGCCAATTCATCCCCGACCCGTTCAGTCCGACGCCGGGAGCACGCCTCTATCGCACCGGCGACCTGGCGCGCCGGCGCGTTGACGGCGCCGTCGAGTACATCGGGCGCGCCGATTTTCAGGTCAAGATACGCGGCTTTCGGATCGAGTTGGGCGAGATCGAGGCGGCTCTGGCGCAACACCCGGCAGTGCGTCACGCCCTGGTTGTTGCTACCTCTCCGGCGCAGGGTGACCGACGCCTGGCGGCCTATGTGATCCCGGCGACGCCGGATGCGCCCCCGGCAGGGGAATTGCGCGCCTTCTTGAAGGGCAAACTGCCCGATTACATGATCCCTTCCGCTTTCGTGCCAATGACGGCCTTCCCTCTGACGACCAGCGGCAAAGTGGATCGCCGGGCGCTGCCGCCGGCGGAAAACGGCGCAGCGGCGACTGAAGTTACGGCCTTGCCTCAAACCGCGTTGGAAAAGCAAATCGCGGCTATCTGGCAACAGGTGTTACAGGTCGAGCGCGTGGGGCTCACCGACAATTTCTTTGATCTCGGCGGCCACTCGTTGCTGGTGGCCAAAGTCCACACGCAACTGTTGCAGGCCGGCCTGGCCGAAACACTGACGATGGTCGAGCTTTTTCAATATCCCACCGTGCAGGCGTTGGCGCGCTATCTGAGCCGGGAGCAGCCGGAAGCGCTCGAAACTACTGTCGCCTCGCGGGTGGAGACGCGCCAGACGCGCCAGCAAGCCGTAGCGATTATCGGTCTGGCCTGCCGTTTTCCTCAGGCCGAGGATGCGCAAGCCTTTTGGCGGAATTTGCGCGAAGGCGTTGAGGCCATCACCTTTTTCTCGGATGAGGAATTGGCGGCGGCCGGGGTTGCGCCGGAGCTGCTGCGCGATCCGGCCTACGTCAAGGCCTCCGGCGCCCTGAACGATGTCGAATGCTTCGATGCGCATTTTTTCGGCTACAGTCCCAACGAAGCCGCGCTGATGGATCCTCAGCAGCGGCTCTTCCTGGAGCAATCCTGGAAGGCCGTCGAGGACGCCGGATACAACCCGGAGACGTATCCCGGTTTGATCGGCGTCTACGGTGGGATGAGCCTGAATTCGTACCTGACGCACAACCTCGTTGCGCACCGTGACCTGATGGAAGCCGGCGGCGGCTATCACGTGATGGTCGCCAGCGACAAGGACTTTCTGGCGACGAAGGTGGCGTACAAACTGAATCTGCGCGGTCCCGCCGTCACGGTACAAACGGCCTGCTCGACCTCGCTGGTGGCCGTCCACCTGGCCTGCCAGAGTTTGCGCAACGGCGAGTGCGACATGGCGCTGGCGGGCGGCGCGTCGGTGCGCGTGCCGCAGCGGGCCGGCTACCGCTACCACGAGGGGATCGTGCTTTCGCCCGACGGGCATTGCCGCGCCTTCGCCGCCGGCGCGCGCGGCACCGTGCTCGGCAGCGGCGCCGGCGTGGTCGTCCTGAAGCTGCTGGATGCGGCGTTGGCCGACGGCGATCACATCTACGCCGTCATCGCCGGCTCGACGATCAACAACGACGGCGCCCTCAAGGCGGGATACACGGCGCCCAGCCTCGATAGGCAGGCTGCCGCCATCGCCGAAGCGCAGGGCGTCGCCGGCGTGTCGCCTGACGCCATCACCTACATCGAGGCGCACGGCACCGGGACGCCGGTTGGCGATCCGATCGAGATCGCGGCGCTGACCAAAGCCTTTCGGGCCGGGACGCAGCGACGGCAGTATTGCGCCGTCGGCTCGGTCAAGACGAATATCGGCCATTTGGACGCGGCGGCGGGCGTGGCCGGGCTGATCAAGGTGGCGCTGATGTGCACCCACGCGGAGATTCCACCGAGCCTGAACTTCACGACGCCCAATCCGCAGATAGACTTCGCCAACAGCCCCTTTTTCGTCAACACCCACCTGGTCCCCTGGCAACCGCCGGCAGGGATGTCACGGCTGGCCGGGATCAGCTCCTTTGGCATCGGCGGGACCAATGCGCACGTGATCGTCGAGCAGGCGCCCGACCCGGCGCCCGGCAGCTCCTCTCGCCCCTGGCAATGGCTGCCGCTCTCGGCCAAGACGGCGCCGGCGCTGGAGGCGCTGGCGGCGAATCTGGCGACAGCTTTGAAGGCGCGCCCCGACATCGCTTTGGCGGACGTGGCCTACACGTTGCAGACCGGTCGCAAGCGATTGCCGCACCGGCGGGCGGTGGTCTGCCGCGATGTGGCGGAAGCGATTGCGGCGCTGGAGGCGCACAGTCACAAGTCGGCGGCGGTGGTCGAAGAGGCCACCGACCGCCCGGTGGCCTTTCTCTGCACCGGCCAGGGCGCGCAGTACGCCAACATGGGCCGCGATTTGTACGAGACCGAGCCGGTTTTCCGAAAGACGGTGGATGAGTGCGCGGAAGATTTGCGCCCCGCGCTTGGATTGGATTTGCGCGATTTGCTGTACCCTGCGCCGGAGGCCGTCGCCGGCGCGCAGCAACGCCTGGCGCAGACCGCGCTGACGCAGCCGGCGCTTTTCGTCGTCGAATACGCGCTGGCGCGCTTGCTCGAATCGTGGGGCATCCGCCCGGCGGCGCTGCTGGGGCACAGTCTGGGCGGATACGTGGCCGCAACGCTGGCCGGCGTTTTCACCCTGGAAGACGCGCTGGCCCTGGTGGCGGCGCGCGGGCGGTTGATCCAGGCGTTGCCCGGCGGGGCGATGCTGGCCGTTCCCCTGCCCGAATCCGAGGTGCTCGCGCACATGCCGGCAGACCTGTCGCTGGCGGCGATCAACGGCGTGACGCTCTGCACGGTTTCCGGCCCGCACGAGGCCGTGGCCGCCTGGAAGGAGCAACTGGCTGCGCGCGGCGTGAATGGCACGCTGTTGAACACCTCCCACGCCTTCCACTCGACCATGGTCGAGCCAATCCTGGAACCTTTCCGCGAGCTGGTGTCGCGCGTAACGTTGCGACCGCCGGCCATCCCGGTGATCTCGGATCTCACCGGTGACTGGCTTACGGCGGACGAGGCGACCGACCCGGAGACCTGGGTGCGTCATCTGCGCCAGCCGGTGCGCTTTGCCGACGGCCTGCAAAAACTGTTTGCGACGCCCGACATGGCGCTGCTGGAGATCGGGCCCGGCGGGGTGCTGACCACGCTGGCCCGACGCCATCCCCACTATTCCCGTGAGCAACCGGCGCTGGCGATCCTGCGTCACGCCAGGGACAGCCAGGCGGACCAGTCGGCGATGCCGTCCGTGTTGGGCAGCCTCTGGCAGGCGGGCGTCGCCATAGATTGGCAGGGCTTTTACGCGCACGAAAAACGGCGGCGGGTGTCGCTGCCCGGCTATCCGTTTGAAAAGGCGCGGCACTGGATCGAGCCGCTGGCGGGCGGCGCTCCGGCTGCGGCTGCCGCGCCCGACGTCAAGCGCGCCGATCCGGCGACCTGGTTTTACCAGCCGGTGTGGCAGCGCGTGCCGACCTCGCGGTCTGCTGTGGCTCCGTCACGTTGGTTGATTTTTGAGGATGCGGTGGGGCTGGGGGCGCAGTTGGCCGCGCATCTGGAACAGAGCGGCGGCCAGGTGGTCACGGTCACGTCTGGAGACGCTTTTGCGGCAGTCGGGGAACGCCGCTATACGCTGCCCCCCGCTTCCGCCGAAGGATACACGGCCTTGCTGGCGGCGTTGCGCGAGCAGGCATTGTTGCCGCAAACTATCCTGCACCTGTGGAGCCTGACGCCGGAGACGCCCCCCGGCCTGGAGGCAGCGCAAGAAATGGGCTTTTACAGCCTGCTCTTCCTGGCGCAGGCGATCGGTGGCGCCAACCTGACCGATTCGCTGCGCCTGCTGGTGGTTTCCAACGGGGTGCAGGCGGTGTTGGGGAACGAGTGGCTGTGCCCGGAAAAGGCGACGCTGTTGGGGCCGGTGACGATCATCCCCTACGAATATCCTCAAATCCGGTGCAGCAATCTGGACGTGGTTTTGCCGGGGACGGAGGCCGGAAGCGCGGACGCCTTTGCGGCCCTGGTGGAAGGCGTGTTGGCCGAGGCGAACGATACAGGTCTGCCGGAGCCGGCGTGCGCCTATCGCGGCGCGTATCGCTGGCGGCGGCGCTTCGCGCCGGCGCCGTTGGCTGCGCCCGAGGGGCGCCCGGCGCGACTGCGGGAGCAGGGCGTCTACCTGCTGACCGGCGGGCTGGGCGGCGTGGCTTTGACGCTGGCGCGCTATCTGGCCGATACGCTTCAGGCGCGGCTGGTGTTGCTGGATCGGGCCGCGTTCCCGCCCGAGACGGCCTGGGCCGAGTGGCTGGCCTCTCACGCGGAGGACGACCCGACCGCGCAGAAAATCCGCCAGTTGCGCGCCTTGCAGGAAGCAGGCGCCGCGGTGCTGCTGCTCTCCGCCGACGTGGCCGATCCGGCGCAGGCGAGCGCCGCCGGGCAGGAGGCGCTCCGGCGCTTTGGCCGGCTGGACGGGGTGTTCCACGCTGCCGGCGCGCCCGGCGGCGGGTTGATTCAGCGCAAGAGCCGCGCGCAGGCCGCTGCGGTGCTCGCGCCCAAAGTGCAGGGGACGCTGGCGCTGGAAGCCGCGCTGCGGGACGTCTCGCTGGATTTTGTCGTGCTTTTCTCTTCGGTCAACGCGCTGGTGGGGCGCGCCGGGCAGGCGGATTACTGCGCCGCGAACGCTTTCCTGGATGCTTTGGCGCAGTCGCGCGGCGCGCCGTGGCTGAGCATCAACTGGGAGACCTGGCAGCAGGTCGGGATGGCGGCGGCGCTGGCGGCGGCGAAAGAGCCGCTGGCCGAGACTGTCGGCCACCCACTATTGGATCGGCATTACGCTGCCGCGACGGGGCAGGAGCTCTTTGTGACGAGCTTCAGCGTCGAGCGGCAGTGGGCGCTCCACGAGCACGGTGTGATCGGCAGGGCCACGTTGCCCGGCACGGCGTATCTGGAGCTGGCGCGGGCGGCCTGGGGCTATCTCAAAGGCGTCGAGGGCGTGGAATTCCAGGACGTGTACTTCCTGACGCCGTTGCTCCTCGATCCGGGGGTGACGCGCGCGGTCTACACGCTGCTCGAACCGTCGGAGAGCGGCTACGCCTTCTCGATCATGAGCCGGCCTGCGCCGGACGCCGACGTCTGGTACGAACACGCGCGAGGCAAGCTGGCGACGCCCCCGGCGCCGCTCGCAGAACCGCTGGCCGAGCTGGAACGCCGTTGCGCGCAGCGCGAAATTGCGGATCCGTTGCGCCAGGCGCAGTTCGGGCATTTTACGCTGGATTATCGCCCGGTGACCTACGGTCAGCGCGCCGATGGGACGCCGTTGGCCGTTGACGCGCTGGTGGTGGCGGAGGTTGACGCGCCGGTGCGCGCGATGGCTTTCGGGCCGCGCTGGCACCAGAGCCTGCGCGAGGTCAAATTGGGAGCGCACGAAGGGTTAGCGCGCTTTGTGCTGCCGGAAACGTGGGCCGCCGAAGACGGCGCCTACCATCTGCACCCGGCGCTGTTGGATTTTGCCACCAGCTTTCTGCGGCTCTTTTTGGAGCGGGGGAGCTATCTGCCGCTGGCGTATCGCCGGTTGCGTTGCTTCCGTCCACTCGTCGGGACGATTTACAGCTACGCGCGCTTTACCGAAACCGAATCGGCGCAAACCGGCGTGTTGACCTGTGACGTCGCTTTGTACGATGAAGCCGGGCAGGTTTTGGCGGTGGCAGAGGAATTTGCCGTGATGAAAGTCGAAGACGTGGACAAGTTGGGCGCGCTGGCGCACCCGCGCCCTGCGCCCCCGGTCTTGAGCGGCGGCTTGCGCTCGCTCTCGCCGGCCTACGCCGCGCTGCTGGAGGCCGAACTGGCCGCCGGGCTCACGCCGGACGAAGGCGCCGGCGTGTTGGCGCGCGTCCTGGACGGCGCGCCTGGCCAGGTGGTGGTCTCGACCCGCCCGCTGGCCGAGCGGCTGGCGCGCAGTCGCGAGCGCGGCGGGCTGTCCCCGGCACCCGCGGCGCCGGCGGCGCCTCAGACCCGGCACCCGCGCCCCGATCTGGTCTCGCCGTACGCCGCGCCGCGCAACGAATCCGAGGAACAATTGGTCGGGATCTGGCAAGACGTGCTGGGCGTAGAACCGGTCGGCATCCACGACAATTTCTTCGACCTGGGCGGCGACTCGCTGTTGATCGCCCAGGTTCACAGCCGTTTCCAGGAGACGTTCAAAAAAGCGGTTTCCATCGCCGCGCTGTTGCAGCATCCGACGGTGGCCGAGCTGGGGCAACTGCTTGCGCCGGCAGAAGTATCGCAGCAAGCGCTGGCCGAAAAGACCACGGCGCGCGCCGAAAAACAAAAAGCCGCGTTCAAACGCTTCGGCAAGAGATAACATGAGTGTTTTTGCGGGCGGTACTCCGCCCGCAAAAACACACCCTTTACCCTGACCATCAAGGATGGCTACGGACTTTCGA
>DAOUFX010000140.1:0-3189 GCA_034429675.1 Anaerolineae bacterium | reverse complement strand
GGGTACCCCCGCTCGCGAAAAAACCTCCAAAGTTCTTTAACTTTCAACTTTTAACTTTCAACTATTTTCTGAGGAGACTTGATGACAATTCCACCCGCTCAACCATCCACAGCGCCGCTCGATGACGCAATCTACCGCCAACAATTGCGAGAGATACCGGCTTTCCGCGCGTTTTTGCGCGCCGTCGAGGCGCGTTTCTACAGCGATCTGCCGCTGCCGCGTCCATTGTTAGACCTGGGCTGCGGCGACGGTCATTTTGCTACGGTGGCGTTCCGCGATAAGCTGGACATCGGTCTCGATCCGTGGTGGGGGCCGCTTCAGGAGGCGCGCTCCAGGGGCGCTTATCACCGGCTGACTTACGCCAGCGGAGCCAGGATGCCCTTCCCCGACGCTGCCTTCGCGACGGTCATCAGCAATTCGGTCTTGGAGCACATCCCCAACGTGGAACCGGTGGTGCAGGAGGTATCGCGGGTGCTGCGTCCGGGCGGGTGGTTCTACTTTTGTGTGCCCGGTCCCAACTTTCGCACTTATCTTTCTGTGGCGCGGATTCTGGATGCGCTGCATCTGCGTAGACCGGCGGAAGCTTACCGTCGCCTTTTCGACCGCATCACGCGCCATCATTACTACGACACGCCGGAAGCGTGGGGCGCGCGCCTTGAGCGCGCCGGTATGCGACTGACCCGCTGGTGGCCGTATTTCTCGCCGGCGGCGTTGGCGGCGCTGGAATGGGGCCATCCCTTGGGATTGCCCAGCTTGCTGGCCAAGAAATTTCTGGGACGCTGGATTCTTGTCCCTACCCGTTGGAATCTGGCTCTGACCGAAGCCCTGCTGCGCCGTTACTACGAGGAGCCGCTCACCGACGCCGGTGCGTATCTGTTCTTTGTGGCGCAAAAATAAGCGGGGCATAGGATGAGAAGTAAGCTGCTGACTGTGTTTTTTGGGGCAATGGGGCTGGCCAATGTGGCGCGCGCGCTGCTGGCTTTTCGCATTGGACCGGCCTTTGAGTCCTATGCGCTTTCTTTCCCTTTACCTATCCTGGGCGGTTTGTATTTGTTGTGGGGCATAGGTTTCCTGGTCTTCGCCGCCCTTTTCTGGACGAAGCGCGCGCTTCGTTGGTCGCTTCTGCCGGCGGCGCTGTATCAGCTCACGGTGTGGGCGCTGCGTTTATTTGCCTACCGTTCCGAATATGCGCGTAACCTGTGGATGATCAATATAGCGCTGACCGCGGGCTTCCTGTTGGTTGTTTTTGTCTTATCCCTCAACAGAAATAGTGTATCATCTCAATAAAAAGGGAAGAAGTGGGGGGCGCAGCCCGCGCCAAGCCCCGCCCCCAGATTTTTAGGAGGCATCGGTTTTATGCACATTCCCCAACGCTGGACGCTTGCGGACTTGTTGCCCGATCCGGCGACGCCGGAGATGGCGCAGTTCTTCGGTGAGGTTGAGGCGCGCGTCGCTACGTTTGAAGCATCGTGTGACCGGCTGAATCGCGACGTGGACGCGGCGTTTTTTCTTGATCTGCTCAGGGCGCACGAGCAATTGCACGCCGATGTCGCTCGCCTGACAGCTTACGCCTTCCTTTGGTTTTCTGAGGACACTGCGAATCAAGCCGCACTGGCCTTTCGCACCCGGGTTCAGCAATTTGTCGCCGATCTTCAAAACCGGCTGCTCTTTTTCGAGCTCTGGTGGAAGGCGCTGGACGATGAAACGGCAACGCAGTTGATAGCGCACGCCGGCGACGCTCGTTACTATCTGGAGATTCTGCGCAACTTCAAACCCCATGCCCTCAGTGAGCCCGAAGAAAAGATCGTGAATCTCAAAAATGCCAACGGTGTTCAGGCTGTTGTGACGATTTACGATATGATCACCAATGCCTTCACCTTCCATTTGACGGTAGACGGCGAGGAGAAAGAATTGACGCGGGGCCAGCTTTCTTTCTATATGACCAGCCCCGATTCCGGGTTGCGCGCGGCGGCCTATCAGGAACTCAACCGCGTTTACGCCGCTCAGGCGGAGGTGTTGGCGCAAATCTATATGGCGCGCATCCTCGATTGGCACTCCGAAAACATCAAGGTGCGCCGCTTTGCTGCGCCGATCAGTGTGCGCAACCTGGAAAATGACCTCCCCGATTCGGTTGTGGATACATTGCTGGACGTTATCCGCAACAACGCGCCGTTGTTTCAGCGCTTTTTCCGCTTCAAAGCGAAAGCGCTGGGGCTGGAAAGGTTGCGCCGCTACGATCTCTACGCGCCGCTGGCGCAGGTCACGAAGACTTACCCATTCGATGCGGCGGTAAAGCTGGTCGAAGCCGCTTACCGGGCATTTTCACCGTTGTTGGCCGACAAGGCGCTGCAAGTTCTGACCGAGCGGCATCTCGACAGCGAGGTGCGCCCGCGCAAGATGGACGGCGCCTTTTGCTATGGCCCACTCCCGGCAATGACGCCCTGGGTGCAGACGAATTTCCAGGGAAAAATCGGCGACGTCGCGACGCTGGCGCACGAGTTGGGGCACGCCGTCCACGGGATGTTGGCCGCCGGGCATTCCCCGCTGACGTTCCTCTCGGCGTTGCCGCTGGCCGAGACGGCTTCGGTCTTTGGCGAGATGCTGTTGAGCGATAAATTGCTCAACGACGAGCCGGACCTGACCGTGCGTCGCTCTTTGCTCAGTACCATGCTCGACGACGCCTACGCCACAATCGTGCGCCAGGGGTACTTTGTTCTCTTTGAAAAGCAAGCCCATCAGCTGATCCGCGATGGCGCTACGTCCGACGCGCTTTGCGCTGCCTATTTGGACAACCTGCGCGAGCAGTTCGGCGACGCGGTCGCGCTCAGCGATGAATTCCGCTTTGAGTGGCTGGGGATTCCTCATATCTACGAAACGCCTTTCTATTGTTATGCGTATGCTTTCGGCAATCTTCTGGTGTTGGCGTTGTACCGCAAGTACAAGGAACTCGGTCCGGCCTTTGTTGCGGACTACCTGCGCATCCTGGCCTACGGCGGCTCGGCCAGTCCGCAACACATCGTCGGCGAGGCCGGCTTCGACATCGCCTCGCCCGACTTCTGGCAGGGCGGATTTGATGTGCTCGCGGGGATGCTCGACGAGCTTGAGAAGATCGGGTAGTGGATTTTGGATTTTAGATTTTGGAAGAGGTAAAGGAAGCGTGTTTTTTCGTGCGGGGGTACCCGCACGAAA